>NZ_JBSHIT010000005.1:220610-293733 GCF_053619115.1 Arthrobacter sp. NPDC055585
TTCCATGGGGCGGGGCTTCGGGGCGGTCACCCCTGGTTAGCCCCGCGGCCTCCCCCGCGGGTCAAACCGCGTAACCCCCCCCCCCTTAAACGGGCCGGCCCCCCGCCGGCGGGGGGGGCCACTTCCCTGATGCAGCTGCGGAGATAAGGGTTTAGACGCCCAGGGCAGCTTCGATCGGGCCGACGCAGAAGAAGACGGCGAATGCCAGGGCGACAATCCACATGACCGGGTGGACTTCCCGGGCCCGTCCCTGCACCGTGCGGATAAGCACGTAGGAGACGAAACCGGCACCCAGGCCATTAGCGATCGAGTAGGTGAAGGGCATCAGCACAATGGTCAGGAAGGACGGCAGGGCCAGTCCGATGTCCGACCAGTCGATCTTCGCCACCTGGGTGGTCATCAGGTAACCGACGACGACGAGTGCCGGGGCCACTGCTTCGAACGGCACCAGGTAGATCAGCGGGGTCAGGAACATGGCTGCGATAAACAGCAGGCCGGTGACGATCGATGCCAGACCGGTGCGGGCCCCTTCGCCGATGCCTGCGCCTGATTCAACGAACAGCTGGTTGGAGGAGACACTGGCTCCGCCGCCGGCGATCGCGCCCGCTGCGTCAACAAGCAGTACGCGGTCAACGTTGGGGATGTTGCCGTCCTTGTCGATGCTTCCGGCCCCGGTGGAGAGACCCACCATGGTTCCCATCGCATCGAAGAAGATGCTGAGCAGGATCACGAAGGCCAGCAGTGACGCGCCAATGATGCCCATCGTCTCAAAGGACCCGAAGAGGTTGAAGTTGCCGATCAGGGAAAGGTCGGGGGCGCCCCACTGCGGCATGCTCGGGGTGACCAGGGACCAGCCGGTTGCTACGCCTGCGCCCTGGCTGCCGGGGGCGGCAACGGTTTCAATGACGACGGCCAGCGCCGTGGAGGACAGGATGCCAATGAGGATGGCGCCGCGGACCTTGCGGGCCATGAGCACGATGGTGAGGATCAGGCCAAAAACGAACACGAAAGTCGGCCAGCCCAGCAAGTCTCCGCCGGCGCCAAGCTCTACAGGAACAGTGGTGCCGGCGGCGTCGGGGACGCGGCGGACAAAACCGGCGTTGACGAATCCGAGCAGCGCGATGAAGAGGCCGATGCCCACAACGATGGCGGTCTTGAGGCTCGCCGGAACGGCCCTGAAGACCGCTGTCCGGAACCCGGTCAGCACCAGGATAAGCATCGTGATGCCGGCCAGGACTACCAGGCCCATCACATCGGGCCAGGTGAGGTTATCGGTCGTGGCAACGGTGACGGCGACGAACGCGTTGACGCCCAGTCCGGTGGCCAGGGCGAACGGGTGCTTGGCCCACGCGCCCATGATGATGGTCAGGACGCCGGCCACCAGTGCCGTGGCCGCGGCGACGGCAGGGGCACCCAGGACGTTGCCGGCACCGTCTTCTCCTCCGAGGATCAGCGGGTTCAGGACCACGATGTAGCTCATGGCGAAGAATGTGGCCAGACCTCCGCGGATCTCCGTGGCAACCGTGGAGCCCCGCTTGGAGATTTCGAAATACCGGTCCAGTCTTGAACCTTGCTTGAGCATGACTGTTTTCCTCTGAGTGAGTGTTGTGGCTCGGGGATGTGCGAAAGCACCAGTTTCGATATTAGTCCTGCGGTGCCCCGAGCTTTTAATGCGCAGGTCGCGCCGAAATAGATACCGCCGCCTGCGAACCTTCGCGGGTAGGCTTTCAATAGGAGCGCAGCCAAGGGTGGCTGTGTGCACCCGAAGGGAGCCGATTGTGTTCGATGCTGAGTTTGAGGCGGACCCGCTCCGCTCCGGAATCGTGGTCGGTGTGGATGGCTCGGACCAGAGCATCTGTGCCCTCACCTGGGCTGCAAGGGAAGCCCGGCGGCGGCGTGTTCCGCTGCACGTAGTGACGGCCTACACCGTTCCCATCTTCGCGGCGTCGTCCATGGACGCCGGCTACACGGCAGTTGATGACGCCGTGATCCGCGACGGTGCCCGCTCCGTTCAGGAAAAGGCCCTGGCCCGCATCTCCCACGATGGTCTCGAGGTCATCTCCCGGGTTGAAACCGGGGATGCTGCCGCAGTCCTGCTGGAACTCTCCGAGGACGCGGATCTTATGGTGGTGGGTTCCCGCGGCCGCGGCGGATTCGTGGGGCGGCTCCTTGGCTCCGTCTCGAGTGCACTTCCGGCCCACGCCAAATGCCCCACGGTGATCGTTCCGCTGCGGACCGCCGGACGGCTGCCCGAAGCCGGTGTGTCCGTTCCGGCAGGATCCCCGGTGGCAGACGATGTGCACCAGGCCATCGTCGTCGGCGTTGACGGCTCAGAACACGGCCGTGCCGCCTCCCTGGTGGCCGCCGAACAGGCACGCAGCACCGGCCTGCCGCTGCGCATCGTCTGCGCACTGCCCCCGTTCAGCGGATCGCTGGCCTGGGTGCCTGCACCGCTGGACGTTGACGCACTGCACGCCGAACTGATGGAGCAGCTCAACGCTGGCCGGAACTGGCTGCAGAGCCACTTCCCGGACGTGGAGATGTCCGTGGAGCTCGTGGACGGGCCGCCGGCGGAAATTATGGTGGGGCGCACCGCAAACGTTGAACTGGTGGTGCTTGGCACCCGCGGCCGCGGCGGATTCGCCGGTATGCTGCTGGGCTCAACCAGCCAGAGCGTGCTGCACCACGCCAAGGGCCCCGTCATGGTGGTTCCGGACTACGACGATCCGCGTCTGGCTGACCGGGCGAAGTTTGGCCCGATGGCCGAAGAGTAGGAGCAGGACTCAGGCATGCCGTTCACCCTCGTGGACGGCATGCCGCTCCGGCTCGAGCTGGAAGGTGCAGTGCTCCGTGTCGAAGTGGCTGGAGAGGCAGTTCGAAAGCCGGTCCAGGATGGTGTCCATTCCGTGCGGTGTGAGGAACTCCTCATCCACAACCACGTGGGCGGAGAAGACCGGCACCCCGGAAGTGATGGTCCAGATGTGGATGTCATGGGCGTCCTGCACGCCGTCCACGCGGACAATGTGCTCCCGGATCATTTCGACGTCCACCCCCTGCGGCGTTGCTTCCAGGAGCACGTCGATTACTTCCCGGAGAAGCGACCACGCCCGCGGCAGGATCATCGCGGCGATCAGGAACGAGGCCCACACATCCGCCTGCTGGTAGCCGGTCAGGATGATGACGACGGCGGACACCACCACAGCGGCCGAGCCCAGCAGGTCGCCCAGCACCTCCAGATACGCCCCGCGTACGTTCAGGCTTTCCTTGCGGCCCGAGCGCAGGATCAGCAGGGACACCAGGTTTGCCAGTCCGCCGATGACCGCGGCGAACAGCATGATCCCGGTGTGGACTTCCGGAGCGTCACCGATCCGGCGGACGGCTTCCGTGAAGATGACAACTGCAATCACAATCAGCAGCACCGCGTTGGCCAGGGCCGCGAGGACTTCCGCCCTCTGGTAGCCGTAGGTGCGTTTCGACGTCGCGGGCCGGCCTGCTATCCAGGCAGCCAGCAGGGCAATCGAAACCCCCGCCGCATCCGAGAGCATGTGCCCGGCGTCCGCCAGCAGTGCCAGCGACCCGGAGATCAGTGCGCCGGCCGCCTGAATGACGACCACCGAGATGGTGATGAGGAAAACAGCCAGCAGCTTGCGGCGGTGCCTGCCGGTGGCGGTGCCTGACGGCAGCCCGTGGCTGTGGCCGGAATGATCACCCATAATTACAGGCTAGCCCCAGCCCAGTTCATGAAGCCGGGCGTCGTCGATCCCGAAGTGGTGGGCCACCTCATGGATAACGGTGATCCGGATTTCATCGACCAGCTCATCGCGGCTGTCGCACATGCGCATCAGCGGTCCGCTGAAGATGACGATCCGGTCCGGCAGTGAACCTGCTCCCCACCAGGAGTCCCGCTCAGTCAGGGGCGTACCGTCATACAGGCCCAGCAGCTCCGTCCCCGGGTCCTCGTGCGGGCCCGGAACGTACTCGTCCTCAACGAAGACCGCCACGTTGTTCATCGCCTTGGCCAGGTCCTCCGGAATGGAGTTCAGGGCGTCGTCGACGGCGGCTTCGAAGTCATCGGGGCTCATCTCGATCGGCACATTTCCACTCTAGCCGGGGGCCTGTGAAACCCGATTTTGGAAATCCCGTCAGTAGGCCCTATAGTTTTATAGGTCCGCAGCCGGGAAACACGACTGGAACCGAGAAGCCTCGGAGTCAGCCAAGTTGAACGCTGCGTGTTCTGAGCCCCCATCGTCTAGCGGCCTAGGACACCGCCCTTTCACGGCGGCGGCACGGGTTCGAATCCCGTTGGGGGTACTCACGAGAGTGGTAATTCAACCGCTGAAAAGCTGGTAGAGTTTACACTCGTGAAAAGCAAGGCCCTGTAGCGCAGTTGGTTAGCGCGCCGCCCTGTCACGGCGGAGGTCGCGGGTTCAAGTCCCGTCAGGGTCGCTCAGATTTTCTGAAGCGATTTGGAAGATCTCGGTGATCATCTTTCGATGATGCCCGGCTCTGTAGCTCAGTTGGTAGAGCGTTCGACTGAAAATCGAAAGGTCACCGGATCGACGCCGGTCGGAGCCACCAGCTAAGAAACCCCGTACTCAGTGAGTGCGGGGTTTCTTTCTGTCTGCGTGCATTTGGCCTCGTCCGGGACCCCGGAACACCGTTCACCCTTTCCTTCACCGTCACGGGACGGTTCACTTGAGCGGTCGAACCCTATGGAGGTCAAAGATGATTCCAAACAGTGAAGCGTTCCAGTGGGACTCCGTGAGCCCGCATGAGAACGAGGAGCTAAGCGAAGCTCAGTGCTGGTCCCTGCTGGGTGGCCAGGAAACCGGGAGGATCGCCTTCCTGCAGGACGGGAGGCTGCTGGTCTTTCCCGTGAACTACCTGGTGCATGATAAGTCGCTTTATTTCCGGACCAGCGAGGATAGCGGGCTGGCGCTGCTGCCGGGGGATCTGAATACGTCTTTCCAGGTGGACTCGCACGACGGCGAGGCCATGTCCGGCTGGTCCGTCCTGGTCAGCGGGCGCGCGAATGCCGTCAAAGACGAGTCGCTGCTGACCAAGCTGTGGGGGATGCGCAGCACTGCGCCCTACGGCGGCGGGCAGCGGAACATGTTCGTGGGCATCGATCCAACCCAGGTGACCGGCCGCCGCGTCCGGATGAGCTGAAGGCTCCCTGCCCAACGGAGCAGGTGAGGGGCTAGGCTTGGCTCTTATGGAAGATGCCCAGATCACTCCGGGAAACGGTCCTGCCGCTGCCGGAAACCAGCCAGTGAGCCCGACGCCGGCCGGTCCGGGTCCGGTCTCCCCGCCGCCGGGTCCCGGTCCCAAACCGAATACCGCAGTTCCGGCAGCGCCTCACGTGCCGCCGGGGCCTGCCGTTCCTCCGCCGGCGGGCGCCTCCAGTTCCGGGAATGAACCCGGCGGACGCACCTCCATCGCCGAACAGGCAGTGGCAAAGGTTGCCGCCATTGCTGCGCGGGCAGTTCCCGGGGTCCACTCGCTTGGCACCGGTGCCGGCCGGACCCTGGGAGCGGTACGCGACGCCGTCGCCGGCTCCGACAGCAGTGCCACTGCGGGTGTGAACGTCGAAGTTGGTGAAACCGAGGCTGCCGTTGACGTCACTCTGGTAGCTGATTACGGCATTCCGCTTACCGGTCTTGCCGACTCCGTCCGCTCCGCCGTGTATTCCGCTGTCGAAGATCTGGTGGGCCTGAACGTGGTGGAAGTCAACGTGTCGGTGGCGGATGTGCACATCCCCGACGCGCTGGATCCCCGTGCGGTCAAACGGCAGCCGGGCACGGTCCAGGACTGAAATGCGGAATTTTCCGGGCTTTGAAGGATCAACCAACGCTTATCCGGTCCCGCGCGGGACTGAAAGTAAGGCAGGAACAATGAAACCGACCGTGGTGGGTATGGCTGTGGGTGCCGTGCTGGCTTTCACCGCCCTTCTTTTTGATTTCTGGGGTTTCCTGCTGATGGCCCTGTTCATCGCGGTTGGAGCCTTCTTCGGCCGGGCCGCTGAGGGCAAGGTCGATTTCCGCAGCGTGCGGGACGCCCTCACCGGGCGCCGTTCGTCCTCATGAGCACTGCTGTTGTGCCGGGGGAAACCAAACCCCGCTCTGCTGCGCCGCTGGCCGGGCACAACCGGATCAGCACCCAGGCGCTGACCAGCACTGCCCAAGCCGTGGCTGCGGAACACTTTGGTGTTCCGGCCTCGGCGATCCGCGTTGTCTGGAGCGATGACCAGGGCCTGCTGGCCCTGTCCCTGGCGCTGCCGGTCACCATGCCGCCGCTGGGTGCCGTGGTGAAGGACCCGGGCCTGGTGGAGCGCACCGGCGGATCCGTCTGGGACCGGGTGCATGCCGCGAAACCGGCGCTGCTGCAGCGGATCACCTATCTCACCGGTTCAATTCTCTCCCTCGTGGACATCCGGGTGACCGGCATCCGCGTGCAGGAAGGGAGCCGGGTGAAATGACCGACACCACCGCTGCTCCGCCCACCGAGGGCTCCACCGGCCGGATCGTCCGGCGGGAAACCCATGCCGCACGGACCGCCCCGGCAGTGATCGCCGCCGTCGTCGGTATTCTGTTCTGCCTGTATGTCCTGCTTGAGTCAGTGCTGCAGTCCCTGGGACAGGACGAATGGCTGATAGACCCGCCCACCTTCGCCCACTGGCTCGCCGGGCTGCCGGGCGACGCCGACCCGCTGGTTCTGGGGCTCGCCGGTGCCCTGATCTTCCTGGCCGGCCTCTGGTTTTTCCTGATGGCGGTGCTCCCCGGCCGCCGTGCCCGCTACGCCATCCCCAACCCGCGTGCCGCCGTCGTGGTTGATGCTGAAGTTCTGGCCTCCTCCCTGGCCCGCCGCGCCCGTCTGACCGCCGGCGTCACCTCCAGCCAGGTGCTGGTGACCGTCGGCCGGACGCGGGTTGAAGTGAGGGTCCGCCCCACATCCGGAATTCCCGTGGATTCAGAGGCCGTGCGTGACGCCGTGGAGGATGAGCTGGCGCTCACCGGACTCCAGTCGCAGCCGGCCGTGACCGTACTCGTATCTACCGTGGGGGCGATCGGACAGTGAACCGCACCCCGCGCTCCGTGAACCGCCTGCTCCTGGGGCTCGGCGGCCTGCTGCTGCTCGCCCTGGGCGCCGGACTGGTGCTGCTCAGTGCTTACCCGGCTGCCGCCCGCTGGTGGCAGGATACTGCCCCGGCCCTTACCGGGGGACTCCGGCGGCTGCTCAGCGGCACCGCCATTCCAGGCCAGAGCCAGAGCTGGCTCTGGCCCGCGCTGGCCCTGGCCATGATCGTCATTATTGTGCTCCTGGTGCTCTGGATAGCCGCTCAGGGACGCGGGCGGGCGGACACACTGGTTGCCGAATACGACGACGACGGCGCGCCGGGGCGGATTGCCGTCAGCGGCGCGGTGCCGGAACAGGCCCTGCGCGAGGCCCTGCTGAAGGATCCTGACGTGACATCGGTGGGAGTCAGCACGTGGGAACTGCAGGACGGCAACGGGCTGCGCGTGCGGATCGTGCCGCGGCAGGGAGCGGCACCGCACCTCGTGGCCGCCGATGCCACCAGCCTCATCGACGCCCTGGACGCGGCGCTGGGCCGCAGCTCAACCGTGCTGATCAGCATCGAAGCGGGCCGGCGCTACCGGCTGGGCCGGGAAGAAAGGGTCCGCTGACCGGTCCTATGGGGTCCAGCTGCTTTTGCAGCCGCACCCGGTCTCAGGAAGCGCGGGCGAGCTGGCGGATGGGGATCCAGCGGCCGGCCAGCCGCCGGTAGGCTGCTGCGGCGCCGGTCATGTCATTGTCGGCCAGCGATTCGATGCCCAGCCGCACGTCGGACGGGGAATCGTCCGGGTACACCAGCTCCGCCACGGGACCGTAGTCCAGCTCCAGCACGGCGGCGGGGGAGAAGACCTCCATCCACGCCACGAGGTCCGTCAGCTCGTCCAGCAGATCCAGCTCGGGGGCGGCCAGGGCCAGCGCCGCCGCAGCGTGGCGGGCGCGTTCAATGCACTGCTGCACCGGAGCGGAGAGCCGGACGGTGAGCACCCGGCCGTCCTCCTCCACGACCTCGGTCTGGTCATCCTCATGCATCAGCACGAACCAGCCGAAAGGCACACCCCAGGTGGCCGAACGGGTGTGCAGCTTCGCCAGGGAATCAGCGAAGGAATCCGGGTCAATCCGGGCAGCGTGCGCTTCCCGCGCCACCTCCGGCAGCAGCACATCCACCAGCGGTCCGTGGACGGTTTCGCCCAGCGACTCAGCTGCCAGGGACGTCCGGACCGCGAGCTGGTTGGGGCAGTACAGGCGTGTGGTGGTGCCGTCCGGGCCGGGATGGTGCAGCACCCGGACCAGGTCCGTGGAATTGTGCGGGAACGGGTCGGAAACGGCGCGCACCAGCCGCCGGACGGCGTCGCTGCGTTCCAGCACCTCTGTCTCGTGGCGGGCGCGTGAACGCTGGTTCAGGATGCGGAGCTGCTGGGCGTCGTCGAAGGCATCCAGCGGTTCGTAGGCGCGCAGGTAGGACACGTACGGGAACGTCCGCCCCACGGTAGCCTCCGGTGTCCCGGCCATGCCTAGTCCAGTTCCACAATCACGGGAGCGTGGTCCGAAGCGCCCTTGCCCTTGCGTTCTTCCCGGTCGATGCTGGCGCCGGTAACCCGGGCCGCCAGGGCGGGGGAGCCCAGAGCGAAGTCGATGCGCATGCCCTGCTTCTTCGGGAAGCGAAGCTGCGTGTAGTCCCAGTAGGTGTAGACGCCCGGACCCTCGGTGTAGGGGCGGGACAGGTCCTGGAAGCCGGAGTCCAGGAACGCCTGGAAGGCAGCCCGCTCGGGTTCAGTGATGTGGGTGGCATTCTGGGCGCGGAACCAGTCGATGTCCCAGACGTCCTCGTCGCGGGGAGCAATGTTCCAGTCGCCCATCAGGGCCAGATTCAGGTTGGGATCAGCCTCGATCCAGGAGGACGCCTGGTCGCGGAGGACCTTCAGCCACTCAAGCTTGTACGGCATGTGCGGGTCATCGACGGCACGGCCGTTGGGAACGTAAAGGCTCCAGATCCGCACACCGCCGCAGGTGGCGCCGATGGCCCGGGCCTCGGCGGCGGTGGTCTCCTCGGTCTTGCCGAAATGCGGCTGGCCCGGGAAGGTGCGCTCGACGTCGTCGAGGCCCACCCGCGACGCGATGGCGACGCCGTTCCACTGGCTCAGCCCGAAGTGCGCCACTTCGTAGCCGTTGAACTCGAACATCTCCCACGGGAAGTTGTCATCCTTGGCTTTGGTCTCCTGGATAGCCAGGACATCAACGTCAGAGCGCTGCAGCCAGGCCTCAACGCGGTCGGCACGGGCACGAATTGAGTTCACGTTCCAAGTAGCAATCTTCACCCTTGCTACGTTACCCAATCCGCGCAAGAGGGGCCTACGTTCCAGCGTGGCTCCTTGGTGGGTCTTCCGGGCGGCTGGCCCGCAGATGGTCCGCGGGTGTCCGCCGGGCGGCCCGGAACGGCGGCAACGAAACTCCTGCGCTCGCAGAGCTCGCTTGGAGTATTAAAGCCGCCTAACCCGGCCCGTCCGGCGGACCGTTGCGCAGGCACCTCACCTGCCCGGCAGATCCGGCGGGAACCGGCGGCGGGGATGCCTTTGATTAGCCGCCTAAGCTGGCTCATCCGGCGGGCCGTTGCGCCCGGACCTCACCTGCCGGGCGCGTGCATCAGACGGGGGAGCGGAAGCCTCTCCGGCCGGCTGATCGGAGGGGTAATAGTGCGAGGCAGGATCGGCGCTGAGGGGAGCAGTTCAGCAGAGCTGCGTGAATCGGGCTGGAATCGCTCCGATTTGGGACAATCCATCCGGTTTGGCACTTTCCTGCCGTGGCGCCGCGCAGGAAAGTACCAAACTGGCAGGGAAGTCCCAATGTGGAGGAAAACCGTGCTTCCGGGGTGTCCCGAACCGGCAGGGAAGTCCCAAAGTGGAGGCACACCCTGCTCTCTGCTCGTCCCAAAGTGCAGGGAAGTTCCAAAGGGCAGGGTGGCAGGGAACGGGCTACCGGGTCGGAGAAGGGCGGAGTTTCTTGGAGAGTTCGTGGGCGTGGTGGAGGAGGAGGCGGCCCAGATCGGGACGGCGCTCAGGAGCGAAACGGGGAGCTATGCCGGTCAGGCTCAGGGCCCAGGCAGGCTGGTCCGAAGGGTCAAAGACGGCTGCACCCATTCCCCAGCTTCCGGTGACGATCAGGCCCGGATTAACGGCGTAGCCCAGGGTGCGGGTTTCGCGGATGCGGGCCCGGACCGAGTCCGGATCATGGCCCTCGCCATATTCGGCAAAGAGGTTGGCCGAGGCAAGGTAGCTCTCCACCGTGCTTTCCGGGAGGAACGACAGGATCGCCAGGCCTGCGGAGGCGACGCCGAGCGGAAAACGCTTGCCTTCGTGAAGGACAAACGAGCGGATGGGGAACGCGCCGTCCTCACGCAGCAGGCAGACGGTCTCATTTCCGCGGCGGACCGAGAAGAATGCACTCTCACCCGTGGCTTCGGCCAGGGCCCGGACGTGTTCCCGGGCCAGGGTGGAAATGTCGTACCGTTCGGCGGCCACTGAACCCATGAGGTAGAGCTCAGGACCCAGCAGCCAGCGCCCGGAACTGGCGTCGTGGTCCAGGAACCCCTCGGCAGCCAGCGAGGAAAGCAGGCGGTGGGCAGTCGGCCGGGGCAGGGACGCAGCCCTCGCGACGTCGCTGGTGGCAATTCCGTGCGGCATCGCCGCGCTCACCGTCCGCAGAACACCGGCAAGCCGATGGACAACCTGGGCCCCCTTTACCCCTTCAATCATGTCCACATTATGAACGCATTTCGGAGCGCAGGCCATCATCCGAACACTTTGACCGTGTTGATTGACCGCACACGGGCCGGTACCTAGCCTCGGGAACCAGACACTAGCAAGTCCACATTATGAGCATAGGAGCCTGCTGATGGGGAACAAGATACTGGGCAGCGCCGGCGAAGCCCTTGCGGAGACCGTTCAGGACGGCATGACCGTTGCCGTTGGCGGGTTCGGCCTGAGCGGGATCCCGGTCAACCTAATTACCGCATTGCGGGACAGCGGAGCCACCGGTTTGACGATTGTTTCCAACAACATGGGCGTGGACGGCAAGGGACTGGGACTCCTGCTGGAGAACAGGCAGGTTTCGAAGGTGCTGGGTTCCTACGTCGGTGAGAACAAGCTGTTCGCCGAACAGTATTTGTCCGGGGACCTGGAGGTGGAGTTCGTTCCGCAGGGAACCCTGGCCGAACGGCTGCGTGCCGGCGGAGCGGGGATTCCGGCCTTCTACACTCCCACCGGAGTGGGCACTCCGGTGGCAGAAGGAAAACCCGAGGCAGTCTTCGACGGGCAGCGCGCCATTCTGGAGCGCGGCATCGTCGCCGACATTGCCCTTGTCCGTGCCCACGTGGCGGACGCTGAAGGCAATTTGCGGTACCGGATGACGGCACAGAACTTCAACCCGCTGGTAGCGGCGGCAGGCCGGATGACGATCGCCGAGGCCGAGGAAATCAGCACCGGTTTCCTGGACCCGGAACGGATCCACACTCCAGGAATCTTCGTCCAGCGAGTGGTGAGAGCAGAAAACACTGAAAAGCACATCGAGCAGCGGACCGTGCGGGTCCGGGTGGAGGCCTAAGACCATGTGGACGCGGGATGAAATGGCGGCCATTGCCGCAGCAGAGCTTGAAGACGGCCAGTACGTCAACCTGGGCATCGGCATTCCCACGCTGGTGGCGAACCACCTGCCGCCGGGAGTGAACGTCTTCCTGCAGAGCGAAAACGGGCTCCTGGGCATGGGCCCCTTCCCTTATGAGGGAGAGGAAGACGCCGACCTGATCAACGCCGGCAAACAGACCGTCACGGTGCTTCCCGGCGGCAGCTTCTTCGATTCGGCCACGTCCTTCGGCATGATCCGCGGCGGCCACGTACAGACCGCGGTTCTTGGTGCGCTTCAGGTCTCATCCTCCGGAGACCTGGCGAACTGGACCATTCCGGGCAGACTCGTCAAAGGCATGGGCGGCGCCATGGACCTGGTGGCAGGCACCCCGCGCGTCATTGTGATCACCGATCACGTCGCCAAGGACGGTACTCCAAAGATCGTCCGCTCCTGCGACCTGCCCCTGACCGGCGTCGGCGTTGTGGACCGCATCATCACCGACCGTGCAGTTTTCGACGTCGTCGACGGCGCCCTGATCCTCCGCCGCCTGGCTCCCGGTCAAGACCTCGATGAGCTGCGGAATAACACCGGTGCTGAGTTTGCGGTGGGCCTGGAATCAGTTCCAACCGCCTGACTCAACCGCCCTTCCCACGCTCTGTTGCACCTGTTACCTGCTGAGGTCACACCAGCCACAGCCGTAACGAGGAGTGGCAACGGTGGTCGGCGCATCGGGTCCGGCCGAGCCGGGCACGCTCCACCTGCCCAACCGCCGGCGGGCGGGTCCCGGGTTAGGGGCTCGCCCCCTGCCACCTACCCAATCGCTGGCGGGCGGGTCCCGGGTTAGGCGGCTTTAATACTCCGAAGCGAGCTCTGCGAGCGAAGGAGTTTCGTTGCCGCCGTTCCGGGACCCTGCCCCACCCAGCGAAGAACTACTTCCACCACGAATCAAGAATCGAAACCGGAGTAGTCCGCTTGTGCCTCGTCATCAGGTACCGCTTCTCGATCTTCTCCGCCGCTTCGTCGGAGACGTCGCGGCCTTCGAGGTAGTCGTCGATCTGGTCATAGGTGATGCCCAGTTCGGTTTCGTCCGTCTGGCCGGGAACGCCGTCGAGCAGGTCAGCCGTCGGTGCCTTGCCGACGAGCTTGTCGGAGGCTCCCAGTGCGCTGAGCAGGGAGCGGACCTGGCGCTTGTTGAGGCCGAACAGCGGCAGGATGTCTGCGCCGCCGTCGCCGTACTTGGTGAAGAAGCCGGTCACGGATTCGGCGCCGTGGTCCGTGCCGATGACCAGCAGGTTGTGTTCCCCGCCGACGGCGTACTGGGCGGTCATCCGTACCCGGGCCTTAATGTTGCCCTTGTTGAAGTCGCTTAGGGTGCCGGTTTCCATGGCGGCGTAGGCCTTCTCGAACCCGTCAACGGCGTCGCCGATGTTGTAGGTCCATGAGGTCTTCGGCTGGATGAACTCCAGCGCGGCCTGGGCGTCGTCCTCGTCGTGCTGGACCCGGTACGGCAGGCGCAGGGCTATGAAGTTTGCGTCCGTGCCCTCGGCGTTCAGTTCGTCCACGGCGAGCTGGGCCAGGCGGCCTGCGAGCGTGGAGTCCACGCCGCCGCTGATGCCCAGCACAAACCCCTTTGCATGGGCGGTGTGCAGGTAGTCCTTGAGGAAGTCCACCCGGCGCCGGATCTCCGCTTCCGGATCAATGGCGGGGTGCACACCCATTTCGGCAATGATTTCGGCTTGAAGTTCGCGCATGGCGTTCAGCCTATACAACGCGCAGTTTCCACGGGCAGAGGCCGCGCGTTCTGTGACGCGGTGCCCTCCCGTCCCGAAGGGCTGCAAGGGGGTGCTCGGATAGGATTGGGGCATGACTTCCCCGCAGATCACCGCGTCCCGTGCCCGCCTCCTGGAACTGATCAAGGAGCTGGCGGTGGTGCGTGGAAAGGTAATTCTTTCGTCCGGCAAGGAAGCCGATTACTACATTGACCTGCGCCGCATCACCCTGCACCACGAAGCTTCGCAGCTGGTCGGCGAGGTCATGCTGGACATGATCGAATCCGCCGGCATTGAGTTCGCCAGCGCCGGCGGGCTGACCATGGGCGCGGACCCGGTCGCCACTGCCGTTATGAACGCTTCGGCCCGCAGCGGCGGAACCGTGGACGCGTTTGTGGTCCGCAAGGCCCAGAAGTCCTACGGCATGGGCCGCCAGGTGGAAGGTCCCGACGTCGCGGGCCGCGACGTCGTTGTCCTGGAAGACACTTCCACCACCGGCGGCTCGGCACTGACCGCTGTAGAGGGCGTGCGGAACGCGGGCGGCAATGTTGTGGCCGTCGCGGTGATCGTGGACCGGGACACCGGTGCCAAGGAACGCATTGAAGCCGAAGCCGGCGTGCCGTACCTGTTCGCGTTCGGCAAGGACGAGCTCGGGCTCGACTAAGCACCACCGGTTGCGGAGCCCATGAGCGATGACCCAGCAAAGGTCCTCCGCTATGCGGAGAGCCTGGGCCGCTTTTCCCGGCGGCGGTTCCTGGTGGGAGCCGCTGCGGGCCTGACGCTGGCCGCAGACCTCTTTGTCACGCGCCTGATCCAGGAGCAGCGTGAGGAGCTGGAGATCCTGACGGTGCGCGACGACGAGGCGGCCTCCCGCTTCCCGCGCGCCATGTGGTTTATGTTCCCGGGGTACAAGACCAGCTGGGAAGAAGCAGTCTGGATTGTAAATTCACTGCGCCCGGCGCTGGCCCGGCGCGGGCAGATGGCTGCGGTGGGGTACTCCAACAAGGGCCTGGACATGGACACGCTCGAAGCCGAGGTGTTCCGGCATATCCGCACCCGCCGGCTCAACCGCGTCTACTTCTACGGCCACAGCTTCGGCGGCATGGTGGCCGTGGAAATGGCCGCACGGCTGCTGGCCCGCGGCGTGCAGGTGGAAGTGATCATCCTGGACTCCAGCCCGGCCGGACGGTTCGACGTCCTGGACCAGAACATGATCCGCGGCGTCGTGCTGCTTTATGAGGCCGGCTACCGGATTCCCAGCGCACTGCGCGGCGGTTATGAGCTGGGGGAGCGGATCCTGCACAAGGACGAGCGCAGCTGGGGCACGGTTGTGGACCAGACGCTGGAACAGCTCTCCCCGCTGGCGCCGTCGAGCACCCTGATCCAGTCTGAGTCCTCCTACATCTACCATTACGACGCCGCTGCCTACGCCGGTGCGATCGGGGACGCCGAGCTGGCGTTCATTGGAAACCCCAACGACGAGACCGTGAACTACTACACCGCCCGCGCCCGCTGGACCGAGGTGTTCCCGGAGAACATGGTCTCCAACTCCCTCATCACCGAAGACGCCAGGCCGGCGCACGCCAGCCCGCAGTGGAACCCGCTGGTCTACCAGCGGGTGGTGGATGAGGTGCTGGACACCTACGTGCCGCTGCCGGCCGTGGGCGGCGGAGGAAACAAGAAACCGTTCTAGGCCGGCAGGCTAGACGGTTTTGATCAGGTCCGCGACGGAATCGAGGATCTGGGTGGGCCGGAAGGAGTAGCGGGGAATGTCCTCCCGCTGCGTGCTGCCGGTGAGCACCAGGACCGTGGTCAGCCCGGCCTCGATGCCGGCGATGATGTCCGTGTCCATCCGGTCCCCGATCATGCCGGTGGTTTCCGAGTGGGCATCAATCTTGTTCATGGCCGAGCGGAACATCATCGGGTTCGGCTTGCCCACAATGTAGGGTTCCCGGTTGGTGGCCGCAGTGATCAGGGCGGCGACGGCGCCGGTAGCCGGCAGCGGACCTTCCGGGGACGGCCCCGTGACGTCCGGATTGGTGGCGATAAACCGCGCGCCGTCCAGAATCAGCCGGATGGCCTTGGTGATGGTGCCAAAGGAATAGGTGCGGGTTTCGCCCAGCACCACGTAGTCCGGATTGGTGTCGGTGAGGATCAGCCCTGCCTCATGCAGCGCCGTCGTAAGTCCCGCTTCACCGATGACGAAGGCGCGGCCCGGTGTGCTGGAGCCCTTGAGCTGGTTCTTCAGGAACTCGGCGGTGGCCAGGGCGGAGGTCCAGAGGTTCTCCTCCGGAACGTCCAGCCCGGAGGCGTGCAGCCGCGCCGCAAGGTCCCGGGGCGTGTAGATCGAGTTGTTGGTCAGCACGAGGAACCGCTTGGAGGTGTCCACCCAGCGGTTGATCATCTCCGCGGCGCCGGGAATCGCCTGGTTCTCATGGACCAGCACGCCGTCCATGTCCGTCAGCCAGCACTCGATGTTCTCGTTCTCGCCCACAGTTTGCCTCCAGTGCGTGTTCTGCATTGTCCCCGCGCCGTCCAGGGTCCTGGCACAGGCAGGATGCTCCCGGTGCGGATGCGGGATGGTTCAGTCTTTCACCTTACGCTGGAAGGGTGATAGAGAGCCCTGAAGTAATGCCCCCAGCAGAGCCGGCCGATATGCCGCAGGTTGGCGTCGGACCGTGGGAGGGGCCGTGGCCGGAGGGTGATCAGTGGGATCCCGAACTCCTGGCCGCCGGCGACCGGCGCAACGTCGTCGACGAGTACCGCTACTGGAAGCATGATGCGATCGTGGCGGATCTGGACTCCAAGCGCCACGAGTTCCACGTTGCGATCGAAAACTGGCAGCACGACCTGAACATCGGGTCCGTGGTGCGCACCGCGAATGCGTTCCTGGCCAAGGAAGTGCACATTATTGGCCGACGGCGCTGGAACCGGCGCGGGGCAATGGTCACCGACCGCTACCAGCACGTCCGCCACCACCCCACCGTGGAAGAGTTCACCGAATGGGCCCGCGCCGAGGGACTGGCGATCATCGGAATCGACAACTTCCCCGACTCCGTGCCGCTGGAAACCTATGACCTGCCGCGTAACTGCGTCCTGGTCTTCGGGCAGGAAGGCCCCGGCCTGACCCCCGAGGTGCATGAGGCTGCCGAAGCCACGCTCTCAATTGCGCAGTTCGGTTCCACCCGTTCCATGAATGCTTCCGCTGCGGCCGCGATCGCCATGCACGGCTGGGTCCGCCGGCACGTGTTTGGGCAGAAGGTGAACTGACACTTCGCACACGTGTCGCATGTGCGAAGCCCTGAAGCGGCGTTATCTGATGCACAAAGGTCTCTTGTGGCTAGGATGGGAGAAGCCAAAGAGGGCCCGGCCCTGCCGCAGTTTCGAATCTTCGCTAAGGAGTCAGCATGCCTATTGCAACCCCCGAGATCTATGCAGAGATGATCGACCGGGCCAAGGCGGGGGGATTCGCATACCCGGCAGTCAACGTCACGTCCTCCCAGACCCTCAACGCCGCGCTCGCCGGCTTCGCTGAAGCCGGCTCGGACGGCATTGTGCAGGTTTCCACCGGCGGTGCCGCTTACTGGTCCGGCGCTTCCGTCAAGAACATGGTGACCGGTTCCCTGGCCTTCGCCGCATACGCCCGTGAAGTGGCCAAGAGCTATGACGTGAACATTGCGCTGCACACCGACCACTGCCCCAAGGACAAGCTGGACGACTTTGTCCTGCCCCTGCTGGCCGCCTCCGAAGAGCGCGTCAAGCGCGGCGAGGACCCCATCTTCAACTCCCACATGTGGGACGGCTCCGCGGAGACCCTCGAAGAGAACCTGAAGATTGCCCAGGACCTGCTGGCCCGCACCGCAGCAGCCAAGATCATCCTCGAAGTTGAGATCGGCACCGTCGGCGGAGAAGAAGACGGCGTCGAGAATGAGATCAACGAGAAGCTCTACACCACGGTCGCAGACGGCATGGCCACCATTGAGGCACTCGGCGACGGCAGCAAGGGCCGCTACCTCACCGCGCTGACCTTCGGCAACGTCCACGGCGTCTACAAGCCGGGCGGCGTGAAGCTGCGCCCGGAGATCCTCGAGGAAATCCAGACCGCCGTGGGCAATTCGATCGGCAAGGAACGCCCGTTCGACCTGGTCTTCCACGGCGGCTCCGGTTCCTCCGCCCAGGAAATCGCCGACGCCGTCTCCTACGGCGTGGTGAAGATGAACATCGACACCGACACCCAGTACGCCTACACCCGTCCGGTTGCCGACCACATGTTCCGCTACTACGACGGCGTGCTCAAGGTGGACGGCGAAGTCGGCAACAAGAAGCAGTACGACCCGCGCGTCTGGGGTGCCTCAGCCGAAAAGGGTATGGCCGCACGCGTGGTCGAAGCCGCACAGTCCCTCGGATCGGCAGGAAAGCACCTCTAATGTCAGACGAATTCCGTAAGAACCTGCTCGGCCCCGAGCCCACGTACCTGCCCGAGGAAACCGACGTCGTCGCCCGCCTTGCCGCCGGTGACGAGGCCGTGGACCTGGCTGCCAGGTTCCCCACCTCTTCCCAGGTCTGGGCCACGCTGGCAGACGAAGCCTTCGCAGACGGACGCCCCGTGGAGTCCTACGCGTACGCCCGGGTGGGCTACCACCGCGGCCTGGACGCGCTCCGCCGCGCCGGCTGGCGCGGCACCGGCCCGATTCCGTGGGAGCACGAGCCCAACCGAGGGTTCCTGCGCGCGCTCTACGCCCTGGGACGTGCCGCAGCCGCGATCGGCGAGGCTGAAGAAGTGGACCGGATCGAGAAGTTCCTGGACGCCTCCGACCCGGCTGCCAAGGCTGCCATCGAGGCCTAACCAGCCGTTATAAACAGCAAAGGCGCCTTCCGTGCGGAAGGCGCCTTTGCTGTGTCAGGGAGTCACCAGCCCCAGGTACCCGGTGCGCCTTTGAAGGGCCCGGTCACCCGGCTGGTGATCCAGCCGCCGTAGAAATCACCCTCCTGCGGCTGGACCTCTTCACCGTCCACCGTGACGGAGTCCATCAGCCCCGGATACAGAGCGGCAGTGTGGGCGAGCTCCTCGAAGCCGGGAAACGGATGCCGGTAGGTCCACGCCGCCCGGGCAGCCCGCCGCTGGCCGGAAACGACGTCGAAATAGGAGGCGGCGCCCTTGAACTCGCAGTGTGTGACACCGCTGACCGGCTGCAGGACTCCCGGCGCAAAGACGTCCAGCGGCAAGTAGTAAACCGGCGGATGGCTGGTCTCCAGGACCCGCACGGAATCCGTGGTGTCGGCGATCAGGGTTCCGCCAAGCCAGACCTTGATCCGCTCGCTGCTTGGTTCGACCCGGGGCGGACGGGGATAGGACCAGACGGATTCGGCATGCGGGTGAAAGCGCTTTTCCATGCGCGGATTCCTTTTCTCTGGACCGGGTTCCTGGCGGTAATGGTGGTGGTGACGGCCAGAATCTGCGGCCGTGCCGGAACGGAGGAGAAGCCAAACCGGACCGGTGGAGAGACCGGTGCGAGGGGACCCAGATCCCTCCCGTTCCAGGAGCACTGCGCCGAGGACAGCCTGCGGATTGACCGGACGCCGTAGAACTCCAGCCGGTCCCCGGTGGTTCCGGCAGTGCGGACACCGCGGACAATGAGGCGGGCCAGCGGATTGACCGCCTGCAGCCACCGCGGGTGAACGGCCAGCGGCGCGGGAACCGTCTGCAGGACGCGGCCCAGCAGAGTCACTGCTCCCAGCTGGGCGCTGAGCCGCAGCGGCCCGCCGTCGACGCTCAGCCTGCCGTCTGCGAGGTAGGCGCTGACCGGGACCACATCCACCGCGTCAAAGGTGTAGGTGGAGGAGACGTACCGGGCTACCGGCTCGGAAGGCGCCAGCAGCAGCCTGGAACCGAAGCGGTTTTCCACCATCACATCGGTGAACGGGCCGAAGGGTGACTCCGGCCAGTGCCCAACAACCAGACGGGTTCCCGACGCAGTGCCCAGCCCGGCGATATAGCCGCGGAAGCGCTCCATGCCTAAACCGTACGCTCCCGCAGGCAGCTTCCAAACGGGGAAAGCCGCAGATCGGCTAAACTTGACAGGTAAGAGCCCCGCAACCCGGATCACGGACACCTGTGTCCCGAGTCTCACGGTGCAGGGGCGTTCTCATGCACGGTAGCGGTTCAGCGCCTGGCGCGGCTCCCTAGCGTAACTAATGGGGGAGGATCCCATGCCCGCAATTGTCATCGTCGGCGCCCAGTGGGGCGACGAAGGTAAAGGTAAGGCCACCGACCTGCTTGGCGGCCGCGTCGACTACGTCGTCAAGCCCAACGGGGGAAACAATGCCGGCCACACCGTCGTCGTCGGCGGTGAAAAATACGAACTGAAGCTGCTGCCCGCCGGCATTCTGAGCCCCAACGCAATTCCCGTAATCGGCAACGGCTGCGTGGTGAACCTCGAGGCGCTCTTCACCGAAATCGACGGACTGGAAGCGCGCGGCGCGGACACCTCCAAGCTGCGGATCTCCGCCAACGCGCACCTGGTGGCACCGTTCCACCAGGTCATGGACAAGGTCACCGAGCGGTTCCTGGGCAAGCGTGCCATTGGCACCACCGGCCGCGGCATCGGCCCGGCCTACATGGACAAGGTGGCCCGCCTGGGCATCCGCGTCCAGGACATCTTCGACGAGTCGATCCTGCGCCAGAAGGTTGAAGGCTCGCTGCGGCAGAAGAACCAGCTGCTGCTGAAGGTCTATAACCGCCGCGACGTGGACGTCGAAGAGATGGTGCAGTACTTCCTCTCCTACGCGGACCGCCTGCGCCCCATGGTCATCGACTCCACCTACGAACTCAACCGCGCACTGGATGAGGGCAAGGTCATCCTGATGGAAGGCGGCCAGGCCACGTTCCTGGACGTGGACCACGGCACCTACCCGTTCGTGACCTCCTCCAACCCGACGGCCGGCGGTGCGTCCGTGGGCTCGGGCATCGGCCCCACCCGCATCAACCGGGCCGTGGGCATCATCAAGGCCTACACCACCCGTGTTGGCGCCGGCCCGTTCCCCACCGAACTCTTCGATGACATGGGCCTGTACCTGCAGAAGACCGGCGGCGAGTTCGGCGTGAACACCGGCCGCCCGCGCCGCTGCGGCTGGTACGACGCCGTGCTGGCGCGCCACGCTTCCCGCGTCAACGGCTTCACGGACTACTTCGTCACCAAACTGGACGTGCTCACCGGCATCGAAAAGATCCCGGTGTGCGTGGCCTACGACGTCGACGGTGTGCGTTTCGACGAAATGCCGATGACGCAGACCGATTTCCACCACGCCAAGCCGATCTTCGAGTACTTCGACGGCTGGACCGAGGACATCACCGGCGCCAAGACCATTGAGGACCTGCCGGAGAACGCCCGGAACTACGTGCTGGCGCTGGAGAAGATGTCCGGCACCCGGTTCTCCGCGATCGGCGTCGGCCCGGACCGCGACCAGACGATCGTGATCCGCGACCTGATCAGCGAATAATCCGTTTTACGCAAAAGCCCCGCAGCCTGCCAGCCGCGGGGCTTTTGCCGTTTCAGGAACCGCTTTCCTTTGCCGGGCCGGACGCCTTCGTCGCGTCCAGGACGTCCTGCAGGGTGCGCATGGCCGCTTCGAAGCGGCGCTTGCCGGTGTACGCTGCCCACTCCTGTTCGAGTTCAACAACTTTTGCTGAAGCCTCGGCCAGCATTTTCCGCCCCCTGGGGGTAGGCAGAATAAGTTTGGCCCTCGCATCCGTTGGGTCCGGTTCGCGGGTGAGATAGCCCAGGTCCTGCAGCTCATTAACCAGCTCGGACGTGGCCGCCAGACTGAGCTGTGCCCTCGCTGCCAGCTGCGTGAGCCGGATGCCCCGAAGGCCTACGCTCCCCGTGATCTGGAGATGCGCGGGGCGAAGGTCGCCGTAGCCATGCGCTTCCGCCTCCGCCAGAAGTTCCCTTCGAAACTCTGCCAGGAGCCGGACCAGCAGTTGGCCCACGGGCAGTCTGCTGCCGCCCTGGAATGGCTTTTCGGAACCTCTTGACTCGCTGTCGCCCACGGCTCAGAGTCTAGACAGAAGCTTCGGAAACCGAAACAACAATCAGCGTCTTGGAGGCGCAAAATGAGTACGCAGCATTCTGAAGTAACTGTGGTTGAAACGGTCCTTGGGCCGATGTCCGTAACGCGGACCGGTTCCGGCCGGCCTGCTTTCCTGTGGCACAGCATGTTCCTGGATTCAACGACTTTCTCTCCGGTGGCCGGCGAGCTGGGCCGGCACCGTGAACTGTTTCTGGTGGACGCACCCGGGCACGGCAGCAGCCCCGGTCCGCGGAGAATCTACGACCTCCAGGACTGCGCTGTGGCAGCGGTACAGCTGCTGGATGCCCTCCAAATCGATGCGCCGGTGGACTGGCTGGGCAACGCCTTGGGCGGCCATGTTGGCATCCTGCTGGCCGAGGGATGGCCTGCCCGCATCAGGACGCTAACCATGATCGGTACACCGGCTTATCCACTGCCGGCACTCCAGAGGCGGAAGACGGCGCTGCTGGTGCAGCTATACCGGGTTCTTGGCCCGTCCCGGCTGGCCGGTCTTGTGGTGGATGCCCTGGTGGGAGATGCCGGAGACCCGGAATCCCGCGCTGCAGCTGGGAAGTCCGTGGGTGAGTCATTTGTGCGAGGCGACAAGCGGGGAAAGTACTGGGCGATGCGTTCCCTGATGCTTCGCCGCCCGGATCTGCGTGCTGCCCTGGAACGCGTGCAGGTGCCTACCCTGATGATCGCGGGCACCGAGGACGCCATGTGCAGCATTCCGGAGGCCGAACGGCTGGCCGCTGCCATGCCGCAGGGAGCGGTTATGCCTGTTGCCGGCGGAGGACACGCGGCACCCCTGTTCACCGCCACAGGGGAAGTGACCCGGGCGGTCCTGGATCTTTGGGAGGCAGGGCAGCTCCCTGCCCGGTGATCCGGGAATCCAGCTGTCCTAGTCCCGGGCGGAGAGGATGCAGAATTCGTTGCCTTCGGGATCGGCCAGCACCACCCAGGGCACATCCGGTGCCTGCCCGACGTCGGCGCGGACCGCGCCGAGTGCCAGCAGCCGCTCCACTTCCTCTTCCTGTGTGCAGCCGTGCGGAACAAGGTCCATGTGCAGGCGGAGTTTGGCGGTCTTCCGGTCCGGAACCGGGATGATGTCGAGCGGCGGTCCGGGGACCCCGTCGGCGGGGGCCAGGGAAATGCCGCCGTCGAACTCCTCAGCCACCCGGTAGCCCAGGGCCTGGGTCCAGAACCGGGTCTGGGCGTCCACATCGAGGGCATCAAGGGCAAGGGAAGCGAATCTGCTGCTCACGTGAAGGCTCCTTCGGTTCGGGTGAGGTGCGAATGAACCTAGCAGTGCGTCCGGGGGCGGGGGAAGAACCGTTGCCGGTCCGGCTGGTGACGAACCGGCAGCTACCAGCGGTTGCGGGCTTCCTCAATCCAGCCGTGCACCCCGTTCAGGTCATAGCGCGTGCCATCCGGAGCGGCAGCCCACCCGGACCACGCCCCAAAGGCCTGCCACGTCTTCGAGGCAACGGCCACCACGTTGGTTGCCGCCAGCCGCCGGTGGAACGGAGTGAGGGTCGCCTCGATCCAGTCCCCGCGGACATGCCATGGCGCGTGCGGATCGGCCAGGTTGTAGCTGAACTCCAGTTCGGCGTCGTAGTGGTGCAGCACTCCGTCCACGATCAGCGCGTTTTCAGTTGCAGGCGTGCCTTCGGTCCACATGCCGCCCAGCTGCAGGCCCAGCCGGGTACCGGCGGAGATGCCGTAGCCAGCCGCCCAGTTCCAGCGCCGGGAGTAGGGCCAGCGTCCGCGGCCGCGGTCCAGGACGGCGAACGCGCCGTCGCCCACCGGATACTGCCGGCCATCAACAGTGATGGTTCCGCTGACCTCGCGGGCCACGTCCTTGAGCGTGTACTGGTAACGGGTGTCCGACCACGGAACCACAACGCCCAGCACGTCGCCCGCAGCGGGCGCATAGAGTTCGACGCCGACGCGTTCGGACTCCGCGCGCAGGTGCGTCCCGCCGTCGTCGTCATGGAAGCGCAGGTGCAGCCCGCCCATGGTGCCCACTGCGGTCATGGGCGGAAGAGTCCCCGGAAGGATGGCCGTGGATCCTGGCGGAAGGGTGAGCGGATCGCTGGTGATCTCCCTGCCGGTGGCACGCTCATACACGTACAGCTGGAGGGTGGCAGCGTAGTCGAGGTGCGCAATGGTCATGCCGAGCACCAGGTCCGGGGTCAGAACACCCCAGTACTCCCAGCGCTTAGTCCGCCAGCCGTGCCGCAGTCCCTGGGGGAGATCCGCGAAGGCGTGCAGCGGGGTGCGGGAGAAGCCCGCCGCAGCCGGGTTCAGCTTTCCGTTTCCCAGGGACAGCTGGACGGGTTCCTTGATTTCTTCCATGGCGCCACAGTCTAAGCGGTGCGGCTCAAAGATGCTGTCCAGCCGGCTCTGCCACGAACAGCGGGTCCCGGCTCGGCGGCCTGCTTGCCGGAACCGCTGGACACGTGGCAATCCCGGATGCGCGGTGCGCTCCGGCCGGCCGGGCGCATCGCGGACTTCCGGCGGACATTCTTCCGGATCGGCGAACGCGCCCGGACACTTCGGGGGACCGCGGGAGCAGCCGGGCCGGACGGCAGTTCCGTGCGGAGATCTGTCCGCGGGGCACCTGCGGCGGCTGCCCTTGCCGGAGCCGTGGCCTTCAGGACTTCAGGCGTACCGGTTGCCCCCGCCGGAAACAGTGCCTGAAGAAACTCTTCCCGGGCGAAGGCCGCTGCGGTGAGGAATTCTCTGGCTGCCGGTGCCGCCGGGTCTGTGGCCAGTCGGCGGGCGGCACGCATGCGCAGTGCCCGCCAGGCCAGCCAGCACAGTACGGCGAGGGAAGCGCCGGTGCCGTACAGCAGCACCACTGCCTGTACCAGTGACGTTGTGCCTCCGGAAAACACGCCGATCCCCAGCAGGGCAGCAGCCACCCATACGGCGCTGGCCCAGCCCGCTGTATCCAGTACTGGGGATGGTGTTGAACCGGCGAGCCGGCTGGGGAGTGCAAGGAGTTTTTCAATGCGGGCTGCATGGTGTCCTGTTCCGGTGCGGAACAGCGCAGGCTGGGTCACTGCTTCCTTTCCTTCCAGACATGGTTCGAATGAAAGAAAACGGATTTCTCCGCTGCAACATCTCGGGTTAGCACTCTCGTGTTGCAAGTGCTAATCTACTGCCGAAAGTTGAGTGAAGCCAACTCAACTTTGATGAAATGGCAGATCAGCCCGCTGTGTAAAGCGGAGTGAAGGAGTTGATTTGTGATGGCAACACGTTTTGATCCGTTCCGTGAACTCGACCGTTTTGCCCAGGCCGTGCGCAGCGAGTCACTGCGCCACATGCCGATGGACCTCTACCGGCAGGACGACCGCTACGTTCTGAGCCTTGACCTTCCCGGCGTCGATCCGGGTTCCGTTGACATTGACGTCGATGGCCAGCTGCTGACCATCCGCGCCGAGCGGACCCTCCGCGGTGAAGAAGGTGTGCAGTGGCTTTCCCGCGAACGTGAGGGCGGTTCGTTCCTGCGCCAGCTCAGCCTGGGCCAGGGCATCGATACCGAGGGCATCACCGCCCACTATGAAAACGGCGTGCTGAACGTGGTGATCCCGGTCAGCGAGAAGGCCCGCCCGCGCCGCATTGAGGTGCAGTCGGGGTCTTCAGCGTCTCTGGGCGCCAGCGAATCACACCGTGAACCCGAGGCGGTCAGCGCCTAACGGCACCAGTGCCGTTCAGGGCGGCGGGCGGAGTTTCCGCCTGCCGCCCTGATCCGTCTGCAGACCCCTGACGCTGCCGGGCCGGGCCGCGTAGCGTGGCCCTATGACTACCCAGGCGCGCGCCGCGATCCTGCGCGGCATCAATGAACCCTTTGAAATCACCGACGTCCTCCTGGACGACCCCCGCCCGGACGAGGTCCTGGTCCGGGTGCAGGCCGCCGGTGTGTGCGGAACGGACCTCGGGGTCCAGGCCGGGCACATTCCCTTTCCGCTTCCCGGAGTCCTGGGCCATGAGGGTGCCGGAATCGTGGAAGCCGTGGGCTCCGCCGTGACGTCCGTGGTGCCAGGGGACCATGTGCTGCTCAGCTTCACCAGCTGCGGGGAATGCCGGAACTGCCGCAGCGGCCACCCTGCCTACTGCACGTACTTCCTGGAGCTCAACCTGGTGGGCGGGCAGCGCCTTGACGGCAGTGCCACCATCAGCAAAGACGGAAAGGGAGTGCACGGACACTTCTTCGCACAGTCCTCCTTCTCCGACCTGGTCCTCGCTGATGAGCGCGGGGTCACCAAGGTGGATCCCGCTGCTGACTTGTCCCTCCTGGCGCCGCTGGGCTGCGGCGTCCAGACCGGTGCCGGGGCCGTTATGAACGTGCTGCGGCCCGAACCAGGTTCCACGCTCGCTGTTTTCGGTGCAGGCCCGGTGGGCCTTTCCGCAGTCATGGCCGCTGCCCTCGGCGGGTCCACCCGCATCGTGGTGATGGACCTGGTGGACTCCCGGCTGGAGCTTGCCCGCGAACTCGGGGCCACCGACGTCGTCAATTCCGGCAGCAGCGACGCTCTGCAGGCACTGTTCGAACTGACCGACGGCGCCGGGGTAACCCACGCGCTGGAGACCACCGGCAGTACCCGGGTAGCGGCGACTGCCGCAGACGCGCTGGCGCCGCTGGGCAAGCTGGGCCTGATCGGTGCCCCGGCTCCCGGGTCCACGGTGGAACTGGATGTGAACTTTATGCTCAACGGCCGGCAGGTTATTGGCATTACCGAGGGTGACTCAACACCGCAGCTGTTTCTGCCGGCACTGGTGCAACTGATTCAGCAGGGCAGGTTCCCGCTGGAGAAAATGATCACCCGCTACGCGTTCAATGACATCAACACCGCCGCCGCGGATGCGAAGTCCGGCCAGGTGCTGAAACCTGTGCTCCACTTCGAGGACCTGCACTAGGCTGGGATCACACCCGGTCCCGAAGGCAAGGCGGTTCCTCAATGTTGGTTAGCGTAGGTCAGTTCAAACCCAGTGGCGACGTCGAGGCGAACCTTGCGGTGATGCGCTCGCTGGCGGAGAAGGCAAAGGCCGAAGGATCGGAACTGATTGTGTTCCCCGAAGAGTCGATGTTCAGCATCGGCAAGGTCGAGGGTCCGCTGGCCGCGGCCGTCGACGCCGGGTGGACCTCCTTTGTGCAGCAGCTGTCCCTGGCCGCCGCTGAACTGGGCATCGCCGTCGTCGCCGGCGGGTACGAATCCTCGGGTGAGGACCGGCCCTACAACACGCTTGTGGCAATCGAAGCCGACGGCCGGATCGCGGCAACATACCGCAAGCTGCACCTCTACGATGCGTTCAGCTACTCCGAATCCACCCGGATCAAGGCGGGCGACCGAGGCATCCAGGTGGTGGAACTCGGCGGACTGCGGGTGGGCCTGATGACCTGCTACGACCTGCGCTTCCCTGAACTGGCCCGGGCACTGGCCGTGCAGGGAGCGGACCTGATTGCCGTGCCCGCAGCGTGGTTCAAGGGTGAGCACAAAATTGACCACTGGGAAACGCTGCTGAAGGCGCGGGCCATTGAAAACACTGTCTGGGTGGCAGCTGCCGGAACATCCAGCGGCCACACGATCGGGCACTCCGTCATCCTGGACCCCATGGGTGTGCCGCAGGTCTTCCTCGGTGAGGAGACCGAGGCTGTGGCCACAGCAGACGTGGCCCGCAGCCGCATTGAGGAAGTCCGTGAGTATCTTCCGGTGCTCGCCAACCGGCGCTTTGCCCCTGCCGAAGAGATTCTCGAAGGCCCCTAGTTCCCGCGGACGGCGTCCGGTTCCGGCAGCTCGATCGGTTTCCGGCCCTCGGCCCCAACCAGGAACCGGTACGCAGCGAGCATCAGGAGCAGCCACACCACGCCAATGGCCAGTGCGGTGCGCCCGGGGGCAGTAAACGCGAGGATCACCGTCACCAGGGCCATAAAGGCGAGGACCACATAGTTCAGGACCGGCCATCCCGGGAAAGGGAAACCGGCCGACGGCGTGCCGTCCCGGCGCATCTGCCGCCGCATGCGGTGGTGGCTGAGCAGGATCGATGACCAGGTGAAGATGGTGGCGAAGGTGGCGGTGGAGGCGACCACCAGGAACAGCTGCTCCGGGATCCACAGGTAGAGGCCCAGCCCGGCGATGAGGCTGGCCATGATGATGGCCACGGGCCACACCGGCACCCCGTAGCGGGAAACATTGGTGAAGCTGCGCGGAGCATGGCCCTGTTCGGCCAGGCCATACATGGTCCGTGAGGCGGCATAGAAAATAGAGTTCATTGCGGACAGTGCAGCAGTGAGTACCACGGCGTTGATCAGGTGTTCAGCGAACGGGATGCCAAGCCCTGAGAAGACCTGCACAAACGGGCTGCCTTCGGAACCGATCCGGTCCCAGGGCAGCAGGCAGAGCATCACGCCCAGGGACAGCACATAGAAGAGCAGGATGCGCACCGGCACGGTGTTCACGGCCTTGGGAATGGCGCGCTGCGGGTCGCCGGTCTCCCCGGCGGTGACGCCGAGGGTCTCAATCCCGCCGAAGGAAAACACCACGATTCCCAGACTCATCACGATGCCCCACACACCAAAGGGCGCGAACCCGCCGTGGTCCACCAGATGATTGACGCCCGGTTCGTAGCCGCCGGTGCTGACGCCGAAGACAATCAGGTACAGGCCGCCGGCAATCATCGCGATGATGGTGGATACCTTGACCAGGGTGAACCAGAATTCCATCTCCCCGAAAACGCTCACCCGCATCAGGTTCAGGCCGCCGATCAGCAGCATTGCCGCGATCATCCAGACCCATCCCGGTGTATCCGGGAACCACAGGCCCATGTACATGCTCACTGCCGTCATATCCGCGATCGCCACAATAATCATTTCGAAGGCGAACGTCCAGCCGGTCAGGAACCCCATGCGCGGACCAAGGTAGCGGCCGGCGTACTGGGAGAAGGACCCGGCAACGGGGTGGCGGACTGCCATCTCGCCCAGCGCCCGCATGACCAGGAACACTGCGCAGCCGGCAACGATGTAGGCGATCAGGACAGCCGGTCCCGCTGCCTGGATGGTTTCGGAGGAACCGTAGAACAGTCCGGTGCCGATTGCGGAACCCAGGGCAATGAAGCGGATGTGCCGCAGAGAGAGGCCGCGCTTGAGATCCGTGTGATGAGGTGTGGTGCTGGGCATTGTCTTCCTGGGCCGGGCCGACGGAGCCGCGGTATAGCTGGTTCGGAGCGGGGCAGGAGGATGGTTTCGGTCTGCCGCGCCGGATCCGCCGCGAAAGGGCGAACCGCCGTCAAGTCTTCCATATTCTCCTCCGAAGGCTTCCCGCCCGGGGGCTGCCGAAAAACTTTCTCGGTGGCCGCGTAACCTTTCCGGCACCCGCAGCGATTACGTGTGTGTAATGGCCGCGCCGGAGCTCATCCCCCCAACGAGCAACGGCGCGGCCATCTCCTGAGCAGGATCAGCCTGGGCGGGGTACGATTTGGTTCGCCCCAACGTCCCAGACCGAAGGACCCCGTCTTGGCTGACCCGCTGACAGAGCAGATGGTCTCTGCAGCGCGTGCGAACAGCCCGGCGGCGCTGCGGGCGGTTTATGAGTCGCTCTCCCCGGCGGTCCTCGGCTACCTGAGGTCCAAGGGATGTGATGACCCGGAAGCGCTGACCCAGGACGTCTTCCTGACAGTGTTTTCCAGAATCTCAACGGTTTCCGGAGGAGCGGCAGGCCTGCGCACCTTCGCGTTTTCAGTAGCCCACGCCCGAATGGTGGACGACCACCGCCGTCGTGAGCGCCAGCCTGCCACGGCCCCGTACGACGCGCAGCTGGACACCAGGTTCACTGACTCGGCCGAGGACATCGTTCTGCAGTCCCGGCTCGGGGCAACCCAGATGCTGGAAGGACTCACCGAAGCGCAGCGTGAAGTCCTGCTGCTGCGGGTGGTGGCCGATCTTTCGCTCGAGGACGCCGCGGTGATCATGGGGAAAACGGTTAATTCCGTCAAACAGCTTCAGAGACGAGCCCTCTTGGTGCTCAGGGAACGGGTCACAGGGAAGGAGGCCGCGGAAGATGAACAGCATGTCCAGCAGGCCCAGTGACGCCGAAGCAGTCGGGCGCCTTCTGGCGGAGTCCGGCGTCGAGGAAACGCAGGAGCTCACCGCCGCACTCACCCGGCTGCGGTCCGAAGCGAGCACACCGGCCCCGGCGCCGAACCCTGAGCTGGAAGCCTTCTTCACCGCGGGCGTGACGCCCCTGCGCCGGCCTTCACGCAGGCGGGGTTTCCTGCTGGGCGGCGCGGTTATCGCGGCAATGGCAGCCGGAACCACGGGTGTGGCAGCGGCCAACGGCGGCCTCTGGATCACTGCCGAGGACACCCATGAGGCTCCGCCTCCGGCCAGCTTTGAGCAGGTGCCTGCGCCGGCGCAGGTTCCCGAACAAATTGATCCCGCCCAGATGCCCGCGGACCTTCCCGCGGAGCCCGAAAAAACGGAACAGGAACCGGAAGCGGATGCCGAAGTTCCTGAAGCGGATCCCGCCGAAGCCGGCCAGCTGGAGGACGGCTCCGCTGAACCCGGCTGGGGCGGCGTGCCCGGCACGGGCAGCGGCGAGCACCCCGGCAACGGCAGGTGGCCGGAACACGAGATGCAGGGCGATTCGCCGGGCCACGGTGCGCCCGGCCGCGATACACCGGGCCGCGACGAGAGCCAGGAGGGCCCCGGCAAGGGTCAGGGAGGCGCCGGCCGCCCGGGTGGAAAGGATGACCACGGGCACGGGAAGGACAACGGCCAGGGCCAGGGGCGTGACAACAACCAGGGCCGAGGTGAACCCGGCAAGCCCGGTTCGGACGGCAAGGACAGCAACCGCGGCGGACCTCCGCACGGGCGTGGGCCCGGCGGCTGACCCCCTCAGCAACCAACGAGAGGCCAGTTACGGCTCTTTTCAGGCGTGAAAGGAGCCGTAACTGGCCTCTCGGCGGTTGACGGGAGCGGGTGCGGCTAGGCGGTGAGCTGCCGCTTGGAGGAAATCACGCCGGTGTTGAAGCCGGCGAGGTTCAGGCCGCCGTGGAACCGGGCGTGCTCAATCTTCACGCAGCGGTCCATCACCACGTTCATGCCCGCTGCTTCAGCGTCCCGGGCCACCTCCTCATGCCAGGAGCCCAGCTGCAGCCAGAGCGTCTTGGCGCCCACGGCCTTGGCTTCCTCCAGCACAGTCGGCAGGTCATCGTGCCGGCGGAACACATCCACGATGTCCGGGGTCTCCGGCAGGTCCGCCAGCGAGGCGTACACCGGCTGGCCGAGGATCTCCTTGGCCACCGGGTTCACGAAGTACACCTTGTACGGCGAGGAGGAGAGCAGGTACGTGGCCACGAAGTAGGACGCGCGGGACGGCTTGTCCGAGGCACCCACAATGGCGATCGACTTGGCTGAACGCAGCAGGGACAAGCGTTCCGGGGCGCTGGGCCCCACCCAGGTGCGGTTCTCAGACATTGGCTGACTCCTCGGTAGCGAGCGGAAGGCTGCAGGACACAGCGGGTTCGACGGCGGCGGCCGCCCCGCCTGCCGCAGCTGCGGTCAGTGCCTGGTCCAGGTCCCAGAGAATGTCCTCGAGGTCCTCCAGGCCCACGGAAATGCGCACCAGGTCCTCCGGCACGCCGCCGGCCGCCAGCTGCTCGGGGGAGAGCTGCTGATGGGTGGTCGACGCCGGGTGGATCACCAGGGTGCGGGAGTCGCCCACGTTCGCCAGGTGCGAGGCCAGCTGCAGGGATTCGATGAACGTCTGCCCAGCCGCCCGGCCGCCCTTCACACCGAAGCTGAACACGGAGCCCGGTCCCTTGGGCAGGTACTTCTTGGCCCGGTCATGGTGTGGATGGGATTCAAGCCCGGCGTAGGACACCCAGGCCACGCGCTCGTCCGCCTGCAGCCAATCGGCCACGGCCTGGGCGTTGCGCAGGTGCTCATCCACGCGCTGGGCCAGGGTTTCAACACCCTGCAGCAGCTGGAAGGCGGACTGTGCGGAGAGCGTGGGCCCAATGTCGCGCAGCTGTTCGGAGCGCAGCTTGGTCAGGAAGCCGTACTCCCCGAAGTTCCCCCACCAGGAGATGTTGCCGTAGGACGGCACCGGCTCGGTCATGGCCGGGAACTTGCCGTTGCCCCAGTTGAAGGTGCCGGCTTCCACGACGACGCCGCCCAGGGTGGTGCCGTGCCCGCCGATGAACTTCGTGGCGGAGTGGATCACAATGTCCGCGCCGTGCTTGAACGGCTGCACCAGGTAGGGAGTGCTCAGGGTGGCGTCGAGGATCAGCGGCACACCGGCGTCGTGCGCCACCTTGGCCAGACCCTCAATGTCGGTGACCTCGCCGCTGGGGTTGGCTACCACTTCCGCGTACACGGCCTTGGTGTTTTCCTGGATGGCCGCGGCGTAGTCCGCCGGGTCGGTGCCGGGAACGAAGGTGGTTTCGATGCCGAAGCGGCGCAGCGTCACGTCCAGCTGCGTGACCGTTCCGCCGTAGAGCTGGGAAGCGGCGACGATGTGGTCCCCGGCGGAGCAGATCGCCGCGAAGGTGACGAATTCCGCTGACATGCCCGACGCCGTCGCCACCGCACCGATTCCACCCTCAAGGGAGGCGATGCGCTCCTCGAACGCGGCGACCGTGGGGTTGCCGATCCGGGAGTAGATGTTGCCGTACTTCTGCAGCGAGAAGAGGTTCGCGGCGTCGGCGGTGTCCTTGAAGACGAAGGACGTCGACTGGTAGATGGGCACGGCGCGGGCACCGTGGATGGCGTCAGGTGTTCCCCCGGCGTGCAGGGCGCGGGTACGGAATCCGAACTGGCGGTCACTCATGGACTGAGTGCTCCTTCCTTGGGGGAACCGCGGGTAGGCGGTTCGCCAATGGTTGCTTTATTGGGTGCTGGATACCAACAATGTTGAGGACAGTTGCAGCGGGGCAATCCTGGGAGCGGGCATGGACGAGTACGTGATCGTGGTTGAAACCGGCTACAAACTGGCGTCCGCGAACCACAAGATCACTCCCACCGAGCCGATGACCCGCGTCGCCGCGGAGCAGATGTTCACCGAGATGATGGACGGAGGGCATCCCGAACTGCTGCCGGAGAAGAACGACACCTCGTTCCTGGAGGTCTCGCCCGTGGAGTTCCTGCGCCTGCACCGTGCCATGGGCGGAGCGGTGGAACTGGACCGGGTGACCCTGGCCAGGGTTCACAGCACTGCGCATTAGGCTCCGGCCCGCCGCGCTTCGCACACGGCGTGGATCGCGGGAATGCAGGGTTCGTTCTGCAGGCTGGTGGTGTCCCCGAGGGTGGTGCCCTCGAACAGCTGGGTGAGCAGGCGGCGCATGATCTTGCCCGAGCGGGTCTTGGGCACATCCGGAACCACGACGACGGCGGCGGGCTTGGCGATCGGCCCGATCTCCTTCGCGACGTGGGCCCGCAGCTGCGCGGTGACAGTTTCAGTATCCGGCGACGCGGAGTCGGTGAGCACCACGAACGCGGCGATGGCGTGACCGGTTTTGGGATCCGCGACGGGGCAGACCCCGGCTTCCACCACCCAGGGGTGGGAGACCAGCGCGGATTCGATTTCGATCGTGGAGAGCCGGTGCCCGGAGACGTTCAGGACGTCGTCCACCCGCCCCAGGATCCAGGTGTCGCCGTCGTCGTCATACCGTGCGCCGTCCCCGGCGAGGAACCAGCCCTGCTGCGCGTACTGCCGCCAGTAGGAGGAGAGGTAGCGCTGCGGATCTCCCCAGCAGGTCCGGGCCATGGACGGACCGGTCTTATCCACCACAATGAAGCCCTGTACGTTCGGGGGCACCTCGTTGCCGTGCTCATCAACGATCCGGGTGGACACGCCGGGCAGGGCGCGGGAAGCGCAGCCGGGCTTGAAACTGGTGTCCGTCTGCCGCGGGGACAGGATGGTGGCACCGGTTTCGGACTGCCACCAGGTGTCGATCACCGGAACCTCGCCGCGGCCGATGTTCTCCCGCATCCAGCGCCAGGCTTCCGGGTTAACTGCTTCACCTACGGTGCCCAGCAGCCGGATGGAGGACAGGTCCCAGGTGTCCGGGACGCCGTCGGGGAACCAGCCCATGAGGGAGCGGACCAGGGTAGGGGCGGTGTAGTAGCTGGTGACCTGGTAGCGTTCGATGATTTCGAAGTGCCGGCCGGGATGCGGGGTGTTCGGTGTGCCCTCGAAGATCACCTGGGTGACGCCGTTGGAGAGCGGCCCGTAGATCTCATAGGTGTGGGCGGTGACCCAGGCCAGGTCCGCAGTGCACCAGTGGACGTCCGTGTCCCGGGCGGATTCGTCCGGATTGGCGAACAGGAACCCGTAGCTCCAGGACGCCTGCGTGAGGTAGCCGCCCATGGTGTGCACCAGGCCCTTGGGCTTTCCCGTGGTGCCGGAGGTGTACATGATGAACAGCGGCGTCTCGGCGTCGAATGCCTCCGGTTCGTGCACATCGGAGGCGGTGTCCACGGTCTCGTGCCACCAGAGATCCCGGCCCTCGGTCCAAGCGATCTCGGAGCCCGTGCGCCGGATGACCAGAACATGTTCAATCGCGTTGTCCCCGGAAACGGCCTCGTCCGCGTTGTCCTTGACCGGGACGGCGGCACCGCGCCGGAACTGGCCGTCCGTGGTGACCAGCAGCTTCGCGCGGGTGTTCTCCACCCGGAACTTCAGCGCCTCGGCCGAAAACCCGCCGAAGACCAGCGAGTGGATGGCGCCGATCCGTGCACAGGCCAGGGTGATGATGATGGTTTCGGCGATGACGGGCAGGTAGATGACCACCCGGTCGCCCTTTTCGATCCCGAGGGCCAGCAGGGCGTTGGCAGCCTTGGAGACTTCCTTCTGCAGCTGGGCGTAGGTGATGCTCCGGCGGTCACCGGGTTCGCCCTCGCAGTGCAGTGCCACTTTGTCCCCGCGCCCGGCGGCCACGTGGCGGTCCACGCAGTTCACTGCGACGTTGAGCTTGCCGCCGGCGAACCACTGGATTTCCGGCACGCTGTACTCGGCGTCGGCCTCCGGAACCTCCGGGCCGGACAGGCGCTGCGGCGGGGTGAAGGTGTGGGCGGTGTGCCACGGCTGTTCCCACTGCAGGCGCCGGGCGGCGTCCTCCCAGAACGCAATGCGCTCTGCCTCGCCGGCGAATTCCGGTTCGGCTGCTGTCTGGATTGCTGTGTCTACGCCCACTTCTTCACTGCCCACTTTTCTGCGACGCTCAGCAGGGCATCCGTCGTTTTGCCGATGACTGCCAGCAGCACGATCGCCAGGAACATCCGGTCGGTGCGGCCGTTGTTCTGCGAGTCGGTGAGCAGGAAGCCCAGCCCCATGGAGGAGGCGATCAGTTCGGCGGCCACCAGGAACAGCCAGGACTGGGCCAGTGCCAGCCGCAGGCCGGAGAAGACAGCCGGTACGACGGCGGGCAGCTGCACCGTGGTGAGCAGCTTCAGTCCGTTCAGGCCGAAGGCGCGGGCGGCTTCGACAAGGTTCTTGTCCACGTGCCGCAGGGCCAGGGACACGGTGGTGAAGACCGGGAAAAACGCGCCGATGGTGATCAGTGTGACCTTGGAGTCCTCGCCGATGCCCATCCAGAGGATCAGCAGCGGCACCAATGCCAGGGAAGGAACGGCTCGGACGGCGCCGAACAGCGGGCCGAGCAGGACGTCGGCCAGCCGGGACAGGCCCAGCAGGGCGCCCAGGACCAGGCCCAGTGCGGCGCCGAGCGCGAAACCGGTGAGGACGCGCTGGGTGGAGATGGCGATGTGGGTGCCCAGCTCGCCGCGCTCAATCAGGTCCGCTGCGGAGGTCAGGACCGCGCCCGGGGAGGGCAGCTGCACGGCGCTGAAAACCCCGAGGACGGAGACCAGCTGCCAGAGGCCCAGCAGCAGAACCGGTACCACCAGGCCCAGGGCCACGCGGGCCCAGGTCCGAGACAGGACGCCGCCGGAGACGGTCTTCCGCACCGGTGCTGCGGGCAGCGCGGCTCCCGGGCCCTGGATGCCGCCGGGGACGGCGGAACTGCCGGTCAGGGAGGTATTGCTGCTCATTAGGAGTCCTTGACCGTTGCGGCGTCGGCCTTCTGCACGAAGGTGTCATCCAGCAGCGAAGCAACGGCGTCGTCGATCGCCTGTTGGTTGGCGACGTCGCCGGTTTCAACGAACACGGGGCCGACCTTTTCCAGGACCGTGCGCTGCGCATCGCCCGGGGCGGCGTCGACGTCGAGGTTGCTGCGTTCCAGGATGACGGTGCGGGCCACCTCGAGGTCCAGGCCGGCGACGTCGGCGAGGATCTGCGCGGTTTCCTCCGGGTTTTCGGCGGCCCAGGCGCGGGCCTTTTCGTAGGCGTCAACTACTGTCTGGGCCAGTTCGGGCTGCTCTTCCAGGAAGGACTCGGTGGCGTTGAGGAAGCCGTAGGTGTTGAAGTCCAGGTTGCGGTAGAGGAACTTCGCGCCGGCGTGCTCGGCACCGGCCATGATCGGATCGAGGCCGGACCACGCATCCACTGCACCGTTCTCCAGGGCGGTGCGGCCGTCGGCGTGCTGCAGGTTCTCAACCGTCACGTCGGAGGTGCTCAGACCGGCTTCTTCCAGTGCCTGGACTAGGAAGAAGTAAGGGTCGGTGCCCTTGGTCGCGGCGACGGACTTCCCTGCGAGGTCCTCGACGGAGGTGATGTCCGAGTCGGGGGAGACCAGGAGTCCGGCCCATTCCGGCTGGGAGTAGATGCTGATGGTCTTGATTTCGGAACCGTTGGCGCGGGCGAGGAGGGCAGCCGAACCGGCGGTGGAGCCGACGTCGATCGCTCCGGCGCGCAGCGCCTCGTTGGCCTTGTTGGATCCCGCGGACTGTACCCAGTTGACCTCAACGCCCTGCTCTTCGAGGGTGGCTTCGAGCCAGCCCTGGTCCTTGATCACCAGGCTGAGCGGGTTGTAGGTGGCGAAGTCGATGTTCAGGGTGCCGCCGTCGGCCGTTTCGTTGGCGGCTGCGCCGGAGGAATCTTCGCCGGCAACGCAGCCGGTCAGGGCCAGGGAGACGGCGGCGGCGGTGGCTGCCAGTGCGGTGAGCGGGCGGCGGGAGACACGGGGTGGGCGGCGGGAGAAGCGGGAACGGCTGTTCATGGGGATTCCTTCGAGACGGGTGGAGCAGAAAAAATCAGGGATAGGTACAACTGGTGCGGGCACAAAGCGTCCGCGGTTTGGCCCCGTTTTGAGCGCGGGGGCAGGGGAGGCGTGGGCGCTCTAGTGGCGGTCGACGCCGAGGCTTGCCAGGAGTTCGCCGCGCATTCGGGCGAGTTCGGCTGAGGCTCGGTCCCGGGGGCGGGCGCCGGGAACGGTGATGGTCTGGGTGATGGTGGCCCCGGGTTTGCCGGGTTCGCGGCCGAGCACGATGATCCGGTCGGCGAGCTGGAGGGCTTCATCGACGTCGTGAGTGACCAGCAGGACGGTGGCCGGGGCGGCGCGGTGCACGTCCAGCAGCAGGTCCTGCATCTTCAGGCGGGTCAGTGCGTCCAGGGCGCCGAACGGTTCGTCCAGCAGCAGGACGCCGGGCTTGCGGGCCAGGGCGCGGGCCAGCGAGGCGCGCTGGGCCATGCCGCCGGAAACGGCGCGCGGCTGGTGCTTGGCGAAGCTGTCCAGTTCCACGAGCTTGAGCAGTTCGGAGACCTTGGCCTGGCCTTCGGAGGCGCTGGTGCCCTTCGGCAGGCCGATCGCAACGTTGGCCTGCAGGGTCTGCCAGGGCAGCAACCGGGGTTCCTGGAAGGCGACGGCGCAGCGGTCATCGATGCCGCGCACAGCGGTTCCGTCGATTCGAACCTGGCCGGTGGACGCGGCGTCGAGCCCGGCAGTGGCGCGCAGCAGCGTGGACTTGCCGCAGCCGCTGGACCCCAGGATCGCCAGGACTTCCCCCGGGCGGACTTCAAAGTTGATGTCGCGGAGCACCACGTGGGCGTCTGCGCCGGAGCCAAAGCTGCGGCCAACGCCGTCGAACGTCACGGACAGGGCGGTGTCGGGTGCGGTGGGCGCGGCAGCGGACACAGCATGGGACCCAGAGGACAGTACAGCAGTCATTGAACACTCCATCGGTCCTGGCAGTAGCACCCTACGGAAAACGTCCTGGGCCGTTACCGGCCTCCTGCGACGTCCACCTCGCTATCGCAGTGCCTCAAGGAGGAAGCACTCCGACCAGGGTTGCTGCGGCTTCACTGATCCAGGTCTCTCAGCCGCTCGGGATGGTCAAGCACCAACTAAACGCCCTGAAGTCCGATCCCGGCAAGTCCCCGCGTAACATTTCGAATCCAGTCCCCTTCCCGCCGGTGTCCCCATCGAGAGGCCAGTTACGGCTCTTTTGAGCGCCCAAAGGAGCCGTAACTGGCCTCTCGATGGTTTTTGGGAGGGGAGAAGTACGACGGCGGCCGTTACGCCGCGTGACAGGCGGGGCTTGCGTGCCACCGGGGGAACGGGCGCATACTGAACCCGCAGGATCATGAGTCCCAACGCGAAGCTCTGGCTGGTTGGGCGGCAACCCTCTCCCGTAGCGGGGTGCCCCAGATGACGATCCGGTCGCCGGCAGCACCGCCCGCGGCAAGTACGGCGCTCCCTCTGCGGTGCGTCCTTCCGTAAAGGACCCTCATGGCCACCACGCCCGCCCGCCACATCCGCTTCAACGCCTTCGACATGAACTGCGTGGGCCATCAGTCGCCCGGCCTCTGGCGCCACCCCGAAGACCGTTCCGCGGACTACACCAAGCTCAGCTACTGGACCCATCTGGCCCAGACCTGCGAACGCGGCCTGTTCGACGGGATCTTCATTGCCGACGTCCTCGGCACGTACGACGTGTACGGATCCTCCAACGAAGCGACCCTGCGGCAGGGCACCCAGGTCCCGGTAAACGATCCGCTGCTGCTGGTCTCCGCCATGGCGCTGGTCACTGAACACCTCGGCTTCGGCGTCACGGCCGGAACCGCCTACGAGCACCCGTACCCGTTCGCCCGCCGGCTCTCCACCCTGGACCATCTCACCGGAGGGCGGGTCGGCTGGAACGTAGTGACCGGCTACCTGCCCTCCGCCGCCCGGAACATGGGCCAGGAAGACCAGCTGGAGCACGACGAGCGCTACAACCACGCCGATGAATACCTCGAAGTTGTCTACAAGCTGCTCGAGGGCTCCTGGGAAGACGATGCCGTGGTCCGCGACCGGGAGACCGGCGTGTTCACCGACCCGGCCAAGGTCCATGACATCAACCATGAGGGCAAGTACTTCAAGGTCCCCGGCATCCACATTTCGGAGCCCTCGCCGCAGCGCACACCGGTGATCTACCAGGCCGGTGCGTCGCCGCGCGGCATCGCTTTCGCGGCAGAGAACGCTGAAGCAGTCTTCGTCGGAGCGTCCACGGTGGAGAAGCTCAAGGCGACCGTCACGAAGATCCGCGACGCCGCCGAAGCAGCAGGACGGGACCGGCACTCGATCCGGATCTACACGCTGCTGACCATCATCACCGCCGCCACTACCGAGGAAGCCGAAGCCAAGCACCTGGATTACCAGAGCTACATCAGCGACGAAGGCGCGCTGGCGCTGATGTCCGGCTGGATGGGCGTGGACCTCTCCACCTACAACCTCGATGAGCCGCTCGGCTCGGTGAAGTCCAACGCCATCCAGTCCGCTGCGGCGAACTTCCAGAAAGTGAAGGACGACGGCGAGCCCTGGACGGTGCGCGACATCGCCGAGAGCGCCGGGATCGGCGGGCTGGGCCCGCGGCTGGTGGGCTCCGGCGAGGAGGTTGCCGAGGAACTGATCCGCTGGGTGGAGGAGACCGACGTCGACGGCTTTAACCTCGCGTATGCCGTCACACCGGGCACCTTCGAAGACGTGGTGGAGTTCGTGGTTCCGGAGCTGCAGAAGCGCGGCGCGTACCCCACGGAGTACGCCCCCGGCACTCTGCGGAACAAGCTCTTCGGTGCCGGAGACAAGCTTCCCGCAGAGCACCGCGGTGCACGGTACCGGCTGGCACCGGCAGTAAAGGGATAGAGGCCCCTCGGCTATCCTCGATCCATGACTGCCGACGGACCGTCCAATACCATTCAGCTCACCGTCAGTTCCAAGCGTGCCCGGGCACACGGCGAACTGGTGGTCCAGGCACCGATGGCTGCCCTCCCGCCCGCCGTGGAGCGTGCCCTGGCCGGACTTCCGCGCATGACACTCACCGCCATCTGGCGGGAACGGGCGGAAATCGTGGCCGGTGGGAACTGGAAGTCCTTCGGCGCCGTCATTGTCCTGTCCTTCGAACCAATCGATGCCCGCACCACACGCGTGAGCGCAGCCAGCACCCCGAACGTCCCCACCACGCTGTTCGACTACGGCCAGGGCAAGGCCGACGTCACCGAGGTGCTGCGGGCCGTCGCCGCGGAACTCTAAGGCAGCTCCGGGACGGCATGCTTATTGACCCCCGGGGGCGGCCCTTCTACCTTGGAGGGACGGCCCGTCATCTTCGGCTCCCACCCTCCCGCCAAGGAGACCCCCATGGATCCAGCAGCCAGTGCCTCAGGACGTGTGCTTTCCGCTGACGGAACGCCGATTGCATGGCAGCGGCAGGGCGAGGGACCGCCCCTGGTGGTGGTGGACCCGATCATGATGGACCGGACTACGTCCTCCATGGCCGGGGTTGCCGAATTGCTGGCGGAGGGGCACACCGTCTATACATACGACCGCCGGGGCAAGGGCGAGAGCGGAGACGGGGAGGAATACACCCCCGAATCCGAAGTGGACGATCTGCTGGCCGTCGTGGAAACCGCCGGCGGAACGGCAGACCTCCTAGGAACTTCTTCCGGCGCCGTGCTCGCACTGCGGGCGGCGTCGGAGTCAGCTGTTATCTCCAGCGTCATCGCCGTGGAACCGCCGCTCACCGAGGGCGGCGACGGAGAGCCGGATATCCGCCCGGAGCTGGAAGAGCTGCTGTCCACAGGTGACCGCGCCGGAGCCATCCGGCTTTTCCAAGAATCCATCGGAGTGCCGGAAGAGATAATCGATGCCTCCGATCCGGCGCCGTTCGAGCAGGCGGCGCACACCATCTCCTATGACCTGACCCTGCTGCTGGAAACCGATGTGCAGAGTCTGACCGGAATCCGTGTGCCTGTGCTGGTGCTGGCCAGTTCCGGAAGCGATGACCGGCTGCGCGAATGGGCCCGCCAGACAGCCGAGCTGCTGCCCGAGGGCTCCTTTCAGCTGCTGGAGGGCAGCTGGCATGGGCTGGAGGACGCCACCCTCGCCGCCGCCGTGGACGCCTTCCTGGAATAGTGCCGCAGCCCGCCGTGTTCCCCTGGCGTAGGGTGGGAGCCCGGCAGACATCCCAGGAGGCACAGCATGGCGCACCGCAATGACCCGGAAGTCATCACCAGGCTGCTCACGGACAAGGGCCGGTGGGCGGTAGTCGGCTTGTCGAACAACCCGGCCCGCCCCGCTGTGGGTGTTTCCCGGTTTGTGCAGGATTCCCTGGGCATGGAAATTATCCCCGTCAATCTTTCCGGCGAGGCAGTGCAGGGCAATAAGGGCTATACCCGGCTCTCGGAGATACCCGGCCCGGTGGACGTGGTGGACTGCTTCGTGAACTCCGCCAAAGTGGGGAACATCGTGGACCAGGCCATCGAAATTGGTGCCAAGGCCGTCTGGCTGCAGCTGGGTGTGGTGGATGAAGGGGCAGCGCAGCGTGCCGCAGCCGCTGGCCTCGACGTCGTTATGGACACCTGCCCGGTGATCGAAGCCGGGAGGTTTGGACTCTAAAAGGCCAGGGAGGCCGGAATGAGCACTGTACTGGTGGTGGGCGCGACCGGCGGAATTGGCCGGCTGGTTGTCCAGGAGGCCGTCCGGAAGGGGTATACCGTCCGTGCGCTGGCCCGCAGTCCGCTCAAGGCAGCTCAAGTACTGCCGCCGGAGGCCGAAGTGGTGGAAGGTGACGTCACCCGGCCCGCGACCCTCGCCAAAGCGGTCGACGGCGTGGATGCCATTATCTTCACGCACGGCGCCAACGGCGGAGAAGACCCGCAGGCGGTGGATTACGACGGCGTGCGGAACGTCCTGCTGGCACTGCACGGACGCCGTGTCCGGGTGGTGCTGATGACGGCCATCGGCCTGACCAACAGGACGGCCTTCGGCACCCTGGTGGACTGGAAACGGCGGTCCGAACGCCTGCTCCGCGCCAGCGGACTGCCGTACACCATCATCCGGCCCGGCTGGTTCGACTACAACGAGCCCGGCCAGGACCGGGAAGTAGCGCTGCAGGGAGACCGGCGGCGAACCGGCACCCCGGCTGACGGCGGCATCGCCCGCACCCAGATTGCGCAGGTACTGGTGCAGGCCCTTTCCTCGGATGAAGCCCTGGGCAAGACCCTTGAACTTATCGCCGGGGACGGAGAGCCGGTCACCGATTTCGAAGCCTTCTTCGAACCGCTGCAGGCTGACCCGCCGGGCACCCTGGACGGAGTGCAGGACGATCTGAACATGCCGTTGGAGGAAGAGCCGGAAAACATCCGGGAAGAACTGGCTGCGATCGGCAGCCGCTAGGGCCTAGCCTCGCTGATCAGCGGGGAGGGAGCGGTGTAGTTTCCAAGCTGCGAGCATCTGGTCCCTGGTGCCGCCGGGATGTGTAGCGTGCCAGTCCCGCGCGAAGCGGTTCAGCTCGAACTGCGGGCCGATCGGCCGGGCGGCAGCCGCTCGTGTGGCGTGCCAGTGATCCAATGCAGCAGCCAGTGTAGCCGTCCCGTCATTGGCGGCGAAGAACTCACGCATGGGCGCATCAAAGCGGAAACCCGGCCCGAGGGCGTTGACGAAGAACTCCCGCAGCACCTGGCTACAGGGGTGCCCGGCCGGAACCACCGTGTGGATAGTCAGCGGAGGAACAAGCCGCTGTTGGCAGCTTCGGGGCTTCGCAGCAGGGGCCGGAAGCGGCCCGCCTGCCAGGAACGCGGCAATCCGTTCGGCCAGCAGTTCCTTGGAACCTCCGGCCGGGATCTGCTGCGCGCGGGCAAACGCCTGCAGCTCCTCCTTCAGCCAGTACCAGCGGCGGAATTCGCCTGCACCGAGGGAGGAAGAGAGGGCAGGGCGTTCCGGAAGGGTCACGGTCCCATCTTCTCGGATCCGCCAGGTAATCGGTGCTCCCGCGCCGCGGACGGACCCTCCGTTTGAATTGGCACGGGACCGTGGCTGCATTCGTCCGGCACGGCGTAACAAAACGGATTGTGACGCAGTGCCGCGTTACGTACCGACGCATAGGGCCGCACAGGGAAATGTTCTGGCCCTCACGGGGTGCAGCCGGTTTAGATAGTGCCGTAACCATCCAGAGCGGCTGAGAGACCTGGCTCCGTGACGCCGCAGCAACCCCCTTCCGCGGGCTAACCCCGCCGAAGAAGGGTGCTACCGCCAGGACCGATGGAGAAGCACCTGCTCTAATCCGGTCCGCTGCACCCGTGCCTTGCTGCACGGGCGCAGACCGGGGACCGCTGCGTGCCCCTCTTCCCGGGTTTAGACCTCAGGAGGACAGCATGATCAGAATTGAAAACGTCTCCACCGTCTTTGGAGGCGGTGAATCCGCCTTTATGGCCGTGGACAGCGTCAGCCTCGAAATACCCAAGGGCAGCATCCAGGGCATCATCGGGTTCTCCGGCGCCGGGAAGTCCACCCTGCTGCGCAACATCAACCTGCTTGAACGGCCCACCTCCGGACGGGTCCTGGTGGACGGAACGGACCTGACCGGCCTGGCGGACGCAGAACTGCGCGCCGCGCGGCATGAGATCGGAATGATCTTCCAGCACTTCAACCTGCTGAACAACCGCACTGCTGCGCAGAACGTTGAACTCTCGCTGAAGTTCGCCGGCGTGAAGAGTGCTTCCGAACGCCGCACCCGCGCACTGGAGGCGCTCGCCGTCGTCGACCTCTCGGAGAAGGCCGGCACCTACCCGGCCAAACTCTCCGGCGGGCAGAAGCAGCGGGTGGCCATCGCCCGCGCCCTGGCCACCCGGCCCAAGGTGCTGCTGTGCGACGAGCCGACCTCCGCCGTCGACCCCCGGACCACCGCCTCGGTGCTGCAGTACCTCAGCGACGTCAACGCACGGTTCGGCATCACGATTGTGGTGGTCACCCATGAAATGAACGTCATCAAGGCCATCGCTGACAACGTGGCTGTCATGGAGGAAGGCCGGGTGGTTGAACAGTTCGCGCTCGCAGAGCTGAACCGGCCAGGCTTCACGCCGGCCACCGCCATTGGCCGGTACCTGATCTCGGATGAAATCACCCTGGATCGTGCGGACCGCCGGGAAGGAGCCCGCGTTGCTTGAGCGCATTGCCGAAGTCTGGCCGGAACTGCTTGCCGCCCTGGGCCAGACCGGCACCATGCTGCTGGTCGCCATTCCGCTGGCGGTGCTGATCGGCACCCCGCTGGGCGTCCTGCTCTACACTCTGGGACCGGACGGGCTGGGTCACAAACCCCGGCTGCACCGGGTACTGGACTCACTGGTGAACCTGGTGCGGTCCTTCCCCTTCCTGATCCTGCTGATCGCGATCATCCCGTTCACCCGGTTTGTGGTGGGAACCACCATCGGCACCGCAGCTGTGATCGTGCCGCTGACCATCAACGCGATTCCGTACTTCGCCCGGTTCGTGGAGCAGAACATCACCGCTCTGGGCGGGGGCGTGGTGGAAGCGGCCCGCTCCATGGGAGCTACCCGCGGGCAGATTGTGCGCGACGTCCTGCTGGTCGAGGCGCGTCCGGCGCTCATCAGTTCCGTCACCATCATGACCGTCAGCTTCATCTCCTACTCCGCGATGGCGGGACTGGTGGGCGGTGGCGGAATCGGCGACTTCGCCATCCGGTACGGCTACTACCGCTACGAAACCGGGCTGATGCTCACCGCGATTGTGCTGATGGTCCTGCTGGTGCAGGCCGTGCAGCTGGGCGGTTCCTGGCTCTCCCGCCGCGCTGACAAGCGCCTCTGACTTCTATCGAAAGCTTTGCCATGACTATTCCCAGTACCCGCTTTGTAGGTCCGCGTCCGCGCTTGCTGCTGAACGCCTTCCTGATGAACACCACCAGCCACATCCGCGGTGGCCAGTGGCGCCACCCCGACGCCGAACAGCATCGCTTCAACGAACTGTCCTTCTGGACGGACCTGGCCCGCCAGCTGGAAGACGCGAAGTTCGACGCGCTGTTCTTCGCCGACGTCGTTGGACTGTACGGCAACCACGACGGCGGGTGGGCCTCCCACGTGCGCCGCGGTCTGCAGGTGCCCGCCAACGATCCGCTGCTGCTGCTCGCCGCGCTCTCCGGTGCCACCCGTGAGATTGGGCTGGCCGCGACGTCGTCCGTGGTGCAGAGCCATCCCTTCCAGTTCGCCCGGCAGATGTCCACGCTGGACCACCTCTCCGGCGGCCGGGCCGGCTGGAACATCGTCACCTCCGTGCTGGAGAACGCGCACCGCAACTTCGACGGCGACGGCCTCACCGGGCACGACCGCCGGTATGACTGGGCGGATGAATACACCGACGCCGTCTACAAGCTCTGGGAAGGATCCTGGGACGACGGCGCGCTGGTCCAGGACAAGGCCAGCGGCCTGCACACGGACCCGGACAAGGTCCACAAGATCCATCACCGCGGCGAATGGTACTCGATCGACGGACCGCACCTGAGTTCACCCTCTCCGCAGCGCACTCCGGTGCTCTTCCAGGCCGGCAGCTCCGGCCGCGGGCAGCAGTTCGCCGCAGCCAACGCCGAAGCCACGTTCATTTTTGCGCCCAACCCCGCCCATGCCGCGAAGGTAGCCGCCGGGGTCCGGGCACGCGCCGTCGATGCCGGGCGGCTGCCCGGGGACATCAAGGTGTTCACCGGCCTGTCCTTTGTGGTGGGCGGTACCGAAGCCGAGGCGCAGCGTAAAAAAGCTGAGCTGGACGAGTACCTGGACCTCGATGCCGTGATCGCGCACATTGGCGGCGGCCTGGGGGTCGACCTCGGCGGATTGGACCTGGACACCCCACTGGGCGAGGTGCAGACCGAAGGCGGCCGCGGCGTGCTGCAGGCGATCATCGACTCCACCCCGGGCGGGAACCCCACCCTGGCCGACGTCGCCCGGTACCGCACTGAAGCGCAGCAGATCACCGGAACCCCGGAGCAAATCGCCGATGAGCTTGAGCGCTGGCAGGATGCCGGAGTGGACGGCGTCAACATCATCAACGGCATCCTGCCCGGTTCCTACACGGACTTCATCGACGGGGTACTGCCGGAACTGCGCCGCCGCGGTCTGGCCCAGAGCGAATACGCCCCCGGCACGCTGCGCGAAAAGCTCTTCGGAGCCGGCCCGCTGCTCAACGACCGGCACCGGGCCGCACAGTTCCGCGGCGCCTTCACAAACACCCTTGCACCCTCAGGAGCCACCCGATGACCGCCAGCCTGCTCACCCGCTACGGCCACAATCCCGCCCCGGAAGCGGCCCGCTGGTTCGCCGTCGCCGACGAGGTAGCCGCCATCCTCGGCGCCGATGCACTCGAACGCGATGCCGCGAACAAACCGCCGTTCACGGAAGTCGAAATCCTGCGCCGGTCCGGGCTGCTGCCGCTGACCATTCCTGCCCGCTTCGGCGGCGCCGGAATCGACTGGAGCACCGTCTTCGAAATCGTGCAGCGGGTGGCCCGGGCGGATAACTCGATCGGCCAGCTGCTGGGTTATCACTACATTTTCCAGTCCTTCCCCTACATCGACCTGGATGAGGCACGCGGGCAGGAACTGGCGGACGAGTGCCTGGCGCAGCAGTGGCTCTGGTCCTCCACCGGAACGCCGCAGGGACCGCAGGCCGCTGCCGTCCGCACCGGCGGCGGATACCTCGTGACCGGCAAAAAGCCGTTCTCCACCGGCAGCCGGGTGGCGGAGAGGGTCTACGGCCGGGCAGTGCTCGACGGCGGTGACCGGCTGGCGCTGATCATCGACACGGCTTCCGAGGGCGTTGTCCGCCACGACGACTGGGACGTCCTGGGTTCCCGACTCACCGCCACCAACACCATCGAGTTCCGGGACGTGTTTGTTCCGGACACGGCAGTAATCACCAATCTGGGAGCGCACGACGGCGAACGCAGCCCGCACCAGGTGCTCACCACCCCGGCCTTCCAGCTGCTCTTCGCCCACGCCTACCTCGCCGCCGCGGAAGGAGCCGTGCTGGCCGCCCGGGACTACACCCTGGGCAGTGCCCGGCCGTGGTTCCACGCGGACGTGGCAGCGGCGTCGGACGATCCGTTTATCCAGAACCACTACGGGTCCTTCGCCGCCAGGCTCCAGGCACTGGCCGCCGTCGTTGACCAGGCCACCACCGCCCTGCAGTGGGCGTTCGACGCCGGCAAGTCACTCACCGCCGCTGACCGGGCCGGGGTGGCAGAGCAAATCGCCGCGGCGAAGATCACCGCTCACGAAGTGTCCCTGGATGTCACCGCACGGATCTTCGACGTGACCGGCGCCCGCGCCGCCGGGTCCAAGTACGGGTTCGACAGGTACTGGCGGGACGTCCGCACCCACACCCTGCACGACCCCGTTGCCTACAAATACAACGAACTTGGCCGGTTCTTCCTCAACGGAACCGAACCGGTTCCCTCCGCCTACCGCTAACTCACTCCACTCTTCAAAGGACTCCCATGGAACGCAGGAACTTCCTCAAACTCGCCCTCGCCGGCGCCGGCGCAGCCTCCCTGACCGCGGCCACCGGCTGCGGCCTGGCTGGCGGCGCAGCAGCCAGCGGCGACAAGACCATCAAGATCATCGCCACCGAATCCGCTCCGTACCAGGAGCCCACCAAGATCGCCGCCGAGCTGCTCAAGGCAAAGGGCTGGACGCTGGAAGCCACCTACGTCACGGACATCATCCAGCCGAACCTGGCGGTCTCCAACGGCGAATTCGATGCCAACTACTTCCAGCACGGTGCCTACCTGCAGCAGTTCAACGTGGACCAGAAGCTGGAAGTGCAGCCGCTGTTCTACGTCTACGGATCACCGGCCGGCATCTGGTCCCAGCGCTGGGATTCGCTGCAGGACCTGCCCGACGGCGCGCGGATCGCCCTGCCGGTGGACCCGGCCAACAACGGACGCGGGCTGGTACTGCTGCGCGATGCCGGGCTGCTGGAGCTCAAGGACGGCGTGGGCGTCATCCACACCTCCCAGGAGAGCATCACAGCGAATCCGAAGAACTTCGAGTTCGTGGAAGTGGACCAGCAGTCCCTGTCCAAGACGCTGCCGGACGTGGATGCCGGGGTGCTGTTCGTGCGGCTGGCCGCGGAGATTGGGCTGTCCCCGGATGACGCGCTGGCCTTCGAGAAGGAAGCGGACCAGATTCCGTTCCGCTGCATCGTGGCCGGAACAGCTGAGTTCGCCGAGACGGAGAAGGCGCGTGTGCTTCAGGAGGCTTACCAGTCACCCGAGGTCCGCGAGTGGTTCGCGAACTACATGGACGGTGTGCTGCCTACCCCGTGGGACGCAGATCCGCTGGAGGAACTCGACTCCTGGTGGCAGGCCTAAAGCTTGCCGAAGCGGGCCCGGATAAAGCCCATATACAGGCCGTAGAAGATCAGTCCCACGCCGACGGCGCCCAGCGCCAGCCAGCCCAGAGGCGCCTCATGCAGGGCGCGCAGGGCGCCGTCGAGCCCGGTGGATTTCTCCGGATCAGCGGTCACCGCGGCTGCGATCACCAGGCCGCCCAGGATCAGCAGGGACAGGCCCTTGGCCACAAAACCGGCAATCCCGGTGACAGTTGCAACCCGCTGCCAGGTGCGGCCGGGAACCGGGCCAAGGTCGTTGCGGAACTTGCGGGTGGCGCCCTTGTAGATGAAGTAGATGCCGATGCCGGCGATCACGGCACCGGTCAGGCCCACCACCAGCTGGCCCGCGGGCTGGCTGAGCACCCGGCCGGTCCAGGTGACCTGGCTCTGCTCGCTGTCGCTGGACCCACCCAGGGCGAACACGCCGAACGAGATGCCGATGGCGCCGTAAACCACAGCCGAGCCGGCGTCAGTGGCGCGCTTCTTCCAGACCTCTGCCTTGCTCTCACCTGAATCCAGGAACACCCGGGTGGCCTGGAACAGCGCCAGCGCCAGGCAGCCGAGGAAACAGGCCCAGATCAGGAAAATGCCGCCCGGCTGGTCCGCGAGTGCGGCTACGGCACCGGAGGAATCGGCGTCGCCCCCGCCGCCGGCAGCAATCTGCAGGGCGATGACGCCGATCAGCGCATGCAGGACGCCGCTGGCAACGTAACCCATCCGGGCCGCGCGCTCGAACGCCTTTGATTCCGCGGCCCGCTCTGCTGCTTTGGCTACTCTGCCTCCGCGTGTGCCTGCCCGGTCCATGCCCAATGTGTCCTCCAACGCCCTGGCGGCATACACGGGGCAGCCGCAATCTAGTTCGTGTGCTTACTTCCATCCTGCCACCTGTGATGCACCCGTACCTACGCCGGGCTAAGGTCGGTTTATGGACGCCGCATCGCTGAGGCAGTACTGCCTGTCCCTGGCCGGATCATACGAGGACTTTCCCTTTGGCCCGGAAACCTCAGTCTTCAAGGTGCGTGCCGGCGGCCCTTCACGCCCCGCGAAGATGTTCGCGATGAGCACCCTGGACGCCGATCCGCTGATGGTCAGCCTCAAATGCGAACCCGAACTGGCCCTTCAGCTGCGGGCTGCCCATCCGGAAATCACCGGCGCGTGGCACATGAACAAGACGCACTGGAACCAGCTGGATCTCACGGGCGAGCTTGAAGAGGAACTGGTGCGGAACCTCGTGGAGGACTCCTATGACCTGGTGGTGGCGTCGCTGCCCCGCCGGGACCGCGAGTCGCTGGCCTGGAAGGGACTGGCTGAGGGGTGAGCGGACGGGAGCTGACCTACGCGGACGCCGGGTACACCGAGCGGCCGTACCCCCAAGTCCTTGAGGGCGGTTGGACGGAGGGCTACCGGGTGGTCCTCCGGTCCGAGGTGATTGACGTGCCGGACCCAGCCGAAGGTTACCTGCGGCTGGCGGACGGCTTGCTCGGCTGGGACCTTCACCGCCGCAGCGGACTGCGCGTGGCGGCAGATACTCCGCGGGCTGCCTCCGGTGTGGAGATGGCTTCGGGGGTTGGCCTTGGTCCGCTGCGCTGGCAGGCTCCGTGCCGGGTGCTGTGGAGTGCCGAGCCGGTGCTCGACGGCGGTGTCCCGGTTCCCGGGCAGCGCGCAGGGTTCGGCTACGGCACACTGCGCGGCCATCCCGTCGCGGGGGAGGAAGGGTTCTACGCGGAGCTCACTCCAGACGGACAACTGTTCTTCCGGGTTGCGGCGTATAGCCGGCCTGCCAACTGGTTCATGGCACTGGGCAGTCCGGTGAGCAGGTGGACCCAGGAGTTGATTACCCGCCGCTACTTCCGGGCTGCCCGGCGTCTGGCAGCGGGGGAGTTGCCGGCGTCTCGGTACTAAAGAGGCTGCGGGTGAAGTTGACGGCCAGCAGTGAGGGAAGGCCGGTACTGATGGTTGGGTGGTCAAGGGCGAGTCCTGCCAGGAGCAGGGCGACGCAGACGCCCAGCATGATCGCACTGAACATCCGGCTGCCGCCGTCCCGCAGGATCAGCCCGGTGGCCTCGGGACCCCTCCGGTACTGCACCAGGCACCAGATGCCGCCCGCGACGCCGGAGACACCGCACCCCGCTGCGATCCAGGGAACCGCGGCATCGTAGCCATCGCCGTCGGGCAAGTAGGGAAGGTTCACCACTACTGTCACGGCTCCCATGAGAAGCAGCAACAACCCAAGGAGCAGCAGCGTCCGTCTGCTGCGTGCATATGCGTTCATTTCCGGCCCCCTCGAAAGCTGAGCCGACCCTACCAGCTCAGCCGTCGGCGTCGGGCAGCTGGGACTCGCAGTGCAGCACAAAGGCGAGCTCCGGGCCGGAGGACTCAACGGGCATAAAGCCTGTGGTCAGGAGCAGGGAGATGGACGCCTCGTTGGTTTCATCCGTGTACGCGGTGACGCAGTCGACTCCGGGCTGGGCCAGGGCGAACCTGCTGAGCGCGATCACGGCTTCGGTGGCGTAGCCCAGTCCCTGCCGGGAGGGGGCCACGTTGTAGCTCACCTCTACGGCGCCCTCGACGGGCGGGCCCAGGAATCCGACGGTGCCGATTACCGTGCCGTCGCGTTCGCGCATCATCCGGGCACCGAATGTGCCGGCACGGGGGCCGAGCAGGCCGGATTGGTAGTACTGCTGGGCGGCGTCTTCATCGACGCCTTGGGGGAAGTCCGCGGCCCAGTCGGCGCAGCGGACGCCCACCAGGAGGGCATCGACTTCTGCTGCCGTCATCTCAGCCAGCTCAAGGCGCTCAGTGAGCAGGCTGCTGGCCGGCGTCTGCTCCTGCGAAAGTGTGGTCACGAAAAATATTCTCCCCCATCGAGAGGCCACTTACGGCTCATATGAGCCCTCAAACGAGCCGTAAGTGGCCTGTCGATGGGGGTGTGGATAAACGGCACGGCCGTTTCACCCGCTGTTCCATAATGCTGGGCATGCGAACCCCACAGGAAATGCCCGGCATGCTCGGTCAGCGCCTATTCACTGTCTACGACTCCGATGCCCTCGGAGTCAGCAGGGAACGGCTGCGGCACGTTCGGATCCGGCGGATCAGCCGCGCCATCCGGGCGCTGGACAGGCAGGACCAGCCCCCGATCGAGCTCACAGTCCCGGAACGGGCAGCGGCCTACACACGTGTGACGTCGTTCTCCGTAGCTTCCTACTTCACTGCTGCAGAAGCTTGGGGATTTCCGCTTCCACTGCGTCAAGGGCAGGCGCCTGAATTGCATATAACTCGTCCTGCTGGGCTGTCCCGCCCTCGTAGGGCGGGCGTCGTCGGGCACCGCTCCCGGCTGCTGCCCGGAGAGGTGACCACGCTGGAAGGTTTGGTCCTCACATCCCGGGTGAGAACCTGGCTGGACCTGTCGAAGGAGCTCACTGTGGAGGACCTCACGGTGATCGCTGATCACCTGATCCGGATTCCCCGGTAGCAGTACGAAGGGCGGTCCGAACCCTATGCAACACAGGACGAACTGGATGCGATCATCGGACTCCATCCGGGTCAGCGCGGAATCCGGACAGCGCGGGCGGCCCTGCGGCTGAGCCGGGTGGGGGCGGATTCCCCACCGGAAACCCAGCTGCGGTTGGCGCTTGCTGCGGCCGGACTTCCCGAACCGGAGGTGAATGCGCCAATCGTGGACGACGACGGCGTCCTCCACCATGAGCCGGATCTGGGATATCGAAAGTACCGGGTTGCGGTCCAGTATGAGGGTGCCGGCCATTCTGATCCGGAACAGGTGGCTCGGGACATCAGCCGCGAAGAGCAGACCCGCGCGCTGGGCTGGACCGAAGTTCGCATTTCACGGCGGCACATGGTCGACGGCGCCCGGCCGGCAGTGGAGAAGGTCCGGGCTGCGCTGTGGGCGGCCGGCTGGCGTGCTGACCGTCCGGCGGCATGATTCTGTGCCGCCATCCGTACAACGAGAGGCCAGTTACGGCTCGTATGACGCTTCAAACGAGCCGTAACTGGCCTCTCGATGGGTTCGGAATGGTCCGGGAAGGTTAGCCGAAGTGCTTCGGCAGGGTCCCCTCGTGGGCTTCCTTCAGCTCATCGAGCGGCAGGACGAAGTGTCCCTGGAAGTCCAGCGCACCGATCTCGGTGTCCACGACGCCGATGCGGGAGTGTGCGAAACCGCGGGCGGAGCACATGTCCTTGAACCGGACTTCCTCGCTGCGGGCCACGGAGACCACAGCACGGGCCTGGGACTCGGAGAACAGCAGCGTGAACAGGTCCACGCCGTCGCGCTCAGCCACTTCATCCAGCCCGATCCGGGCGCCGACGCCGAAGCGCAGCGCCATCTCGGACAGCGCAGCGGCGAGGCCGCCTTCGGAGAGGTCGTGTGCGGAGTCGATCATGCCGTCACGGGAAGCGTTGATCAGCAGGTCGCCGAGCAGCTTCTCCGCCTGCAGATCCACCTTCGGCGGCTGGCCGCCCAGGTGTCCGCGCAGGTTGGCGAACTCGGAACCGTCCAGCTCGTCGCGGGTGACGCCCATCAGGTAGATGGCCTGACCGTCTTCGCGCCAGCCCGACGGCGTGCGGCGGGTAACGTCGTCGAACACGCCCAGCACGCCCACCACGGGGGTGGGGTGGATGGCGACGCCGCCGGTCTGGTTGTAGAGCGAAACGTTGCCGCCGGTGACGGGCACGCCGAGTTCCTGGCAGCCGTCGGCCAGGCCGCGGACGGCCTCGGCGAACTGCCACATGACCTCGGGATCCTCGGGGGAGCCGAAGTTCAAGCAGTCGGTGACGGCCATCGGACGGGCGCCGGAGGTGGCGACGTTGCGGTAGGACTCGGCGAGGGCCAGCTTGGCGCCCTCGTACGGGTTCAGGTAGGTGTAGCGGCCGTTGGCGTCGGTGGAGATCGCCACACCCAGGCCGGTTTCCTCGTCAACGCGGATCACGCCGGCGTCGTCGGGCATGGCCAGGGCGGTGTTGCCCTGCACATAGCGGTCGTACTGGTTGGTGACCCAGGACTTGTCGCACATGTTCGGGGAAGCCATCAGCTCCAGCACGGCCTTCTTCACCGCTTCGCCGCCAAACGGGCGCTCGGCAGCGAAGGAATCGGACTGCACGCCGTCGAGCCACTCGGGGCGGTGGAACGGACGGTTGTAGACCGGGCCTTCGTGGGCGACGGTGCGCGGATCGACGTCGACGATCGTCTCGCCGTCCCAGTCGATGATCAGGCGGCCGGTGCCGGTGACTTCACCGAGCCAGGAGTATTCGACGTTCCACTTGTCCATGATCGCTTCGAACGCCTCGACGTTCTCCGGGGTGACCACGGCCATCATGCGTTCCTGCGACTCGGACATCAGGATTTCGCCCGGGGTCAGGGACGGATCGCGGAGCAGGACCTTGGTCAGCTCAACGTGCATGCCGCCGTCGCCGTTGGAGGCAAGCTCCGACGTCGCGCAGGAGATGCCGGCCGCGCCGAGGTCCTGGATGCCTTCGACCACGGAGGCCTTGAACAGTTCGAGGCAGCACTCGATGAGTACCTTTTCAGCGAACGGATCGCCCACCTGCACTGCGGGGCGCTTGGAGGGCTTGGCGTCGTCGAAGGATTCGGAGGCCAGCACCGAAGCGCCGCCGATGCCGTCGCCGCCGGTGCGCGCACCGAAGAGCACTACCTTGTTGCCGGCGCCGGACGCGTTGGCCAGGCGGATGTCCTCGTGGCGCATGACGCCTACGGCCAGCGCGTTGACCAGCGGGTTGCCCTGGTAGACGGAGTCAAAGACGACTTCGCCGCCGATGTTCGGCAGGCCAAGGGAGTTGCCGTAGCCGCCGATGCCGGACACGATGCCGTGCACCAGGCGGGCGGTGTCCGGGTGGTCGATCGCGCCGAAGCGCAGCGGGTCCATCACGGCGACGGGGCGGGCGCCCATGGAGATGATGTCGCGGACAATGCCGCCGACGCCGGTCGCGGCGCCCTGGTAGGGCTCCACGAAGGACGGGTGGTTGTGGGACTCGACCTTGAAGGTCACGGCCCAGCCCTCACCGATGTCCACGACGCCGGCGTTCTCGCCGATGCCGACCAGCAGGTGTTCCTTCATCTTCTCGGTGACCTTGTCACCGAACTGCTTGAGGTGCACCTTGGAGGACTTGTAGGAGCAGTGCTCGGACCACATGACCGAGTACATCGCCAATTCAGCGGCGGTGGGACGGCGGCCCAGGATTTCGACGACGCGGTTGTATTCGTCTTCCTTCAAGCCCAGTTCGGCCCAGGGCAGCGGGGTGTCCGGGGTGGACGCCGCGTGCTCAACGGTGTCGATGTTGAACTTCTTCTGCTCGGAGGTGGAGTTCGCGGACACGGTCATTATTTGCCTCCGGCAACGAGCGAGGTGAGTACAGAGCTGAAGACGCCGATTCCGTCGGTGCCGCCGCGCAGTGCAACGTCACCGCGGGCGGAGGAGTCCGGGCCGAAGCCGGCTTCCACAGCGTGTTCGGGGTGCGGCATCAGGCCGACGACGTTGCCGGCGGCGTTGGTGATGCCGGCGATGTCGCGGCGCGAGCCGTTCGGGTTGAAGCCGTCGTATCGGAAGACCACACGGCCTTCGCCTTCAAGCTCGTCCAGGGTCTTCTCATCGGCGACGTACTGGCCGTCCTGGTTCTTCAGCGGAATGACCATGCCTTCGCCCTGCCCGTAGGCGGAGGTCCAGGCGGTGGAGTTGTTCTCCACGCGCAGCAGCTGGTCACGGCACATGAACTTCAGGTGATCATTCTTGATCATCGAGCCGGGCAGCAGGTGCGCCTCGGTGAGGATCTGGAAGCCGTTGCAGATGCCCAGCACGGGCATGCCGCCCTTGGACGCATCCACAACCTTTTCCATCAGCGGCGCGAACCGGGAGATCGCTCCGGCGCGCAGGTAGTCGCCGTAAGAGAAGCCGCCGGGGATGATGACGGCGTCGACGTCGTGCAGGTTCGCCTCACCGTGCCAGAGTTCGACGGCGGTGCCGCCGGCAAGGCGCACGGCGCGTGCGGCGTCGCGGTCGTCAAGCGTGCCGGGGAAGGTGATGACGCCGACGCGGACGGCGCGCAGGGCAACGTCCTCGGGTGCGGCGGAGTAGTCGCCGATCAGCGGGGTGCTCAAGACTAAGCCTCCGAAATAACTTCGACGCGGGTGACGTCTTCGATCACGGGGTTGGAGAGGAGAGTGGCGGCCGCGGTGCGGGCCTGCTCGAGGATTTCGGGGGTGACGTCGCCGTCAACGGTAAGTTCGAAACGCTTGCCCTGGCGGACACCGGTGAAGCCGGTGAGGCCCAGCCGCGGCAGTGCGCCGGCAATAGCTTTGCCCTGCGGATCCAGGATCTCGGGCTTGGGCATGACGTCAACAACGATCCGGGGCATCCGGTAACTCCTGTGAGTGAAAAGGGGTGGCCGCGGACCGTGCCGTCTCACGCTGATTCAGCGCTCCGCGAGCTTGCTCCTTCATTCTACGGCCGCACGCCGAGATAGCAGAAAGTGCCCGTTACAGGCCCGAAACGAGCACTTTCTGCCATCCCGATTTGGACGGGGGCCGGGGGAGGGGCTAGTGGTTGAGCAGCCGCTGGACGAAGGAAAGGGTCCGTTCCTGCCGCGGAGCACCAAGGACTTCGGACGGCGGACCGGCCTCCACCACGACGCCGCCGTCCATGAACACCACCGAGTCGGCCACATCGCGGGCGAAGCGCAGCTCATGGGTGACCAGCAGCATGGTCCAGCCTTCGGAGGCCAGCTCCCGGATGGTTTCCAGGACTTCGCCCACCAGCTCCGGATCAAGCGCGGAGGTTGGCTCGTCGAAGAGCAGCAGGAGTGGTTTCAGAGCCAGTGCCCGGACAATGCCTACCCGCTGCTGCTGCCCGCCGGAGAGTTCATTGGGATAGGCGCCGGCCTTGTCCGCCAGCCCGACCCTGCCCAGGAGAGCGAGTGCGTCTGCTGTGGCTTCCTCCCTGGGCCGCTGCTGCACGCGCACCGGACCTTCGATGACGTTTTCAAGGACGGTGCGGTGCGGAAACAGGTTGTAATGCTGGAAGACCATGGCGCTGTGTTCGCGCAGACCGGAAACCTCGGAGCGGGCAGGGCTCGCACCGAAGTCCACAGTGGCACCGCCGTCGAACTGCACGGTTCCCGAGTCCGGCACCTCCAGTCCGTTCAGGCAGCGGAGCACCGTGGTCTTTCCTGAGCCGCTGGGGCCGATCAGAGCCACAACCTGGCCGCGGGGAATTTCAAGGTCTATTCCCTTGAGGACCTCCACACTGCCGAAGCTTTTGTGCAGGCCCCTGGCCCTGAGTACGGGGACAAGTGAACCTTCAGGCTGCGACATGGCGGTCCAGCCTCCTCTCCAGTGCCGACTGCCCGGCTGAAAGCGCCACGCAGATCAGCCAGTAGATGAACGCAGCTTCAATGTAGATGACCATGAACTCCTGGCTGAACGCCGCGATTTCCTGCGCACGCCGGAACAGCTCCGTCACCAGGATCAGAGATGCCAGGGACGTGTCCTTGACCAGGCTGATGAACGTGTTGGACAGCGGGGGCACTGACACCCGCGCTGCCTGGGGGAGGATCACCCGGGTCAGGGTCTGAAAAGGGGACATCCGGATGGTGTACGCGGCTTCCCACTGACCGCGCGGCACCGAGAGGATCGCGGCCCGGATCACTTCCGCGGCGTACCCTCCCACGTTCAGCGAGAAGGCGATGATGGCACTGGGCCACGGATTGACCAGGATTCCGATCGACGGCAGGCCGTAAAAGATGACGAACAGCTGAACCAGCAGCGGAGTGCCCCGGATGATCGACACGTACGCCCGGGCGATCCCGGAGACCAGCCGGAACCTGGACAGCCGCATCAGGGCCACGCCAAGCGCCAGGACCAGCCCCACCGCGAAGGAAATGAGCGCCAGCGGGATGGTTCCCGTGACGGCACCGCCGAGAAGGGGCAGGAAGGAACTGACGATGAGGTCCCACGTCGGCTGGTCCACGGCGGTCCTTACTGCGAAACGTCTTCGCCGAAGTACTTGATCGAAATCTCTGCCAGCGTGCCGTCGTCGCGCAGTTCCTGCAGGGCGGCGTTGACGGCGTTACGCAGCTCAGTGTTGTCCTTGGCGAAGGCAAAAGCCATGAGAGCCGGGTCATCGGTTTCGGCGGCAACGTGAATCGGTGCGTCCGGGGTCTGCAGCATGTAGTCAAGGAAGGTCAGCCGGTCATTGACCGTCGCGTCCACGCGTCCCTGCTCCAGCAGGGAAACGGACTGGGACCACCCCTCGACCGCTTCCACGCTGGCCCCGTTTTCCTGCGCCAGGGTGTACCAGTTGCTGGCGAGTGACTGGGCAGTCGTTTTACCGGACAAGTCAGCGAACGACGTGATGGCGGAGTCTCCCTCCCGCACCACTATTACCCCGGGACTGACGGTGTAGGGCTCGGAGAACTCATAGGAGTCCTCGCGCTCCGGCGTGATGGAAACCTGGTTGGCCACCATGGCGAAGCGTCCGGCGTTCAGCCCGGCGAATAGAGCATCCCACTGCGCTTCTTCGAACTGGGCCTCAACACCGAGCTTGTCTGCAACTGCCTCGGTGATCTCGACGTCGTAACCGGTCAGTTCGCCCACACCGTTCTCGTGGAAGCTGAACGGGCGGTACGTGCCCTCCGTTCCGACGACGATTCTTCCTTTGTCCCGGACCGCGTCAAGGCTGGTCGGTGCTCCCGCTGCACAGGCCGCCAGGGACAGTGACGCTGCGGCGGCCGCCAGTGCGGCCGTGACCTTAAAGGTGCGCATGGACCCTCCCGGGGTGTTGATGGCCCTAAACAAGCGGAGCGCTCCCGGACAATCCGGAAGCGCTCCCACTTAGGTCCCGGCCGCTAGGCCGGAAGTTCGATCTGGAACCCGCACGTGCAGCGCAGGATGTTGATTTCCAGGCGCACGTCCCCGGTGTCTGCATCCGGTTCCGTGCTCAGGGGCTCCGAGAGGGACACGGTGCGGGTGTCCTTCGGTTTCATCGGTTCGCCGCAGTGCAGGTACTCGGTCTCCGCCTGCTCCGCGATGGCCACGCGTGCCCACAGCGGGGAATGGCGGACGGGATGGCCGTAGAAACGGTCACATTCGCCGCAGGTGTAGCTGATTTCCAGGAACTCGGCCGCGTCGGCGGTCCTGGACGGTTCCACGGATTCGATGATCAGGTACTCATCGGTGCCGCAGTACGAGCACCACGGCACGTACTCGGCGGGTGCCTGCGCGCCCGAAACGGCAGGGCACTGCGGGTCTTCAGGTGTTGCTTCGATCGACAATCTGGTTCCTCCGGTTAAGCCCGGTGCGCCTGTCACAGCGCGGTCCGTACGTGGATAGTAAGCAAGCTGATTCAATAATAGACCTAAGGGTGCTTAGTATGGAAGTTGGAATGGCCTGGATCACACTCGGTACAGTGGACCGGTGAAACTCCTCGCTGCCCGCCCGGGCATTGTCCGGCGCTCCATGAACCTCTGGCCGCCGTTCCTCTTCTCCGGCATCAAGATCACCGAGCTGCCCAAAGACTTCCTCTCCGCCACGGTCCGGCTACGGCTTCGCTGGTGGAACCGCAACGTTGCGGGCGTGCTGTTCGGCGGCAGCCTCTTCGCCATGACGGACCCGTTCTGGATGATGCTGCTGCTGCGCCATTTGGGCAAGGAGAACGTCATCTGGGACCGTGCCGCCGAGGTGGACTTCATCAAGCCGGGCAAGGGCGATGTGTATGCCCATTTCGCCATCACGGAAGCGGACATCGAGCGGCTGCGTAAGGCCGCATCCGGCGGTGAGAAGGTGCTCGAGTGGTTCACCGTAGACATCCGGGACTCCAGCGGAGACGTAGTGGCGCGGGTGCGCAAGCAGGTTTACCTGCGCCGCAAGCGGGACCTTCCGGTGGCTGAAGCCGCCGCCGAAACGGCTACATTGCCGCCGTTGCCGGACCAAGCAGTCCGCTAAGTGCCTCCCAGCGGCTGATCTGGCAGCCGTCCGACGCCGCGAATTCCGCTTCCACCGCTTCACCTTCCACGGTGCCGCTCACCGTTGCCCGCTGGGGTCCGCCGTACTGCATGGTGCAGGCGACGTCGCTGCCCGGTTCGGCGAAGAGTGCAACTCCGCCCTCAGCCAGTGCCGTGCACGCCGCCGCAGGGTCTGGTGCGCCTGATTCACCGGCCGGTGCAGCGCCGTCGCACGCCAGGTCCCAGGTATCCGTGACGGCTTCACCCTCTGCCATCAGCTCGACGGTGAGCGACGTCGCGGCCGCCGGTGACGCGGAGGAGGAGGGTGCCGCCGGAGAGGATGCCGAAGCGGAGGAGGAGGCTGCCGGCCCAGAGGACGACGGCGCGCTGCCCGGATTCGAATCGGCGCAGCCCGCGAGCAGGAGGGCTGCAGCGGCGAGCGCCAGGACGGTGCGGGGCAGGCGGTTCGGCATAACGGGAGACCTTCCGGAGTCGATTGGCATACAGCCTAGCCAATGCCGGCAGTCGTTGACGGGAAGCGGATCAGGTCGGCGGGGGTGAGGCAGCAGCGGCCCGTGCCTGCGCAGCGTAGTGCGGACCCTGGTCGAGGTAATGCTGGTCGAAATCCGGTACGGGTCCTCCGGTGAGGGCAGCGCTGAGCCGGTCGAGGTAGTACTCCCACCCGGGTCCGGTGTCCTCCGCGGCGGCCGGGTCTGCCAGATGCTGGATGAATTCCAGCCGCGTGCCGCCGTCGTCGTCCCACAGCCGAACCTCCAGATCCCAGCTGCCTCCCTCGTCCTCCATAAGGACGCGCAGCCGCTCCCGCGGGGCGCACTGGGCCAGCCGGACACGGCTGCTTGGCTGCTCTTCTTCGTACAGCATCTGGAAGTCAAAGTCTGATCCGGGTTCGGGAGAACCGTCCCAGCGCCCGATCCACGCCGCGGCCTGCTCCGCGTCCGTGAAGCTGGGCCAAATTTCTGCCGGCGTGCCGGCGAGGCTGCGGGTCAGGACCAGGTTGTACGAGTCTTCTCCGGTGCGGTGGACGCGTCCACTGGGTTCGGACTGCATAGCTGCTCCTGGAACGGCTCAAGCAGGTCCAGGATGCGGACCCGCAGCTGCTGCGATTCCTCGGTGAAACCGCGTTGCAGGGAAGCGTACGCCGCCCGCCCCGCCGGAGTCTCTACCTGGATCGGTTCATATCCCCAGTCCTGCAGATCATAGGGGGACGCCCGCATATCCATTTCACGGATCCGCCAGGCCAGTTCGAAGCAGTCCATCACCAGGTCCGCCGGAAGCAGCGGCGTCAGCTTGTAGGCCCACTTGTAGAGGTCCATGTTCGCGTGCAGGCAACCGGGCTGTTCCAGGTCGCGCTGGTTTTCCCGGGTGGGCGTCAGTTCATTGAGCGCCGTGGCCTCGGGTGCGTAGAACCGGAACGCATCGAAGTGTGTGCAGCGGATCCGGCTCTGCTCCACCAGTTCATCCGTCCCCCGGGCACCCAGGCGCAGGCCTAGGTACTCATGCCGGATGCCGTTCACCTCGGATTTGTAGGCCATCGCCCACTCATGCATTCCGAAGCAGCCCAGCGACGGTTTGCGCGCAACAGTGCGGGAGAGCAGCATCCGGGTGAAGCCGGCGGCCGTTCCGCGGGCAGCGGCAAAAGCGGCCACATCGACGGTAACGGCCGGTGTCTTCGGGTCCAGGCCCGCCGTTGCCATTTCCTCCGGCGCCAGAGTTCGGTAGAACTTCCAGTCGGCCCGCTCCGCTGCTGCGGGGCCGGTCAGTACGACGCCGGCGCCCGGGTGCCAGCGCATCAGCTGGCCGGGTTTTAGGGAGTAGTAGGTGAAGAGGAAGTCCTCCACAGGGTGTTTCTGGCCGGCGGACCGCCGGCGCAGGAAGCCTTCGGTGAACGGGCGGACCCGCTCCCGGTAGGCGGCCTGGCGGGGAACCCACTGCTCCTCGGCCAGCACGGTGGGATAAGAGAGGCTCACGCCCCCCATTATCCAGCCGTGCCGGCCGGCGTCCTAGCGGACGGGTGCGGGCTGTGGATCCTCGGACAGGCCGCTGTCCTTGTCCCTGCCGGTATCCGTATCCTGGTCGGCGCCCGAGCCGGAAGTGGGGGAGTCGCCGTCGGCTGTCCAGCCGTCTGCATACTCGCCGGACTCATAGTCGTAGTCCACCGGTTTTCCGTCTTCGTCCCTGCGCTGGTACCAGTCCGTCACGGTCGCGTCATGGGAGTCGAAGTCCGCTCCGGCGCCCTGTCCCTGCGGGGCCTTCTGTACGGAGATTGCGAAGTCATCGCCGTGTTCGTCGATTCCGGTGCGCACGGCCTGTTCGAGGGCGGCGGTTGCGTATTCCCGGCGGATGATCAGCGGGTCGGTCTGCAGGTCACGCGTGAAGGCAACCATCATCAGCGCCAGGATGACGGCGAAGGGCAGGGCGGAAACAATGATCAGGTTCTGCAGTCCGGACAGCGCCTCGTTGCCGCCCACCAGCAGCATGACCACGGCGATGCCCATCATGGCCAGGCCCCAGAAGACGGTGACTCTGCGGTCAGGTTCGGGCTTGCCGCGCTGGGACAGGCTTCCCATGACCAGCGAGGCGGAGTCAGCCGAGGTGATGAAGAAAATCGCGATGCAGAACATCGCCAGGAACGGTGTGATTGAACTCAGCGGCAGGCCGTCAAGTATCTGGAAGAACAGGGCTTCCGGGGCACCGTCTGCGGAAATGTCGGCTCCCTGCGTCCGCATCCAGATGGCTGTTCCCCCGAAAATGCCGAACGCGAGCACGCAGACGAGGGTGGGCACCACCAGGACGTACTGCACGTATTCACGCAGTGTCCGGCCGCGGGAGATCCGGGCCAGGAAGATGCCAACGAACGGGGACCAAGAAATCCACCAGGCCCAGTAGAAGACGGTCCAGTTGGCGGAGAAGTCCGCGGCCTCAGCGCCCCAGGAGGGGCCTTTGCTCATCAGATGGAGCAGGTCGGAGAGGTACTCCGTGATGGAGGCGGGAATCAGGTTGAGCAGGAAGAGTGTGGGGCCGGTCAGGAAGATGAAGATCACCAGGACAATCGCCAGCGACATGTTGATGTTGGAGAGCCTGCGGATACCGCGCCCAATGCCGGAAACCGCAGACGCAATGAACGCCGCCGTCAGGATGGCGATAATTCCGATCAGTGCCGCATTTGGCAGCTGCCCGATGCCGCTGACGATTTCCACGCCGCGGCCGATCTGCAGTGCACCGATGCCAAGGGATGCTGCCGTGCCGAACAGGGTGGCGACAATGGCGAACATGTCGATCAGGCGCCCGGCAGGTCCTTCCGCCTGCTTGCGCCCGAGCAGCGGGGTGAAGATGGCGCTCATCAGCGGAACCCTGCCGCGGCGGTAGGAGCCGTAGGCCACGGCAGCGCCCACCAGGGCGTAGATGGCCCAGGCGTTGAACCCCCAGTGGAAGTAGGTCTGGGCCATGGCCTTGTGCAGGGCTTCGGTGGTTTCGGCCTGGGCCTCGCCGGGGGCCGGCGACATGAAGTAGGTCAGCGGCTCGAACGGGCCGAAGAAGAAGAGCCCGATGCCCACGCCCGCGGAGAACATCATGGCAACCCAGGAGAACTTGGAGTACTCGGGTTTTTCCCCGTCCACTCCGAGCGGAATCTTGCCGTAGCGGCTGAAGCCGATGAACAGCATAAACACCAGAATGACCACAAGCAGGGAGCTGAAGAGCCAGCCGGTGTTCGTGACAACCCAGCCCAGCGCCAGGTCGGAGACCGACTTCAGCGTCTCGGTGGAGAAGACGCCCCAGCCCACGAATCCGAGAACCAGAACGGCCGCGATGCCAAAGACCAGGGGATCCGTTCCGTAGCGGACCCGCTGATCGTCGACGGCGATTCCGGGGACCAGCCCGGGGTGAGTGTCATGCGGGTATTTCTTCTTTTCCCTGCGCAGCACGCGGGCGGCGCGCTGGCCCATGGATGCTTTGGGCTGTGTTTGCCTGGATGGCGGTGTTGCCACGGGAATCTTCTCCTTGGGGCGGGCATGGCGCCGCCCATGGGGTGCGTTTCGGGACGCGAAGAAGAATACGCCGGATAAGTTTTAGTATTTGCGACAATAAGGCCGCTTATATACCACACTTCAATTGTTATCTTGTCGTTGCTTTTTACGTACTCATTTGGGTATTCGCACTATTCGTGGCCGCAGGCACCTGCGTGGCTTCGATTAGGCGGCGCATCGAGGCGTTGAGCTCCAGTACCTCGTCCCGGCTGAGCTTCAGGCGCTCCATCATGGCGCCCGGAACGGCAAGGGCCTTCCGGCGCAGGCTGTGTCCGTGCTCGGTCAGGTCCACGGCCAGGGAACGGTCGTTGTCCGGGGCGCGGTTGCGGGAAACCAGCCCCGCGCTCTCCATCCGTTTGAGCATGGGGGAGAGGGTAGCCGGCTCCATCAGGAGCGCGTCACTGAGGTTCCGCACCGTGCGCGGGCTCTGCTCCCACAAGGCCAGCAGCACCAGGTACTGCGGGTGGGTGACACCGAGGTCCTCCAGTACGGGGCGGTACGCCCCGACCACCGACCGGGAGGCCACGGACAGGGCGAAGCACAGCTGGTGTTCCAGCAGCAGATCATCGTCGACCGGATCCATGGCCGCCTCCTCAATGTTTAGTGCACTAACAATTAGCGTACTATAGGTCACAGGTACACCTCGGAAGGGACATCTCATGGCAGCTCGGGAAAGCTTCACCGCAAAATTCATGCGCGCAACCGGCAAGGCGCGGCTGATTTTCGGACCCGCCCAGAGCTCTTCCCTGACCCATGACATGACGGAGGAGAACAAGCGTCTCCTCGAAGCCCAGCAGGCCGAAGAAAAGGCCAAGTGGGAGACCGTGAAGCGCGCTGACGGCAGCAGCTACATCCTGCCCCGCAAAGCGGACTGATCTTTCGGGGCCGCGGGTCTTTTTCCGCGCCGGAATCCTATCCTGTAGGGACCTGACCCTGGTCCTTGAAGGAGGGGATCGACATGGCAACCATGCCGGATCCGGGCAGCGGCAGCGAGCCGCGACTGCCCGAGGACGAGATACCGGAAACCCAGTCCGGGTTGCCGGACTACATCGTGGAAATAGACAGCGAAGGGCACCACTACGGGGTGGACCGGGAATACGCAGACGGCAAACCGCACCGCGAACCCGCCGAGCCGGTGGTGTACAAGGACTATTTCCACGGACCGCTGTTCCGCGAGCACCTGTACTGACCCCGGGCGGAATCGAACTTCGTTAAGCGCAAGAGGCGCCCGGTACCCCGGACGCCCCTTGTTGCACAGTTGCGGCTAGCGGCCGGTGCCGCCGTATACGGTGGCTTCAGCTTCGCCGTCGAGCCCGAATGCTGCGTGCACCGCACGCACCGCGTCGTCGAGCTTGGACGCGCTGGTGACCACCGAGATGCGGATTTCCGACGTCGAAATCATGTCGATGTTCACGCCGGCCAGGTGCAGCGCCTCAAAGAAGCGGTGCGAAACGCCCGGGTTGGAGCGCATGCCGGCACCGATCAGCGAGAGCTTGCCGATCTGCTCGTCATAGTCGATGCTGTCGAAGCCAACCTCGGCCTTGGCTGCGTTGAGGGCTGCCATGGCGGCCTGGCCGTCAACGATCGGCAGGGTGAAGGAAATGTCGGTCTGGCCTGAGCCCTTGGTGGAAACGTTCTGAACGATCATGTCGATGTTCGTATTGGCGCCGGCGACGATGCCGAAGATCTCCGCTGCCTTGCCGGGGATGTCAGGTACGCCGACTACGGTGAGCTTGGCTTCGGAGCGGTCATGCGCGACGCCGGAAATGATGGGCTGTTCCAAGGGTTCTCCCTCTTGAATCTTGATCTTGTCATCCGGGCTGGGCAGTACCCAGGTCCCCTCGTTCTGGCTGAAAGAGGACCGCACATGCAGCGGCACTCCGAAACGGCGGGCGTACTCCACGCAGCGCAGGTGCAGGATCTTTGCACCCGATGCCGCCATCTCCAGCATTTCCTCGCTGGAGATCTTTTCGATCTTCTGGGCGGTCGGCGCCACGCGGGGATCGGCGGTGTAGACGCCGTCCACGTCCGTGTAGATCTCGCAGACATCCGCGTCGAGCGCGGCAGCGAGGGCGACGGCGGTGGTGTCCGAGCCGCCGCGGCCCAGGGTGGTGATGTCGTGGCTGTCCCGGCTCATGCCCTGGAAACCGGCGACAATCGCGACGTCGCCCTTTTCGATTGCCGTCTTGATCCGGTGCGGGGAGACGTCGATGATCCGGGCTTTGCCGTGGATCGCGTCGGTAATCATGCCGGCCTGGCTGCCGGTAAAGGACTGGGCGGATGCGCCGAGTTCGTTGATGGCCATGGCCAGCAGGGCCATGGAGATGCGTTCGCCGGAGCTGAGCAGCATATCCATCTCGCGCGGGTAGGCGCCGGTGGTAATCTGCCCGGCCAGATCCAGCAGTTCGTCGGTGCTGTCGCCCATGGCGGAAACCACCACAATGACGTCGTTTCCTGCGTTCTGGGTATCCACCACGCGCTTGGCTACGCGCTTGATGCCTTCGGCGTCCGATACGGAGGATCCGCCGAATTTCTGCACTATCAGGCTCATGCGTACACGCTCTCTGGAACTCTTCCAAGTTGCTGCCGGCGGCGCGTAAGCCGCTGCGGCTCTAAATGTCCGTGGAATAGGCCGCACGGCGGCGGCCAACCTTCAAAGTCTATAGCGGGGCTGCAGCGGCACTGAAATAACGCCGACATGCCGCTCAACGTGTACTTAACGAATCCCCGGCCGGGAAAGTTGCGCGCGCTGCGGACCCGGACTTGCCGCGACATATACCTGCAGGCGCCTCCGGGCGGGGTATCCGGACTATAGGGTGGCCCGATGGGGACTACTGAACCGGGCGGCATTGCCGTCCAAGGGGTTACGCGCAGCTTTGGAGCGGTCCAGGCCGTCAGCGGAATGACGCTCGAGGCGCCTCCCGGCACCGTCACGGCCCTGATTGGGCCCAACGGTTCGGGCAAAACGACGCTGCTGCTGATGCTGGCGTCCCTCCTGGCCCCGGATTCGGGGACCATCCGGATCGCCGGTGCTGATCCGGTGCTGGATCCGCTCGCCGTCCGGCGTTCCGTGGGCTGGATGCCGGACACCCTGGGAGTCTGGGACTCCCTGACCGCGACTGAAATCCTGGTCACGATGGGCAAGCTGTACGGCATGGCACCTGCTGCCGCCGCGCAGCGGGCCGGGGAGCTGCTCACCGAGGTACGCCTGGCAGACTTCGCGGACAAACCGGCCCGGGTCTTCTCCCGCGGCCAGCAGCAAAGGCTCAGCCTGGCCCGCGCGCTCATCCACGACCCGGCTGTGCTTCTGCTTGATGAACCGGCCTCCGGCCTGGACCCAGGCTCCCGGGTGGAGCTTCGACTGCTCCTCCGGCGCCTCGCTGCTGCCGGCAAGACCATTCTGGTGTCCTCCCACGTGCTCTCCGAACTGGACGAGATGGCAGACCGTGCCGTGTTCGCCTCCGGCGGTAAGACAGTCAAGACACAAAGCCTGGACGACGCCGGCACACAGGTCCGCTGGTATGCCGTCAGCGCCCGGAACACGGGTGCGCTGCTGCGGGCGCTGGAAGCCCGGGGCCTGGCCGCAGCCGTGGGGGAAGGAACCCGGCGCAGCCACGTGCGGGTGCAGCTTGGCGGTGAGGACCATGCCGTGGACGTGCTGCGGCACCTGGTGGCGTCCGGCGTTGAGGTTTATGCCTTCGCGCCGGCCACCGGAGCACTCGAAGAGACCTACATGAGCCTGGAGGCCGAGAAGCCATGAGCACAGCACTCAGCCCGCAGCAGGCGGGACTTGGTTACTTCAACGGCGTAGGGACTGTCTTTGCACTCGAGATGAAACAGCGGCTGCGCTCCCGCGGCTGGTACATCCTGCTGGCAGTCTGGTTTGTGGTGATCGGACTGGTGGCTGCCTTCACCGCCTGGGTGACGGACCAGCAGACCACGGCAGGCCAGGTGCTGTTCGAACTGATGGTCGCCTTTGTGCTGTTCTTCGGGCTGCTGGTGGCGCCTGCCCTGTCCGCCAACGCCGTCAACGGAGACCGCGCAGCCGGAACGCTGGCAGTTCTGCAGGTAACCCTGCTGCGTCCGGGCCAACTGCTGGCCGGCAAATGGCTGGCGTCCTGGGTAGCATCCCTCGGGTTCCTGGCCGCGAGTGTCCCGTTCCTGCTGTGGGCGCTGGCGCTGGGCGGGGTGAACCCCGGCATCGCCGCGGTTTCCCTGCTCATGCTGGGCATCGAGCTGGGGGTGGTGTGCGCGCTGGGCGTGGCGGTGTCCACACTCGCCAACCGGCCGCTGTTCTCGATCGTGGTGACCTACATGCTGGTGGCACTGCTGTCCATCGGCACCGTCATCGCCTTTGGCCTGAGCACGCCGCTGGTCCGCGGAACCGTGGAGGCCAACATGCCGCAGTGGGAGGAAGACGCCTACCTTCAGCCTTCCGGCAGCGAGCCTGGATTCAGCTGTGTGGGTCCGCTGTTTGAAGCGGATGTCTACCACACGGACCGCACCGCCTGGCTGCTGGCCGCGAATCCCTTTGTAGTCCTGGCAGACGCCCTTCCGTACTCAGGCGACGACATGAGCGGGGGCCCGCTGCAGGGAATTGGCGAGGCCGTTCGATACGCACAGGCAGGAGCCGAGTCCAGCGGACCGCAGTGCCTCAACGGTGAGCCGCGCGAGTACGGCGTCCCGGCGTCGTCGTTCCCCGTCTGGCCGCTGGGATTGGCCGTGCAGTTCGCGGGAGCGGCGCTGGCACTGGTGCTGGCCTGGCGCCGGCTGCGCACGCCCGCACAGAGGCTGGCTGCGGGAACCCGGATCGCGTAGGAAGCTGGAGAACCGTTAGCTGAGGCTGCGGCGTCCTTCGAAGGCGCGGCCCAGGGTGATCTCGTCAGCGTATTCAAGGTCGCCGCCGACCGGCAGGCCGGAAGCCAGCCGGGTGACGGTGATGCCGAGGGTCTTGAGCATCCGGACCAGGTAGGTGGCCGTGGCCTCGCCTTCCAGGTTCGGGTCAGTCGCGATGATGATCTCGCTGATCTGCTCATCGGAGAGCCGGCTGAGCAGTTCACGGATGCGCAGCTGGTCAGGGCCGACACCGGCGATGGGGTTAATTGCCCCGCCCAGGACGTGGTAGCGGCCGCGGAAGGAACGGGTGCGCTCGACGGCGATCACGTCCTTGGACTCCTCGACCACGCAGATCATGGTGGGGTCCCGGCGCGGATCGCGGCAGATGTTGCAGGTCTCCTGCTCGGTGACGTTGCCGCACACCTGGCAGAACTTCACCTTTTCCTTGACCGTCACAATGGCCGAAGCCAGCCGGGACATGTCCTCGGCATTGGACTCAAGGATGTGGAACGCGATCCGCTGGGCCGACTTGGGGCCCACGCCGGGGAGGCGGCCCAACTCGTCGATCAGTTCCTGAACCGCACCTTCGTACACGTGGCCTTCTTAGGGAAATAGTTGTTGTCCGGTTAGTTGCTCGCGGCTACCGGTGGACGCCGTGGCCGTCGAGGCTGCGTTCCTCAATCAGCCGTCCGCCCAGGATCCGCTCGATTGCCTTACGGCCAACCAGCCCGGAATCTTCAAGCGTCACATCGTCGGCGCTGGGAACATCTTCGACGTACGCCAAGTCTACGTTGCCGCGGGCTGCGGACGCCGGGGCCCCGCCGCCGCGCTGGGCTGCCTCGTTTAGCAGCTGCTGGTAGCGGCTGAGTTTCTGGCCCGGGCGGTGTGGACCGGACTGGCTGCCCTGTTCTGTGGCGCCCGACGGCGTACCCGGCTGCTGCGCGGAGCTGCCGTTGGTTCCCGGTGCTGCCGCGTACGCGCCTGCCCCTGCCTCGGCGCCGGCCGGGCGGGTACCGGTTTGGCTGTTGCTCTGGTTCGAGCTTGTGCCGGCTGCCTGCGCGGGGCGGGAAGTGGATGTGTTTGCCGGCCGGTCGGCTGGCTGGTGGGCAGCAGAGCCGTGGGCTTCCGGTGCCGGATGACCTGCCGGTCCGCGGCCTGCCCCGGCCGGGGCGCTGCGTGTGCCGGAACCAGTGCCCGGGCGGGTGGCTGTTGTGCCGGCCCAGTTGGTACTGGCCCATTCTTCATCGCTGACCGCGCTGCTGACATGAATGTCATCCGGAACGGCAGCTGTTTCCCAGGCGTTGCTTTCGGGCACGTCGGCCGGTTCGGAGGGTTCCTGCGGCCAGTCCTCGGGCAGCGGGGCGCTGCTGCGCGCCGATCCGCCGCTGCGGGACGGCATGCTGCCCGAAGCGCTGTCACCGTGAGCTCGGCCCGGGCGAGAACCGGCCGCTCCAGTGCTGGCTGCGGCTGGGGACTGTGGTCGCCGGGGAGGCTGCGGGGACAACGGAGCTTCCGGAGCTGGCGAAGGTGCCGTGGCTTCCGGAGCTGCAGGAGTCACGCCTGCAGGAGCTGCAGAAGTCGCTGGGCCTGCCGGAGTTGCAGGGGCAGCCTGGGGTGCCGGCTGGTGTGCCTGGGTTTCCGGTCCGACCGGCCGTGCTGCGGCCTGGTGCCCGGTTTCCTGTCCGGCTTCAGCCGTGCGCTGAGCTGCAGCGGGGCCGGCGGTTGCCGCGCCGGTCTCCGGGCGTACGGAAGGAGCAGGTGCGGAAGGACGCGCCGGAGTCTGTGCCGGTGCGGAAGACTGTGCCGGAGTCTGTGCCGGCGGGGTCAGCCGGCTACCAGCTTTTGGGCCGGGTTCACCCGCTGACGCGGTGCTGTCATGTACGGCGTTGACCTGGCAGTCCACGCCGAGGACCTGGTGGATGGCCTTGCGGAGGTTCTCCAGATGGTCAGGGCGGTTGAAGTTGGTAGCCGCGCCGGGGTTGGAGAAGGCAAGCTCAAGGACCCGGCCGTCGAAGGAACGCGGCGACGCGTTCTTGCTGACGTTGAGCCAGGTGGCACGGCGGATGCTGGTCAGGGCATCCATGATTTCCGGCCATGCCCGCCGGATCATTTCGATCTGGCCGGGACCGGCAGCTGACGGGGCGGCAGACTGTCCGCCGGCGTTCGGCTGCGGCTGGGCCGTGGGCGCTGGAGGGGTTGCCTGTGCACTGCCAGGAGCAGGGGCTGACTGGGCCGGCCCGGACTGCTGGGCCTGGGGCCGTGCAGCGGGATCCTGCCGCTGGGGCTGGCCCTGCGCCGGGGCACCGGGGGCCGGTTCCTCCCGTTGGGCGGTTTGCCGTGCGGGCTGCTCCGGCTGGACCTGCGGGACGGCGCCGTGCTGCCCCTGCCCTGCGGTCTGCTGTGTGGCGGCTTCGCGGGACACATCGTCCCAGGTCCGGCTCGGAGCGGGGGATGCGGGCGCTGAGCCGGAGTCAGGCTGGGTTCCGGCTCCCGTCGGACGGGTGCCCGACGAGGCAGGAACGGCCGGAGTAGCCCACGTTCCACCCCAGTCTGCTGCTCCGCTGGAGGAAGCTCCGGAGTCGGCAGTAGTGCTGGAGGCGGCCGGAGCGGACTCCGGCGCCGGGGCACCGGCTGCAGGTGCTGTCGGCTGCTGCGAAGCGGCCGGTGCAGCGGCAGGCCCGGAAATCTGCTCCGGAACCTGCGCGGCGCGCTGCTGGGGAAGGCCTGCGGCGGCCGGGGCGGCGTCGCCCGCGTAGCTCAGCCGGCGTTCAATCCGGTCAACCCGGGCGGCAGTGCCGCGTTCGGACTGGTCGGCTGCGGGAAGCAGGATACGCGCGCAGAGCAGCTCAAGGTGAAGCCGCGGAGAGGTGGCGCCGGTCATTTCGGTCAGCGCCGTGTTGGTGATGTCCGCTGCGCGAGAAAGTTCGCTCCCGCCAAACTGGGCAGCCTGTGTGCGCATCCGGTTGATCTGGTCTTCCGGCACACCGCGGAGAACGGCCGCAGCGGCGTCGGGCATGGCATTGACCACAATCAGGTCGCGGAAACGTTCCAGGAGGTCTTCCACGAAGCGGCGGGGATCCTGCCCGGTCTGAATGACCCGGTCCACGGCGCTGAAGACGGTGGCGGCATCGCCGGCGGCAAATGCATCGACGACGTCGTCGAGCAGCGCCACGTGGGTGTAGCCAAGGAGATTCACGGCCAGCTCATAGTCCAGGCCGGATTCCCCGGCGCCGGCCATAAGCTGGTCCAAAACGGAGAGGGAGTCGCGGACGGATCCGCCGCCGGCGCGGATCACCAGGGACAGTACGCCCGGGGCAACCGGGACGCCTTCCTGCACGCAGAGCTTCTCGAGGTAGGCCAGCAGCGGCTCCGGCGGAACCAGCCGGAACGGGTAGTGGTGGGTGCGGGAACGGATGGTGCCAATGACCTTGTCCGGTTCCGTGGTTGCGAAGATGAACTTGATGTGTTCCGGCGGCTCTTCCACGATCTTCAGCAGGGCGTTGAACCCGGCGGAGGTGACCATGTGGGCCTCGTCGATGATGAAAATCTTGTAGCGGTCCCGGACGGGAGCGAAGGTGGCCCGCTCGCGCAGATCGCGGGCATCGTCCACACCGCCGTGGCTGGCAGCATCAATTTCGATGACGTCCAGGCTGCCGGCGCCGTTGCGGGCGAGCTCAACGCAGCTGTCGCAGGTGCCGCAGGGGATCGGCGTCGGGCCCTGGGCGCAGTTCAGGCACCTGGCGAGAATCCGCGCAGAGGTGGTCTTGCCGCAGCCGCGCGGACCTGAGAAGAGGTAGGCGTGGTTGACGCGGTTCTTTGAGAGGGCCGCCATTAGCGGCTCGGTGACATGCTCCTGGCCGATCACGTCCGCGAAGCTCTCGGGACGGTAGCGGCGGTAAAGGGCTGTACTCACAGATAGAACCTTATCGGTTGGCACTGACGGTTCGCATCCGGGCCCGGCGCGGTGGAAAACCCGCTGTTTCCGGATAAATTAAAGACCCCCCATGCACCTGCCAGAGCCCGCTTACCCTTGCTACCTTCCGGTCCTGGGGGAGTTCACAGGATGACACCACATGAGGGGCCGGGAACAAGTCTACCCGATATTTTGGGTGCCCTGTCCGGGGCCCCGGGACACTGAGCCGGCAGCAGATTGTGGCAGACCAGACAGCGGACGACGCCGGCACCCGGCGCTGTGGGCAGGTGCGGACCAGCTGTGAGCAGCCGCGGACCAGCTGCGCGCAGGTTCCGGGTAAATGGTGGGCAGCGGCCGGGGTATTTCATGAGAGCTGTATTTCATGAGAGCCAGTGCCCGTGCCTGCGGAGGCACCAGGCAGGCGACTGTGTGCCCGTCTCCTATATAGGGGCCCTATGTACGGGTTCTATATAGGAGGGCAGCGGGGCCCGGCTGCCCTCGATGGATGCTGTGCAGGGAAGGTCCACGCCCATCCCTGCAGGGAGCCTCTCTGTATAGAAGCCCAACTGGGCATGACCCTCCTGTATCGGAGCCCCTCTGGGCACGACCCTCCGCTAGGGCTGCTATATAGAGAGCGCCTGCTGTGCAACCGGGACGCAGGGCCTCACCGTAGGAGCCCGCGGCCCGGCGTCCTGTGCCCCTCTATATAGGAGCCCTCAAAAGGGTGCGTATATATAGGGGGCCCGCCAAAAGCAGGACACGTGCACCGCGCTGGCGGAGAGGGGCCGTGCGGCTTTCATGCGGGTGTTGATCAGGACCAATAATTCATCAGTTTGGTGACCATATGCAGGGTGTCGCAGGACACGTCTTTCCGATTTGCACAGCCGCCCGGAGGCCTGTAATGTTTTCTGAGTCGCCGCGGCCGGGACGCTCACGAAGCGCCCGAAGCATGGCGGCCAAACCCCAACTTTCTTTCGATGGTGGATCTGCTGCGCGCTTTGTGTGCCGGCGGGAAGCCTGGGACTGGATGCTGGGTTCGGAAGGGCTGGAATAGCCGGTTCGATTGAAATTCTTCAGAATTCACCGAATTGCTAAAACGGTCCGGATGGAATAAGCTAGTAAAACACCACAGCGGTGCGAAAAGAAAAGAAAGTTCCCGGTTGGGAATGGTTTTTCCGAGTAGGCCGGATGTGCCTGTTGTTTGAGAACTCAATAGTGTGCCAAGTTTATTGATACCGATTATTTATTGATTGGTTGAATTGGCTGTCCTGCCCACCC
>NZ_JBSHIT010000006.1:0-276354 GCF_053619115.1 Arthrobacter sp. NPDC055585
CCCCTCGGGGCGCCGGCCTGCTGCGAAACCTGAGCCGTCGGCTAGTTCTGTTCGATCGCTGACTGGTTGGCTGCTGAGGCCTTTAGCGCGGCAAGGCGTGCTTCGACTTCGGTCTGCTCGCCCAGGTCCTCGAGCGACTCGAACTGAGCGTCGAGGCTCGAAGCAGCCAGTTCGTTCGCGCCGCGGACCCGTGCTTCTTCGCGGCGGATCTTCTCTTCGAAGCGTCCGACCTCGGAGGTGGGGTCCATAACGTCGATGCTCTTGATGGCGTCGTGCATCTGGTTCTGGGCCGCGGCGTTGCGGGAACGGGCAATCAGTTCGTTGCGCTTGGACTGCAGCTGCTGCAGCTTGTCCTTCATCTGGTTCAGCCCGGTCTTGAGACGCTCGACGATTTCCTCCTGGGAAGCGATCGTCGGTTCGGCTCCGCGGGCCTCGTTCTCTGAAGCCATCTGGCGCTGGATGGCCACCTTGGCAAGGTTGTCGAACTTCTCGGCGTCCGTGGTGTTGCCGCTGGCACGGAACTCGTCTGCCTTGCGGGACGCGGCCAGCGCCTTGTTGCCCCAGCTGCGGGCATTCTCCAGGTCTTCGTTGTAGTCGTCCTGCAGCATGCGCAGGTTGCCGATGGTCTGGGCGACGGCGCTTTCGGCCTCGGCGATGTTGTTGCTGTAGTCGCGGACCATCTGGTCAAGCATTTTCTGGGGGTCTTCCGCCTGGTCCAGAAGCGCGTTGATGTTGGCCTTGGCCAGTTGGGCGATCCGCCCGAATATGGACTGCTTTACCATCTGTCTGCCTTTCGCATTTGTGTTCACATAGTGCGTTTTGCTGTTGCCAGCCTGTCAAAATCCCGGTCCGGCAGTAACCCGTCCCGGCAAATTCAGTGGATGCCGTTTGGCTAGAAGTTTCCTCCCGAGGAGCCGAATCCGCCTCCGCCGCCAAAGCCTCCGCCTCCGCCGAAGCCGCCGAACCCTCCGCCGCCCCAGCCTCCGCCGCCGCCGTGCGAGCCGCCGCGCAGGATCGAATCGATCAGGATGCCGCCCAGGATGGCACCGCCGAGGCCGCTGCCCCCTCCGCGTCCGCCGTACATGCCGCCGCCTCCGCCCCAGCCGCCCATGCCGCCGAACCCGTCCACATCCTGCTGCGCCATCTGCGAGGCCTGCGCGGCCAATGCATTGGCCTGCTGGGCATAGGCCAGTGCGCTGACCGGGTCCGAGGACTGCAGGGCAATGGCCTGCTGCAGGTTCCGCTCGGCTTCAGCGAGCCGGGTGCGGGCTTCGCTGCCGACGCCGCCGCGGCGGGCACGAATGTAATCGGACGTTCCGGCGATCTGCGCCTGCGCGGACATGATGGTGTGCTGCAGTGCGTCGCGGGCGCGCCGTTCCTGTTCCTGCCGGTCCCGCAGCCCTTCCAGAGAGGCATCAAGCTGAGCGTTGGCCGATTCCAGCCGGTCCAGGAGATCCACGGGATCGTACCGGCTGCCGCGGGCTGCGGAAACGGCTTCCAGCGCCTGCTCGACGCCGGCAATCGGACCAGCCAGGGCCGGCTGGGCTCCGCCCTGGGAGAAGGCCCGCGCCTGGGCAAGGTCCTGGCGGGCATCGGCGACGGCGCGGTCAAGTTCTGCTGCCGCAGCGTCGAGCCCGGTCCCGGTCCGGTCGATGGCGTCCAGCAGCACATTTGCCTGATGGACACTTTCTTCCGCAGCACGGACTGCGAGCACGGCCGCAGAGGTGTCTCCGGACTGCAGCTTTTCCTGGGCGGTATCGGCGGCATTCTCTACGAACGCCAGCCGTTCCCGGGCCTGGTCGATGTTGTCCCGTACCTTGACCAGCGCGCTCTCGCTGTACCGGGTCTGAAGCCCGTCCAGTGAGGCGCGGGCCGAGTCCAGCCGCGCCGACGCCGCCCGGGCTGAGTCCTGCGCCGAGGCCAGGGCTGCGGGGGCATTGCGTTCAAGTTCGCGGAGCGCGTCGAAGTCTTCCTTATGTGCCTGCAGTGAATCGTTGACTGCCTCGCACCGGCGGATGATGTCCTTAAGCCAGGCCCGCTGCTGCTCTTCCGTGTCCGGGATTTCATCATCGAGCTGCTGCTGCATCTTGAATGACTCGCCCATGTGTGCCCGTGCCACGGCGAGATCGTCCGTGAAAGTGGACACGGCGTCGTCGCCGTACTGGGCCGCAGCGAAGGCAAGTTCCTGCTCGCTGGACTTGATGGCGTCATCTGCTGCGACCAGCAGGCTTCCGGCGCGCTTGCGCAGGTCCGCCACGCTCATGGCATCCAGCGGGTCTTTCGGTGCAGTCTGCTCCCTGCTCGCTACCGCGCGCTGTCCGCGCTTTCGGCTGCGCACCAGGAAGAAGACGGTGAAGGCACCCACCAGCACTACGGCGGCGACCGCAAAGGCCGGAACCAGGCTGGAGCCGCCGGTGGAAACTTCACCGCTGCCCCCGCCGGCGATGTCTTCCAGCGATTTGGTGGCATTGACTGCGGCCGCGGTCCAATCCGCCGAGGTAATGTTCTGGTTCCCCAGCAGCGGCTCCTGCGCGGCCTGGAGGATGGCGTTGCGCCGGGCCTCCGTAAGGACTGACTGGTCCCCGGTGGCCACTTCCATCCTGCGTTCCTCCGTGGCAATGCTCAGGAGCGCCTCCCGCGAGCCCATGTCCTTGGAGGTGACTACGTCCTGCGCCCAGGCGGAGGCATCGCTGGGGTTCGTGAAGCTGTCCACGAACACCACATAGAGCGTGTAGCCGGTGCTCTCCTGGACATTGCTGATGGCCTGCTGCACTTCCGAGGTGCCGGAGGAGCCGAGGGAATCATTGGTATCCACCAGATACTGGCCCGGGGGAATGGTCACCGGAGAATCGGCGTGCGCTGCAGACGGGGCGAACACCGCCAGCGCACTCAGAGCCAGCACGGCTGCAAACCGCTTCGTCCTCAACCGCATAAAAGAATCCTTAGTCTGTCCGTAAACTGCACTGGGTCACGGGTTCGTGGGCTGCCGGGCGGATATGGATCTGATTCTATGGGCGCCCACACCGCCAGTCCACCACGAAACCGTATCCCATCAGTCTGTACGTTCCCTCGGACTAAGCGGCGTTGACTAGGGCAGACGGAGGAACCGCCGCACTGGTGCCCGCTGCGAACCTCATTCGGGAAATTCCCAGCAGACATTCAGAAACCTCGTGCCTCGGACACAGACTCCCCTGCGATAGTTGATAGGTCGATACTTGTGGGTACACCGAATTTTCGAAAGGACGCCCATATGAGTGAGCACTTCGGGGGCGCTGAAGGCCCGCAGCGGCCGCTGCCTCCCCGCCCTCCGGTCCCGCCGGCGTCGTCCGCCCCGGATGCAGGGAACGCTTCGGATGCAGATAACTCTCCGGACGCAGGGAACGCTCCGGACGCAGGGAACACTGACCGGTCCGCTGCGGACACCACGCGCCTTCCGGCAGGCGGCGCCCATCCGGCCCCCGCTGCTTCGGATTCCGGCGCGCCCTGGACGGCCCGCCAGACCGGGGGCGAAGGCGGCTCCACACCCGGCGGACAGAGTCCTTCCGGCACGTTCCACAGCGCCGGCTACAACCGGGATGCAGGCCCCGCACCGCAGACCGCTCCCGGCGGTTCGTACCCTGCCGGAGGGCCCGCACAGCCCGGCGGATACGGCGGCGGCTACGGCGGTCCCTACGGGGGCGCCCCGTCCCAGCCGGCGGCCGCGGGCGGACGCCGGCGGTACGGAACGGGAACCATCGTCGGCGCCATGCTCATCGCGGGACTCCTGGGCGGCGGCGTGGCTGTCGCGGCGGATGCCATCCTGGACAACGGGGATTCGACGGCCGGGACAACCGGCCAGTCCAATACGGTGGTTGTCAATGACACGGACAACGTCAATGCCATTACTGCCGCGGCCGTAAAGGCCTCACCCAGCGTTGTGACGATCGAAGTCTCCGGCTCCGGTTCCTCCGGAAGCGGATCGGGAATCATTCTGGACAACGACGGCCATATCCTCACCAACACCCATGTGGTGACCCTTGGCGGCACGGTTGCCGACCCCAGCATCGAAGTCCAGACCGAGGACGGGCGGGTGCTCCCGGCTACCGTGGTTGGAACCGACCCGCTTTCCGACCTGGCAGTGATTCAGGTGGACGCGGATAACCTGACGCCGGCAACGCTCGGTGACTCGGACAACCTGAACGTCGGCGACTCCGTGCTTGCCATCGGGGCTCCGCTGGGACTCTCCGGAACTGTCACAGACGGAATCGTCTCCACCCTGAACCGCACCATCAGCGTGCAGTCCTCCGCAGCGCCGGAATCCGATTCGGACTCCGCTCCCGAAGATGACGGATTCGGCTTCCGGTTCGCGCCGCCGGACGGTTCTTCCCAGAACCAGAGCTCGGCGTCGAACTCGATCTACCTCAACGTGATCCAGACTGACGCGGCGATCAACCACGGCAACTCCGGCGGGGCCCTGGTCAACACTGACGGCGACGTCATCGGCGTCAACGTGGCCATTGCGTCTGCCTCCTCCGGGTCCAGCGGAGAGGACAGCGGCAACATCGGCGTCGGATTCGCGGTGCCCGCAAGCTACGCGCAGCGTGTAGCCGACGAGATCATCGACAACGGCTCCGCGAGCCACGGGTTCCTGGGCGTTTCGGTAACCCCGGCAACGGGTTCCGGCTCTTCCTCCTCGTTCACGATCGGTGCCGAGATTGCGGATAACCCTGCCAGCGGCACTCCCGCAGCTCGGGCGGGCCTGCAGAAGGGAGACATCGTGACGTCTGTGGACGGTATCCCGATCACCGACGCACAGTCCCTGACTGCCGCCATCCGCATGCAGGCTGCCGGCAGCAAGGTCACCATTGACTACGTGCGTGACGGCCAGAGCGAAAGCACCGACGCCACACTCGGAGATTCAGCACAGCAGTAAGCGCCTGCGGGCGTCTTTCGGACCGGCCCCGCCTGCCGCCCGGCAGGCGGGGCCGGCCTGTTTTCCAGGTAGTACGTTCGAGCCCCGGGGCAGCGTGTGATTAGCTTTAATCTGTCGCCGCCGACGGGCGGGGGATGCCGGAACACAGACCGGCGGAATCTTCCTACAGGAAAGGCCGGAATGCAGGAGTCAGCCAACAGGCCGCTGAACATTGTTGTTTTGGTGAAGCACGTCCCGGACACCCAGTTTGACCGCCGCCTCGACGGACCGGACCACACCCTGGACCGTTCCGAGAGCATCCTCTCCGAACTTGACGAGTACGCCCTCGAAGCCGCCCTCCAGCTGGCGGAGGAACGCGGGGGAGAGAAGGGCGGAAACTCGGTCACCGCCCTTTCCATGGGCCCCGCGGCGGCCGTGAATGCCGTGAAGAAGTCCCTCCAGATCGGTGCCTACAAGGGCGTGCATCTCCTGGATGACGCCTTGGCGGGTTCCGACGCCGCTGCCACCTCCCTGGCACTGGCCGCTGCCGTCCGGCATTTCGAATCCACCCAGGGGCCCGTGGACCTGGTCATCACCGGCATGTCCTCGACCGACGGCGAAACGTCCCTGGTTCCCGCGCAGCTTGCTGAGCGCTTCGGCTTTGCGCAGGTGACGTTCGCTTCAGAGCTTGAAACCATTGCCGGCCAAACGGGTCCGGTGCTGCGCGCCCGGCGCGACGGCGACTCCTACTCTGAGATCATCGAGGCTCCGCTCCCGGCAGTCGTCTCGGTTACGGACCAGGCGAACGAACCGCGTTATCCGAACTTCCGCGGCATCATGGCAGCCAAGAAGAAGCCGGTTCTCGTGCTCTCCCTGCAGGAGATTGGTGTTGACCCTGCCCAGGTGGGCAAGGCGGGTTCCTGGACGTCCGTGGCCGCTTCCGCTCCGCGCCCGGCCCGGGGCGCTGGCACGATCATCACGGACGACGGCGACGCCGGAGTCAAGCTGGTGGACTACCTCGCCTCGCAGAAACTCATCTAGCACGTCCCTTACGGCGCTGCCGCGCCCGCACACCTAGGAGAGCGCCCCATGGGCTCCGTACTGGTTTTTATTGACGTTCCTTCCCTTCCCCTTCCCCGTGCCGCCCGTGAGCTGCTGGCCATTGCCGGTACGCTCGGCACTCCGGAGGTCGCCTCTCCCCGGCAGCTCTCCGATGACGCTGCGGCGGAGCTCGGTGCCTGCGGCGTGGCACGTATCTACGAACCGGGCTCCGAGCTGCCGGACGTCCTCGTAGCGGGCAAGGCTGCCTTCCTTGCCGAAGCAGTCCGTGCCGCGAACCCCGACGCCGTGCTGCTGGGCAATTCCTTCGAGGACCGGGAAGTGGCGGCCCGGGTTGGCATCAAGCTTGGCTCCGGAGTTATCACCGACGCCGTGGCAGTGGCGCCGGACCTTTCCGTAACCAAGTCCGTCCTGGCCGGTTCCTACACTTCAACCTGCCGGGTCGAGACGGGGACCCCGATCATCACCGTCAAGGCAAACTCCGTAGAACCGGCAGAGCCCGGTGCCGGCAGCACTCCCGAACGCAGCCTGGTGGCAGTACCGGAAACCGGGCCGGCCGCAGTGGTGGCCGAGCGCTCGGAGAAGCGCGTCAGCGGGCGCCCGGAGCTCTCCGAAGCGCGCGTCATCGTGGCCGGAGGCCGCGGCGTGGACGGGGACTTCAGCCCGGTCGAAGAACTTGCGGACCTGCTCGGCGGAGCTGTTGGTGCTTCCCGTGCGGCAACTGACGCCGGCTGGATTGAGCACTCGGCGCAGGTGGGCCAGACCGGCAAGACGGTTTCCCCTCAGCTGTACATCTCCGCCGGCATCTCCGGTGCCATCCAGCAGAAGGCCGGAATGCAGACCGCCAAGGTGATTGTGGCTGTGAACAAGGACCCCGACGCACCAGTCTTCGAGATCGCCGACTTCGGTATTGTGGGCGACCTTGCGACGGTACTGCCGCAGGCCTCGGAAGAGATCCGGAAGCGCCGCGGATGAGCGGTCTCCCCGATACGGCGCCCGGACGGGTCCTGGCGTTCGCAGCACACCCGGATGACATCGACTTCGGAGCCGCCGGAACCCTGGCCAAATGGGCAGCCCTGGGGACCGAGATTTCCTACTGCATTATGACCTCAGGGGATGCCGGCGGTTTTGAAGCCGGCGGACGTGAGGACATCACCGCCCGCCGCAACGCTGAGCAGCGCGCAGCAGCGGACATCGTGGGCGCCGGAGAGATCCATTTCCTGGGGGAGCGCGACGGATTCCTTGCCGTCAGCCACGAAGTAGTCGGCAAGGCGGTGGAGCTGATCCGCAGGGTGCGTCCCGACGTCGTGCTTTCAATGCACCCGGAGCGCAACTGGTCCCGGATCCAGGCCAGCCACCCGGACCACCTGGCCTGCGGTGAAATTGTCACCCGGGCGGTGTACCCGGCAGCTGAGAATCCCTTTGCCTACCCCGAACTCGAGGAGCACGGGCTGCACGCGTACAAGGTGCCGTGGCTGGTGTTCTACGGTGCTCCGCGGGAACGCGAAAACCACGCAGAGGACATCACCGCAGAGGTGGACACCAAACTGGAAGCTGTGCGGGTCCATGCCAGCCAGCATCCCGACCTGGCCGGCATGGAGTCAGCGGTGCGGGCATTCCTGCAGGAGAACGCGCAGCGGCACGGGCTGCCCGCGGGCACCAGCGCGGAGGTCTTCCATGTGGTGGGAGTCAACACTCCCGCCACCATCGCCGGCTTCTAGGGCTTTACGGCTGTCACCAGCAGGGTGTCCGCGTTCAGGGTGTACTCCTCGCCCAGCTCGGCCAGGAAGGCATCACGGACACGCCCTGCGGCGGCGGCATCGGCCGGCAGCAGCAGGCGGAGCGGGCTGCCCATCACCAGGGACCAGGCCAGGTCCGGGCTCAGCAGCACCGGAACGGACGTGTGTACGGCATGAACGTCCTTCAGGCCCAGGCCCTGCAGCCAGTCCGAGGCCTTCTGCGGAGTGTTAATGCGGATCATGTTGTCCCGGGAGGACTCGCTCGTATCAGGGAGCTCCACGCCTTCGGCCGCACAATGCCGGAACAGCGCGGAGGAGAAGTCCGTCAGCGCGCCCTCAGCCCAGGTGCTGAAGGCAAGCCTGCCGCCGCTTCGGAGCAGTGATGCCAGATGGCGTACTCCGGCGTCCATGTCCGGGAGGAAGAAAACAGCGTAACCGCACAGGACGGCGTCGTACTGGGTGCCGGGGCGGAACCCCATGATGTCCGACTGGGTGAAGACAACGTTCTCCAGGGAGAGCGTCTTGGCTTTGGCCGCCGCCACCTCAAGCAGCTCTGCGGAGAGGTCAACCGCATCCACCACCGCATCCGGCCCGGCGCTCTGCGCGGCCGGAACGGTGATTGAACCGCCGCCGCAGCAGGCATCCAGGACGCTTTCATCCAGCTTGATGTCCGCCGCGGCCACCAGGGCGTTGCCCATCGGGTTCCACAGCGAAGGCGCCATACGCTCAAAGTCGGCGGCGCCGGCGTCGAAGATCTCGGCAAGGGGCTGCTGGTCGGGCATTGGAGTGTCCTTTGGCTTAGAGCTGGGCACCTGCGAAACCGTGCTGGCGCCAGGCTTCGTAGACAGCGATGGAGGCGGAATTCGCAAGGTTCAGCGACCGCAGGGAAGGGAGCATGGGCAGCCGCACCCGCGCGGTGACCCGGGGATCGTGTTTAACTTCCGCCGGCAGGCCAACTGACTCCGGACCGAAGAGCAGAACGTCGCCGGGCTGGTAGGCCACATCCGTGTAGGAGGTCTCGCCGTCGGAGGTGAAGGCATAGACCCGCTCCGGCTTCAGGGCCTCAAAGGCAGCCTCAAGGTTCGGATGCACGTGCATCACGGCCAGGTCATGGTAGTCCAGGCCGGCGCGGCGCAGCTTGGAGTCTTCAAAATCGAAGCCCAGGGGCTCCACCAGGTGGAGTTCGGCGCCGGTGATTGCGGCAAGACGGATCGCGTTGCCCGTGTTGCCCGGGATTTCAGGGGTGTAGAAGAGGATGCGGAACACGTCTTTATCCTATGCCCGAGCCGCTACTGTTTCGTCGCGTCAAGCAGCGCACCCAGCACCGGCAGCAGGACGGTGTTCGGCTGCGGCCCGGTGCTGAAGAACCGGCGGAGGTCCCGGGCCAGCGTTCCCGGATTCACGACGTCGACGGGCGCCGACTCGGGCAGGTTCGGCGGGGAATCAATGATCGGCTCAAACGGGTTCTGGTTCGGGCTGTGCAGGACCAGCCAGCCGGAGACGCGCACATCCGGGAACCTTTCCTGCAGGGTGCGCACCGCATCGGCCAGGCGCAGCGAGCCCACGGCCCGGCCGCGGTGGCGCAGCTGCGTGCCGTCCCAGTACCAGGCACCCGGGGAAGCCATGATCGAATCGATGACTGCCATCCGGTACCCGCCGAGCAGCACGTGCCCTATTTCAAGGTTGCCGCCGCGCGGGCCGCTGTCCGGGATATGGAGGCTGTTAACAAGGCGCCCGGCCGGATAATCCGGCAGCAGCGAGTTGGCCAGCAGTCCGATGGTGAGGTTTTCAGCGTCGAAACGTGATCCGGCTGAGGAACCCATCCGCTTGAACAGTCCGGGGCGAACAGGTTCGCCGTTGACCTGGCGCCCGATCATGGCCAGCGGAATCGCCGGCGGACGCTGCGGCGTGAAATCCGGCTCGAAGACGGGAGGCTTGCCGAAGTCAGGATTCGGTGCAGGCCGGCCGGCGGATGTGCCGGCCGTCCGGGCGGTTCCTGCCGTTCCAGCCGGGCGCGCGGGGGAGGCACCGGAAACCGGTCCGGCGTCCCCGGAACGGCCCAGCCTGCGGTCATAGGCGCTGCGCTGTTCGGGATCGGAGAGGACCTGGTATGCCTCGGAAATCAGGTGGAAGTGCTCGCTGCTGCCCCCGTGGTCTGGGTGGGTCCGCCGCGCAGCGCGACGGTAGGCGGACTTGATTTCATCAACGGTGGCCGACGGCGTGAGCCCCAGTACCTCATAAAGCGATTGGGCTGGGGGAGTCACTGGTGGTCCTTTCGGTAGCACCGCGGGCCCGGTCAGGCTGCGGCACGGACGTACACTTGCGCCTGCACTAACCGGCACAGGCACCGGTATAACGCTGCAGGGCCCGGATTAGTTCACCTCATTCGCCCTGTTCGCTCCCGGTGGAGCCCCAATTCTAGCCGCTGGTATCCGCCTCCCGGTGCGCCGCTCCGGGCAGGAAGGCGTGCAGTGAACAAGCCGAACCGGATTGCCGGACCGGCTGCGGACCGCACTCCGGGGCCCGGGCGCTAGAATTGTCTGGTGCCCGTGTACCTCGACCACGCGGCGACCACGCCGATTTCGGCTTCGGCCCTCGCCGCACTTACTTCCGAACTGAGCCGCAGCGGCAATCCATCCTCGCTGCACGGCTCCGGCAGACGCGCCCGGATGGTGGTGGAAGACTCCCGGGAAGCACTGGCCGCAGCGCTGGACTGCCACCCGTCCGAGGTCATTTTCACCTCCGGGGGAACCGAAGCAGACAACCTGGCGGTGAAGGGACTGTACTGGTCCCGGCGGGACGCCGATCCGCGCCGCACCCGCATCCTGTGCTCACCCGTCGAGCACCACGCCGTGCTGGACACCGTGGAATGGCTCCAGAAGCATGAAGGCGCCGAAGTCTCCTGGCTTCCGGTGGATTCCGACGGCGTTGTGAGCCTCGACGCGGTGCGCCGCGAGCTGGAAGAACACGGTGCCGAGACAGCCCTGGTCACCCTGATGTGGGCGAACAACGAGGTAGGCACCCTCCAGGACATCCCGGCGCTGGTTGAACTGGCACATTCCCACGGGGTTCCGGTTCATTCCGACGCCGTGCAGGCCTTTGGTGCCGTGCCCGTCAGCTTCCGCGAATCCGGCCTGGACACCATGGCGGTCAGCGGGCACAAGATCGGCGGACCGGTGGGCGTTGGAGCCCTGGTGGTGGGACGCGCCGTCAAACTCACTCCGGTGCTCCACGGCGGCGGACAGGAACGCGATATCCGCTCCGGGACCCTGGACAAGCCCGGCATCGCGGCGTTTGCTGCAGCAGCACGGGAAGCCACGGAGAACCTCGCCGACGAAAGCGCGCGCCTGCGTACCCTGCGCAACTACCTGATTGCCGCCGTCGAACGCACTGTTCCGGGGGCCGTGCTGCGCGGACCGCGTGATGACGAGGACGGCACCCGCCGGCTGCCCGGCAACGCTCACTTCACCTTCCCCGGCTGTGAGGGCGACTCCCTGCTTTTCCTCCTGGACCTCGCGGGGGTAGAGTCGTCCACCGGCTCCGCGTGCACCGCGGGCGTGCCGCGCCCGTCCCATGTGCTGCTTGCCATGGGACTGAGCGAAACGGAGGCACGGGGTGCCCAGCGGTTCAGCCTGGGGCATACATCCACCGCCGAAGACGTTGATGCACTAATAGACGCCCTGCCCGAAGCGTACGAACGGGCCAAGAAGGCCGGCATGGCGGGCAGTGAAAGCAGCATACGAACAGCAGGAACGGGTTTTTAGCTAATGAAGGTTTTGGCAGCAATGAGCGGCGGAGTGGACTCCGCCGTAGCCGCAGCACGGGCAGTGGAGGCAGGGCACGACGTCGTCGGGGTCCACCTGGCGCTGTCCCGTATGCCGGGCACCCTGCGCACCGGCAGCCGCGGCTGCTGCACGATCGAGGATTCCCGCGATGCCTGGCGGGCCTGCGACATCCTGGGCATCCCGTACTACGTCTGGGACTTCTCCGAGCGGTTCAAGGAAGACGTGGTTGATGACTTCGTTGCCGAGTACGCCGCCGGCCGCACGCCGAACCCGTGCATGCGCTGCAACGAGCGGATCAAGTTCGCCGCGCTGCTGGAGAAGGCACTGGCCCTGGGCTTCGACGCCGTCTGCACCGGCCACTACGCCAAGGTCATTACCGACGCCGACGGCAACCCGGAGCTGCACCGCGCAGCGGACTGGGCAAAGGACCAGTCCTACGTGCTGGGCGTCCTGACCCACGAGCAGCTCAAGCATGCCATGTTCCCGCTGGCCGACACCCCGTCCAAGGCCGAGGTGCGGGCTGAAGCCGAGCGCCGCGGCCTGTCCGTCGCGAACAAGCCGGACAGCCACGACATCTGCTTTATCCCCGACGGCGATACCCGCGGGTGGCTCGAAGAGCGAATTGAGATGACCGAGGGCGAGATTGTGGATCCCAGCGGTGAAACGCTCGGCACCCACCCCGGCGCCAACGCCTTTACGGTTGGCCAGCGGAAGGGCCTGAAGCTGGGCCGCCCCGCGGCGGACGGCAAGCCCCGCTTTGTGCTTGAGATCCGGCCGAAGGAAAACAAGGTCATTGTGGGCCCGGAGAAGCTGCTTGAAATCGACCAGATGCGCGGCATCAAGGTCTCCTGGGCCGGGCTGCCGATCCGGGAGGTGGGAACCGGAGAAACCTTTGAGTGCACCGCGCAGGTCCGGGCCCACGGGGACCCCGTACCCGCCACCGCCTGGATGGAAACCGGGGAGGACTCCCGCAGCGAACTGGTGGTCCGGCTGAAGGACCCCATGCGCGGCGTCGCCCCCGGGCAGACCGTGGTGATCTACCAGGGCACCCGGGTGCTGGGCCAGGCAACCATTGATTCTGCCCGTTCCCTGCAGTGGGATCCCGCAGCAGTCTCCTAATCCACACCGCCGTAACCTGCACCGGTACGCAGGCGGCTGGACCCTAAACTGGAGTCATGAGTACTGCACCAGCTGACGATTTCGACCCCACAGCCAGTTCCCTTGCCGGGAAGGTGGCCGACGAGGTCATGGCCGAGCTGCTTGCCATGCGCAGCAGCATCGACAACATCGACGCCACGCTGGTTTATCTTCTGGCCGAGCGTTTCAAGGCCACCCAGCGGGTGGGCCACCTGAAGGCCGAACACCACCTGCCGCCGGCGGATCCGGGCAGGGAAGTTGCCCAGATCGCCCGGCTGCGGCGCCTGGCCGAAGACGCCAACCTTGATCCGGCCTTTGCCGAGAAGTTCCTGAACTTCATCATCAGCGAAGTCATCCGGCACCACCAGGCCATTTCCGAGACCCGCAACGGCGGTAGTAATGCCGAAGGAGCCTGAGCAGCCTGCCGCTGCCCCGTCAGGTGTGACTGCTTCCGCCGCGGGCACCTGGCCCGGAACCGACCCGCTGGAAGCAGCAAAGACCATCCGCGGGGAACTGGGCGAGCCGCACCTGCCGTTCCTGGTTGAGCTGCCCCACCGCGGCGTAGGAGCCGATGCAGCGGGCCGGACCGCGGCGCTGCTGGTGGACCTGCCGGTAGACCTGCAGCCCCACGGCTGGCGCCTGGTGGACCGTCCCGGCATCGACTACCGGCGGGCAGTATCCCTGCTCTCCCGGGACATCAACACCCTCGCCGATGTCATCGGTGTGGAAGAAGCTCCAAGCTCCGGGCTCAAGATTTCCCTGCAGGGCCCGCTGACGCTTGGCGCCGGACTCTATCTGCATAACGGTGAACGGGCTCTGTCCGACGCCGGTGCGCGGCGGGAGCTCACCGAGTCCCTGGCCGCGGGAGCAGCAGAGTACGCAGCCCGGGTCAAGGCGATTGCCCGCGGTGCTGCCATTACCGTCCAGCTCGATGAACCCCTCCTGGATCAGGTCCTGGGCGGCCGCATCCCCACCGCCAGCGGTTACCGGACCCTGCGCTCGGTTCCCGCGCAGGAGGCATCCCTTGCCTGGAGCCTGCTGCGGGATTCACTGCTGGCTGCGGGAGCGTCCTCCGTCATCGTGAACCTGCCCTCAGCCCGCCACCGCGAACCGGGCTCCGGTCTGGACCTCGCCCTCGGTGCAGGCGCCGACGGCGTCGCGGTGCCGCTGCGCGGATTGGGCAACGCGGACTGGGAAGGCATTGCCGAGGCCGTTGAAGCCGGAAAGCAGACCTGGCTCGGCGTCCTGCCGCTGCCTGCTCCCGGGGAAGCCCCCCGGCAGGTGACGGCGCTGGTCCAGGACATTACTGCGCCGTGGCAGCGGGTTGGACTTCCCCTGAGGGACCTGCCGGCCGTTGGCATTCTGCCCGCCGGCGATCTCGCGGATATTGCACCCTCCGGCGCACGGCGCGTGCTTGAACGCCTTACCCAGACTGCTTCGGCGCTGGACCAGCTGGCGGCCGAAGGCTAAAGGGCCCGGCCGGCTAAAGGCGGCGCTCCCACTTTTCCGGTTCCGCGTCGGGCGGCAGGACGCCGTCGAAGTCCCGGTATTCGTAGGTGAAGCTTCCGTCGTAGACAAACACGGTGCCGAACTGGCGCTGGCGCACCAGGGTCCGGATGCGGAAGCGCCCGGTTTGTTCATCCCACCACTGTTCGGCATGCGCATCCGCGCCGGCCAGTACCGGAACCGGTATCCGCAGCCTGCCCAGGAACAGGCGGGTATGCGGAGAATGCATGTGCAGGTGTCCGTCGGCTGAAACCGAGAGATCCAGGTCTGTAGCGAGGTTGCGCCTGCGCCCCACGTAGTCGGTGAGTCCGGTGGGGGAGGTGAGCGAGGTGGTGTCCTCGAAGATCCGCTGACCGCGGTCGAACTGGAAGGCACGGACTGCTGTCAGTGAGGACCGGCCAAAAGGATCGCGGTGCGCGTAGTTGCGGATCGTGAACGGCACATCACGCCCAAAGTCGGGAAAGAACGCGTTGGTGACCGGCAGTGCGGAGAGCACCGGGCGCAGTGCCGGGCGCGGGCTTCCGGCGACGTCGAAGACACCGGCGCCAAAACCGTACCGGCCCTGGTCCGGCTGCAGCGAGAAGTATTCCTGGAGCTGGGGCTGGAGGCGGCTAAAAGCGGTGCCCATCGCCCGCTGGTACACGGACCCGTCAGTCATCCATCCAGCCTACGCCGCACCCGGTTCGAGCGCGTGGCCCCTGCGTGCCGAAGGGCCGGTCAGAGACGTCCGGAGGCTTTGAGCCGGATGTACATGTCAGCCAGTTTGGGCGGCAGTTCATGCGGGGGTTCATCAACGACCTCCGCGCCCATGGACTTCAGCTGCGCGGTGACTGCGGCCCGGTCAAGCAGGGCACGTTCGGCGGCGGCGGCACGGAAGACCGCCGAGGCTGACGTCCGGTCGGTCCGCAGCTCGTCCAGCGCGGGGTCCCGGACGGAGGCCACAACCACCACGTGCTTGGCCAGCAGCGACGGCAGCACCGGAAGCAGCCCTTCTTCCACGGCACCGGCGTCGAGCGAGGTAATCAGCACTACCAGTGAACGCCGCGAGGATACCGATGCCACAACGCCCGGCAGCAGGGAGAAATCAGCCTCGATCAGTTCGGCGTCCAGCGGGGCCATGGCGCCGGCGAGCCGGCTGAGCAGGTTGGCTTTGGCAGCGGAATCCACCCGGGCACGCACCCGCCGGTCGAAGGCCACAAAATCCACGCGGTCGCCGCCGCCGTGGGCGAGCATCCCCAGCAGCAGGGCGGCCTCGATCCCGGTGTCCAGCCGCGGCTCATCCAGGATCCGCGCGGCGGCAGTCCGGGACGTGTCCAGTGCCAGAATCACCCGGCGGTCCCTTTCCGGACGCCAGGTGCGCACCACTGTGTCCCGGCGGCGCGCCGTCGCGCGCCAGTCGATGGAACGGACGTCGTCGCCGCGGACATAGTCACGCAGGGAATCGAACTCGGTGCCTGCCCCCCGCAGCTGCACCGAGGCGTTGCCGTCCAGCTCACGCAGCCTGCGCAGCTTCGCCGGCAGGTGGCGCTTGGACCGGAACGGCGGCAGGATCCGCAGGGCTCCCGGGTAGGCAACGGTGCGCTGCCGGGCCGCCAGGCCCAGCGGCCCAAAGGAGCGAATAGTGACCGAGGCAGTGCGCAGGTCCCCGCGGCGTTCAGGGCGCAGCGTACCCGGGGCCCGCCGTGCTTCCCCTGCGGGAACGGTGACGCGGCGCTGCGCCTGCAGCTGGCCGGCGGAGGGCTGCCAGGCGTCCCGCAGCACGGCATGCAGCGTCCGCCCTGAACCGTTCCGGACCACCAGTGCCACAGGCACTTCTTCATCCAGGCGGGCACTTTCCGGCAGCTCCCGTTCCAGCCGGATCTTCAGCGGCGGGGCCGCCAGAGCGATGTCCACGGCTGCGGCTGCTGCCACCAGGCCAAGCCAGGCGAGGATGGTCCCCGTTCCAGGGAAGAGGACGACGGCGGCGGCACCCAGAGCAGCGAGGATCACCAGGCGGTGCGAGACTGCCATCAGCTAGCGGGGAACCGGGACGGTGGCCAGGATGCTGCCGAGCACATCATCGACGCTGACTCCGTCCATCTGGGCCTCGGGCCGCAGGGACACCCGGTGCCGCAGCGCCGGAAGCGTCAGCGCCTTTACGTCGTCGGGCGTGATGAAACTGCGCCCGGAGAGCCAGGCCCAGGCCCGGGCCGTGTTCAGCAGGGCCGTGGCCCCGCGCGGGGAGACGCCCAGCTGGAACGACGGCGCGGAACGGGTGGCGCGCACCAGGTCCACGATGTAGCCCAGTACCTCCGGGGAAGCTTCCACTCCGGCGACTGCCTCCCGGGCTTTCCGGAGATCGGCTTCGCCTGCCACCGGGCGGACCCCGGCGGCGGTCAGGTTGCGCGGATCGAAACCGCTGCCATGACGGCGGATTACCTCGATCTCATCCTCCCGAGAGGGCAGATCCAGGGTCATTTTCAGCAGGAAACGGTCAAGCTGTGCTTCCGGCAGGGGATAGGTTCCCTCGTACTCCACCGGGTTCTGGGTTGCCGCCACCAGAAACGGATCCGGAAGCTGGCGGGACACGCCGTCCACCGTGACCTGGCGTTCCTCCATCGCCTCCAGCAGTGAAGCCTGGGTCTTGGGGGGAGTGCGGTTGATTTCATCGGCCAGCAGGATGTTCGTGAAGACGGGCCCTTCCCGGAAGCTGAACTCGGAGGTGCGCCCGTCGTAGATGAGCGAACCGGTCACGTCGCCGGGCATCAGGTCCGGGGTGAACTGCACCCGCTTGGTGTCCAGGGAAAGTGCTGCTGCCAGGGTCCGGACCAGGAGTGTTTTTGCCACGCCCGGGACACCCTCGAGCAGTACGTGCCCGCGCGCCAGCAGGGCGATGATCAGCCCCGTGACGGCGGCATCCTGGCCCACGACCGCTTTGGCGACTTCCTGGCGGACGCTGTGGAGGGCCCGGCGTGCGTTGTCACCTGCGTCGGCGGCATTGGCCTGGACGCTGCCGGCCGTGCCGGACACTGACGGGTACTGCTGGGTCATGGTTCGGTTATCTCTTCCTCTAGGAACAGCAGCTCCTGTGACCAAGCCACCAGGTCGCTGTCATTTGCGGGTACGTGCCGGTTGAGCAGTGAATCGACGTCCGCGGCCGAACGCCCGGAGCTTTGTGCGGCGGCCTGAACCACCTCGGCGGCAGTACTTCCCGGGCCCAGCCGGAGCCTGGAAGCCAGCCGCACCATGGTGGCTGCGCGCAGGTTCGCAGCGGCCCGGTCAAGCGCACGGCTGTCCTGGTAGAGCCGCGCCCGGCCCTCGGCGGTTTCGGCCGCCCGGACAACCACCGGCATGGGTTCCATAGCCAGCGGCCCAAGCCGCCGGCCGCGCCAGAAGGCAGCCAGCGCAGCAACCACCACGGTCCAGATGAGCAGGGGATTGACCCAGTCAGGCAGGAGGCTGAACGGATTCACCGGACCGGCACCTGCCGGGATGTCGGCCGGCACCGGCAGATACCAGACCAGAGTGTCCGTGCTGCCAAGCGTCCAGAGGGCCAGGGCAGCGTTTCCGTTCTCTGGAACGGTTCCGTTGGCGAGCAGGCCGCTGTACCCCAGGACAGCGGCGGAACCGTCACCGGCTGCCGCGTAAAGTCCGGCTGCGGGTTCGCTGCTGCCGGTCACGGGGAAGCAGGTGTTCGGACCGCGGTATGCCAGCCCTCCGGCACTGATCGACCCCGCGGCTTCCGCAGCCGGATCGCTGCAGCGTGCTCCGGAGACCGCGCCGGCGTCGATGATGTCCTCGGGAACCAGCCCGGCCTGGGAGATGTCCGGGGCAAGCGCCTGAAGCTGCGCGAAGGTTGGTTCTACGAGAACTTTCTTCCGGGCTGCCGCTGCCAGTTCGCCGAGCTGGGAACCCGAAAGGTATTCGTTGGGATCGAAGAACAGCATGGCTGCGTTCTTCCCTTCCAGTGCGGCCAGGGCACTCTCATAGTTCACAGCCTCAACTACCTCCACACCTTGTTCCTGCAGCACGCGGACTACGGCCTGGGCTCCTTCCGGTGCTGCGTTGGAAGCTGAAAGGGGAGTCCGGTTGGCATTCGTGGCGGTCAGCAGACTCAGGACCACCCCGCCGATCAGCAGGAGGGCAAGGACGATCCACAGCCGCCAGGCCCGCAGCCGGCCCCGCAGCATCGAGGGAGCAGCTGCTGCAGCGGCGGGCTGTTCCTGTCCGGGGGCTGCCTGCACGGGCGCACTCATTTGGGTACCGCCAGGGACGGAACAGCCGAAGCAGCAGAGGGTGCCGGCTGGGATGAAAGCAGTGCCGCATCGAGGTCCGCGGCGCGCCGGGCATCGGGTTCAGCAGCGCGGCTGCCGCCGTAGCGGACTTCGTCGAAGCGCCGGCTCAGCCAGCGGATCTCCTCCGCCTCGGCGGGGAAGACGGCGGACAGCGCCGTTCCGGCTTCCTGGGCGGTGCGTCCGGCCTGCGGGTGCAGGATGACCCGTTCTTCAGCCGAGCGCAGGATCGCGCGCAGGCGTTCGGCGAGTGCGCCGTCCCAGTCTCCGGCCTGTGCAGCCTGCTCCGCCAGGGCACGGTGGGCCGCGGCATCCTGGTCCGCACCCGCCTCATCGAAGAGGCCCGCAGGCTTCCTGCGTGCGTTCAGCCGGGGCCGGACCACCAGAACGGCAAGCGCCAGCAGCACCAGCGCGCCCAGCGCCAGAAGCAGGATGCCGGCGGGAGCCCCTACGCCCTGAATGCCGGACAGCAGGTCCGTCAGGAACTCCAGGATCTTCGCAACGGCGCGTTCCAGCAGGCTCGGCTGAGCGTCCTGGTACTCGGCTTTCGAAAGCTCATTCTCGAGCCAGCTGCGGGCTTGATCGGCGTCCGGCTCCACCGGCACTTCCGGGGACTGCCGGAAAATCGCTCCTGTCCTCATGCAGCCCTAGGCGGAACCGGTGTACGGGCCCTGCGGCCACTGGCCGGAGGCTGCCGGAGGCACGTTGCGGCCCGGAACAAAGTCCGGCCCGGATGCGGCTGCGATTTCCTGGTCCTTCATCAGGGCCACATCGAAGCCTTCCCGGCGCATGCGCAGGTCAATGTAGAGCAGCGAGGTGACGGCGGCCTGGAAGGCGTAGCCGATGGCACCGAAGAAAGCGGACACCGCCGTCGTCAGGATCAGGACCGGGAGTACGGCCGAGAGGTCGTCAGCAGCTGCTTCCTGTGTCCCGAAGGAGGCAAAGAGGGTGATCAGCATCGTGATCGGGGTGCTGATCACGGACACGATGATTGAAACGATCACACTGGTCAGCAGCAGGATGCCGAAGGTGCGCCACCAGTTCCGCCGCGTAAGGCTCCAGGACCGGGAGATCGCGGCGAAGACGCCGCGGGGTTCGGCGACCAGCGCCGCCGGTGCCAGGGCGAGCTTAACCGACAACCAGGCGAACACTGCGACGAGCGCCAGGACACCGACCACAGTCAGGAACACGCCCAGGGGCCCCAGGAACTCGATCACCAGGACCAGCAGGAAGATGAACACCACGATTCCGACGGCGGCGGCGGCGAAGAGCAGCAGGCCCAGGCCGGCGAGGCGCAGGCCGGAGCCCTTGGCCAGGCGCCAGGTCTGGCCGAACCCGGTCTTGAGGTTCAGGATCGCCCGTGCCACGGGGATAACGAGCAGGCCCTGCATCAGCAGGATGCCGATGGCCGAGACGATCGTCAGGGCAGTGCCGCCGGTCAGCGCGGTGGTGCCCAGGGAGAGCGCCTGTTCATCGGTCAGTTCCGATTCCAGCCCGATTTCGCTGATTGGAGCCAGCAGCGACTGGCCGAAAATGACCGTGAGGACCGAGATGACAGCCTGGATGAGCACTGCGATGCCGAAAGTCGCCGCTGGGTTGCGGCGGCAGGCCTGGAACGCGCCGTCGAGGATTTCGCCCAGGCCCAGGGGGCGCAGCGGAATAACGCCGGGCTTGGGCGGAGCGCTGTACTGGCCGGGCGGGTAGGGACCCTGCGGGTATCCGCCGGGCGCGCCGGTGCCGTACGGGTTGGACGCATAGGGGTTGGACCATCCCGGAGGCGCGGGCTGGCCGTAGGGCGGAGGTGTTTGGCCGGGCAGCTGCTGACCCCACTGCGGCTGCTGGCCCCACTGGGGCTGCTGGCCCCAGGGCGCCTGCGGCGGCGAGGGGTCCGGCCCGGATCCAGGGCGGGGTACACCGCCGGATTCGGGTTCGTTGTGATTGTCCTGACTCATCCTTGCGCCCCGCCTTTTTGTGTCATGATCTCGTTTCTCCTAGTCCGACTATAGTTTCTGGACGCGCAGACAGGGACCCGGCGGGCCGGGTCAAAAATATGCCGTTAGGGATGATAGGGATAACATGGGCTACTCCGGCATGCCTATCTCCAGGATGCGACTGCCGCATGTCCGGGAAGAGCGCACAGAAAAGGTGCGCGGGTTTTCAACCAGCCCAGGACGTCGAATGCCCTGCGGGCAGGAAGTAACGGGGAACAGAAAAGCATGAAGGCACGGATACTGGTCGTAGACGACGACGAAGCGCTGGCCGAAATGATCGGCATTGTGCTCCGCAACGACGGGTTCGACCCCGTTTTCTGTGCCGACGGCGCGCAGGCGCTGGAAGTCTTCCGCAGCTCCAAGCCGGACCTCGTGCTGCTGGACCTGATGCTCCCCGGAATGGACGGCATCGAGGTATGCCGCCAGATCCGTGCCGAGTCCGATCTTCCGATTGTGATGCTGACGGCCAAATCTGACACCGCCGACGTCGTCCGCGGCCTTGAATCCGGTGCCGACGACTACGTGCCCAAGCCGTTTAAGCCCGCCGAGCTGGTAGCCCGCGTCCGCGCCCGGCTCCGCCCGGTCGACTCAAAGGCTCCCGAGACACTGTCTATCGGTGAAATCTCCATTGACGTGGCCGGTCACTCTGTCTCCCGCGGCAGCGAGCGGATCGCGCTGACACCGCTGGAGTTTGATCTCCTGGTGGCCCTGGCCCGCAAGCCGTGGCAGGTCTTCACCCGGGAAATGCTCCTCGAACAGGTTTGGGGCTACCGCCACGCCGCAGATACCCGCCTGGTGAACGTCCACGTCCAGCGGCTGCGGTCGAAGATTGAGCGGGACCCTGAAGCTCCCGAGATTGTCCTGACGGTCCGCGGTGTTGGTTACAAAGCCGGCCAAAACTAGCTCCGAGCCCTCCGCAGCCGTGGAGGAGAACGGCGTGCCCAACGGTTCGAAGGCACGGGCCAAGGCGCGGCTTGCCCGCGCCGGCGCAGCCCTGCGGCGGGCCGGCTGGACCATCCACCGCGCCACCATCGCGAAGATCGCCCTGCGCTGGCGCAGGTCGCTGCAGTTCAAGACTGTCCTGGCCACGCTGCTGCTCGTCATCGTGGCAGCCGGCGGCATCGGTGCCTTCCTCTCGAACCAGATCGCGGGGGCACTTTATGAGGAACGGCTGACCCAGTTCACGGCTGAGGCGACCTCCGGCCTGAGCAGCGTCAAGGAGAACTTCCGGACCACGGCAGCTGCGGACCGTGAAGAAACCGAGCGCCTGGTCTCCAACACCCTTTCCCTGCTGGAGGGCCGCGGTGCGGAAACTCCGCGCCGGTATCTGCTCACCCCGCTGCCGGGACAGGAAAACCTCTACGTGACACCGCTGGGCGACGGCATCACCGCCAGCGGGATCCCCGAACCCCTGAGCACGGCCGTCGAGGCAATGGACCCCGACGGCGAAGACATCGTCCACTGGTCCGCGCTGGCCCTTGCCCACGGCGAACCAGGCCTCGCCTTCGGCACCAAGGTGACGCTGCCCCCGGACCGGTCCGAATATGCGCTGTACCTGATCTACGACCTGGACACCATGCAGCAGACCCTGGATGACATCCACCGCATCCTGTGGATCGCCGGCGGGCTGCTCCTGGCCATCATCGGCACCATTGCCTGGGTAGTGACCAAGGCGGGCGTGGGCGCCGTGAGCGCCGCGGCTTCCGTCTCGGAGAAACTTGCCGCCGGGGAACTCCAGGAAAGGATGGAGGTCAAGGGTGAGGACGAAGTTGCCCGCCTGGCGGCGTCCTTCAACCACATGGCCGCCACCCTGCAGGACCAGATCACCCAGCTGGCCCAGCTCTCCCGGATGCAGCAGGGTTTTGTCTCCGACGTCTCCCACGAGCTGCGCACCCCGCTGACCACAGTGCGGATGGCGGCCGAAGTGCTCTACGACGCCCGCGAAGGCTTCGATCCCGTTTCCAAACGCTCCACTGAGCTGCTCTACCACCAGGTGGAGCGCTTCCAGGCGCTGCTGGCGGACCTGCTTGAAATCAGCCGCTTCGACGCCGGCGCGGCTGAACCCGATCTGGAGGCCGCGGACATCCTCGGCATTGTCCGCGACGTCGTGGACGCTACCGAGCCGCTGGCGCTGAACAACGGCTCGGAGGTGAGAATCGTGAGCCGCGAGGACCGTGTGGTGGTCGACGCCGATCCGCGCCGCATCGAACGAATCGTACGAAACCTCGTGGTCAATGCGCTCGAACACGGAGAAGGCAAACCCGTGGAAATCGCCGTGGCGACGAACGCCGACGCCGTCGGTGTGGCAGTGCGCGACTACGGAATCGGCATGACCGAGGACGACGCCGCCCGTGTCTTTGACCGTTTCTGGAGGGCCGATCCGGCCCGGGCACGGACTACCGGAGGAAGCGGGCTTGGACTGGCCATCGCCGCCGAGGACGCCCGGCTGCACGGAGGCTGGCTCGAAGCATGGGGCAGCCCCGGCAACGGTGCCTGCTTCCGGCTGACCCTGCCGCGCCGGCACGGAGAAGGCTTCGCTGCATCCCCGGTTCCGCTCTCGCCGCAGGACACTGCACTGCCGTCTCCGCCCAGGGCACTGACAGCCCTGAACACCGATGGGGAGGGAACAAATGCCTAGCACCAGGAAGCGTTCGGTCTTCGCCGCTGCCTTCATTGCCGCCGTGCTGTTCCTTTCGGGCTGTTCTTCAATTCCGACCGTTGGCCCGGTGGGCACTGCTACAGCCAGCGCCGGAGTCAGCGCCCTCACGAACCAGCTCTTCTACAACCCGCCAGGACCGGCTGAAGACGCCGGCCCGCAGGGCATCATCGAAGGGTTCATCACGGCCGGCGTCGGGGCCGCAGAAGACTACACCACGGCCCGGGAGTTCCTCACGGCGGAGCTGGCGGCGTCGTGGGTGCCGACTGAACGTGTGGTCATTTACGGCGCAGATCCCAACGTGGTGCCGCTGCCGGAACCGAATGCCTTCCAGATTCAGCTGGAAGTAGTTGCCTCCGTCAATGCCAAGGGCATCCGCACCGAGTCCGCTCCCGGCACCACGGAGACGATCCAGGTGCGCCTGGTGGAGCAGGACGGCCAATGGCGGATCAGCGGCATCCCCAACGGCGTGATGATTTCAGACGTCACTTTCCCGCTCGTTTTCCGGGCACACAACCTCTACTTCTACTCCAGCACCTACCGCTACTGGGTTCCGGATACCCGCTGGTTCGTCCAGCGGTCCGGCATGGCTGCCTCAGTGGTCAACGCCATGCTGGCCGGTCCGGCACCGTTTCTGGAAGGCGCCGTTACCAGTGCCTTCCCCGTGGAGACAAAACTGGCACGGGACGCAGTGCCGGTCGTCTCCGGCGTGGCTTCCGTGGATTTCTCCGCCGAAGTGCTCGAGGACTCAACTGACCTGAACCGCCAGCAGATGAAAATGCAGCTGGAGCAGAACCTGCGCCAGCTCACCAACGTCAACTCGGTTGAAATGACGGTGAACCAGCGCCAGGTGGATCTGGGACCACCGAGCAGCGACCTGGTCCCGGTCGAGCATGATCCGCGGGTGGGGGACACCCAGGTTGGAGTGCTCGGGAAGGACATCGTTTTCTTCCGCGACCGGCAGTCCCAGGCCATCGAGAACCTGCCTGACCTCTCCGAATACGAGCCCCGGGACCCGGCCGTCTCCGTGGGGGAGCTGGATACCATCGCGTTCCTCTCCGGGGACCGCGGCACCCTGCTGGTGACCGGGCCGGGCAAGGACGTTGCCCAGGTCGCCACGGGAAACGGGCTCACCGGGCCCAGCATCGATCCCGAGGGCTGGATCTGGTCCGCAGCGGCGCAGGGAGAGGGCAGCCGGCTTATCGCCGTGGGCCCGAACCTGGCAGCGTCAAACCAGGCCGGCCTGACCCCTTCCTGGCTCTCGGACATGACTGTGCGGGAACTGCGGCTTTCGCGGGACGGCGCCCGGGCGCTGCTGGTGGTCGAGCAGGACGGGTCTTCCCGTGTCCTGCTTGCCGGCGTCGTGCGTTCATCAGACGGTGCGCCGCAGACGCTCACGAGCCCGCTGGAACTGTGGACGAACGAGCCCGTGACCACAGCGGTCTGGGTTGGCGAAACCAAAGTGGCGGCCCTGCAGCGCGGGCAGGACGATTCCCTGACCCCGGTTATCCTCGACCCGGCGGAAGACAACCAGGAACTGGCCGGCTGGGAGGGCAGCTTCGGCCTCAGCGGCGGAGACGGGCCCGACGACCTGTTTCTGCAGACGGCGGATGCGGTCTATAAGAAACTGGGCAACGGGTGGATCCGTGAGATTGACGGAATCCGCGACCCTGCGTTCCCCGGCTGATCCTCAGCTCCTGCACAGGGGACATTTCCCGCATCAAACCCCGCCGGGTTTCCCCTGGCTGCCGCACGCCAGGGCCTCCGGAACGGATAAACGGCGACGGTTAACTGATGACGCGACGCGGAACACCCCTGAAGACGCCCCTGGAAACACTGGAGGAATGGTTCGCCGCTCCCGGAGCAGCCGCGGTCCTGGCCGCCTGCCGGGAACTGCGCTCCGTGCTCCTGCCGGCGGAATGTGTGGTGTGCGGGACGCCGGACGATTCCCTCTGCCCCGGGTGCGCCGTGGCAGTGCGTCAGGCGACTCTGCGGCCGTTCGAGGCTTCATCAGGTGCTGCGATGCTGCCGCCGGCCGAAAGCTGCTGCGGGGCCGGAAGTACACACACCGGGCCTGCAGCAAGCGGTATGCCGGGTCCCGGCGTACCGGAGGATGCACCCCTTCCGGTCATCGCTGCGGGACGTTATGGCGGCGGACTGTCCAGGGTCCTGCTTGCCTGCAAGAACCACGGGCACACAGACCTGACGGGCATTCTGGCCGAAGCAATGGCCCGGGCCCTGTTTGGGGCCTGCGGGCCTGCAGGCGCTGCGGCCGGGCGGCTGGCAGTCGTTCCGGTGCCGGGCAGCTTTGCCAGCCGGGCCCGCCGCGGCTATGACCCGCTGCAGCTGATCCTCGCGAAGGTGGGACGCCGCGGGCTGCTGCCTGCCGGTACACACCTGGACCGCGTCCTGAAATACCGAACCGGCGCCGGTGCTGCGGCGCTGCTGACGCGTGGACCGCGGGTGCAGAAAGGGCTGGGTGCAGGAGCCCGGCGGCGGAACGTCTTCGGCACAATGACTGCCGGCCCGCCGGGTGCGCTGCTGGGAATGAACGTCCTTCTCGCGGATGACGTGCTGACCACCGGGGCTACTCTGGCTGAAGCAGCGCGTGCCCTCCGCGCAGCCGGGGCCCGGGTTGGCGGTGCAGCCGTGATCGCCGCTGTGCGAGCCCCTGCTCCGCATGCAGAAGTGCCGGCGGATGCCGGCCCGAACCGGCGGGCGCAACCACCCGCCGGCACTGGGCGCACGGACAGCGGCCAAGGTCAGAAGGTGAATAAACCTCTCGGGTGATCTAACGTGTTGGTATGGATTGCTTCAAGAAACGGAGCAGTCCTGCGGCAACGGTCGCGAAGGAAACTGGCAGCGGCCGTTGTTGTGTCACCGAAGAATATTGGAGGGCACCATGGAATTCATGATCAGCGGACGCAACGTTGCAGTATCCGATCGGTTCCGTCAGTACGCCGCCGAAAAAATCGGCAAGGTCGAGAACCTCGGAGACAAGGTGCAGCGGGTAGATGCCCGGGTCACCAAGCACGAAAACGTCCGTGAAGCCGACAGCTCCCTCACCGTGGAATTGACTGTCCTGGGCCGGGGACCCGTGGTCCGCGCCGAGGCATCTTCCGCGGACAAGTTTGCGGCCTTTGACCTCGCTTACGGAAAGCTCATGGAACGCCTTCGCCGCGCAAGCGACCGGCGCAAGGTGCACCGCGGGCGCCATACCCCCGTCCCAGTGCGGGTGGCCACCGCGGGCCTGGAGCCTGTCAGCACTTCCGAACCTTTGTCTTCCCAGTTCGCAGCGGCTGAAGCTGTCCCGGCGGAGAGCAACGAAGCCGACAACCAGGACATGCAGACCGGCGAATGCCCGGTCCTGATCCGTCGCAAGGTTTTCCCGGGTGCCCCCATGAGCCTTGACGACGCTGTCGACAACATGGAACTGGTTGGCCACGATTTCTACCTCTTCGTAGACGCTGCGACGGGAGCTCCGTCCGTTGTCTACCGCCGGAAGGGATGGACCTACGGCGTCATTACCCTCGATTCCAAGTGCGCCGAGGGTTCTGAGGAAATTCGTGAGGAGATGCGCGGCTACCGGGACGCCTCACCGGCAGCCGCAGACGTAAACGCCGGCGCCTAGAGGTCAGTCTGTCCCGGTCCTAGGATGGGTGCATGCCAGCCGCCTTCTCCCTTGACCGGGCACGCCGCACCATCCTCGGCGCCCAGCAGTTAGCCAAACCGCGGCCCGTCCGCCCGACTCCCGGGCAGACGGGCCGCGTTTTTGATGCCCTGGGCCTGCTGCAGATCGACTCGGTCAACGTTCTGGCCCGCAGCCACTACCTGCCTCTCTTCACCCGGCTGGGTGCCTACGACCGGGAAGTCCTGGACCGGATGTCTACCCGGCATCCCCGCCGGATGGTTGAATACTGGGCGCATGAAGCCAGCTTCATCCGCCCGGACCTGTTCGCCGACCTCCGCCAGTGGCAGCGCCGGACCTGGGTGCGGGCCACCTCTATGCCGGAGGAACCGCGGAGCGTGCTCACCGACGCCGTAATGGAACTGCTGGAGCAGAAGCATCCGCTGTCCGCCCGTGAAGTTGAATCTGTCCTCGGTGAAGGCGCACGCCCGGGTACCAAGTCGTGGGGATGGAACTGGAGCGATTCGAAACGGGTCCTGTCTGACCTCTTCGAGCAGGGACTCATCTCCTCGGCGGGGCGGGGCCCCGCCTTCGAACGGCTGTACGCGCCTGCCGCCGCCGTACATCCCGACGGCGAGGCTGCCCTGGCGCCCGCGGATCGGAACGAAGCCCTGCTCCGGCTGACCGAGGCTGCTGCACGCTCGATTGGACTGGGGACCGCGCCCATGCTGGCTGATTACTTCCGCCTGCCGCTGCGCGATACCCTCACCGCTGCCCGAACCCTGGCAGCCAGGGGAGAACTGGAGGAAATAACCGTCGAGGGCTGGAAAGGCCCGGTCTTTCTTCATCCCCAGGCACGGACCCCCAGGCGCTGCCATGGCCGCGGCCTGCTGAGCCCGTTTGATTCACTGGTTTTCGACCGGCGACGGCTGCAGGCAGTATTCGGCGTTTATTACCGCATCGAAATCTACACGCCGGCCCACAAACGCCGGTACGGGTATTACGTGCTGCCGTTCCTGCTGCGCGAGGCGATTGTGGCCCGCGTGGACCTGAAAGCTGACCGGGCAGGACGGGCCCTGCTGGTGCAGGCATCCCATGCCGAACCCGGCGCGCCCGCGGATACCGCCGTTGAGCTCGCCGCAGAATTACGCCTGATGGCACAGTGGCTCGGCCTCACAGAGGTTATGGTAAGTCCTGTGGGCGATCTTGCGCCCGCCCTGAAACTGGCAGTAGACCGTGGATGATTCCCAAGCGGGAACCTTGGCGGCCTGCCGGACGTCTCTCACGTAGACTGGGGACGCCAGATTTCGGCAACACTAGATTGGGAGCAAATCAGTGGCATCACTTCTCGAACGAGTTCTTCGCACCGGTGACAAGAAGACGCTGAAAACACTGCGTAACTACGCCGACGCGATCAACGTGCTCGAGGACGAGTTCAAGGGCATGACCGATGCCGAACTGCGCGCCGAGACAGATAACCTCAAGGAACGCCACGCCGACGGCGAGAGCCTGGACGATCTGCTGCCGGAAGCATTCGCACTGGTCCGGGAAGCGGCTGGCCGTACCCTGGGCATGCGGCACTTCGATGTACAGATGATGGGCGGCGCTGCCCTGCACCTGGGCAACATCGCCGAAATGAAGACCGGTGAAGGAAAGACCCTGGTGGCCACGGCCCCGGCCTTCCTGAACGCGCTGACCGGCCGCGGAGTGCACGTGGTCACTGTCAACGACTACCTGGCCGAATACCAGTCGGACCTGATGGGCCGCGTCTTCCGGTTCCTGGGCATGTCCACCGGCTGCATCCTCGCCAACCAGGACCCGGCCACCCGACGCGAGCAGTACGCGGCAGATATCACCTACGGCACTAACAACGAGTTCGGCTTCGACTACCTCCGCGACAACATGGCCTGGAGCGCCAATGAGCTCGTCCAGCGCGGCCACCACTTCGCCATCGTTGACGAAGTTGACTCCATCCTCATCGATGAGGCCCGAACCCCGCTGATCATCTCCGGTGCCGCCAGCGGCGACGTGAACCGCTGGTACACCGAGTTCGCCAAGGTGGTCCAGCGGCTGAGCCTTGACGTGGACTACGAAGTCGACGAGAAGAAGCGCACCGTCGGCGTGCTCGAATCCGGCATCGAAAAGGTCGAGGACTACCTCGGCATTACCAACCTCTACGAAGCGGCCAACACCCCGCTGATCGGTTTCCTGAACAACGCCATCAAGGCCAAGGAACTCTTCAAGCGGGACAAGGACTACGTCATCCTCAAGGGTGAAGTGCTCATTGTCGATGAGCACACCGGACGTATCCTGGCCGGCCGCCGCTACAACGAAGGCATGCACCAGGCCATCGAGGCGAAGGAAGGGGTGCAGATCAAGGCGGAGAACCAGACCCTTGCCACCGTCACCCTGCAGAACTACTTCCGCCTCTACGAGAAGCTCTCCGGCATGACCGGCACGGCTGAAACCGAAGCTGCCGAGTTCATGAGCACCTACAAGCTTGGTGTAGTGCCCATCCCCACCAACAAGCCGATGGCACGGCTGGACCAGTCGGACCTGATCTACAAGAACGAAGTCGCAAAGTTCGACGCCGTCGTCAAGGACATCGCCGAGCGGCATGCATCCGGCCAGCCCGTGCTGGTGGGTACAACCAGCGTCGAAAAGAGCGAGTACCTCTCCAAGCAGCTGGCCAAGGCAGGCATCCGGCACGAGGTCCTGAACGCCAAGAACCACGCCCGTGAAGCAGCCATCGTGGCGCAGGCCGGACGCAAGGGCGCGGTCACGGTCGCCACCAACATGGCCGGCCGAGGCACTGACATCATGCTGGGCGGCAACGCCGAGTTCAACGCGGTCGCCGAGCTCAATTCCCGCGGCCTTGATCCCGCGGAGGACCCGGAAGCCTATGAGGCCGCCTGGCCCGCTGCCCTGGAGAAGGCACAGGCCGCAGTGGCAGCCGAACACGACGAAGTGCGTGCGCTGGGCGGGCTCTACGTCCTGGGCACCGAACGCCACGAATCACGGCGAATCGACAACCAGCTCCGTGGCCGTTCCGGCCGCCAGGGCGACCCCGGCGAGTCCCGGTTCTACCTCTCGCTGACCGATGACCTGATGCGACTGTTCAACTCCGGCGCAGCCGAGCGCATCATGAACAGCTCCTCCATGCCGGACGACGTCGCACTTGAATCGAAGCTGGTCTCCAAGGCCATCCAGAACGCGCAGGGCCAGGTCGAGGCGCGCAACGCCGAACAGCGCAAGAACGTCCTGAAGTACGACGACGTCCTGAACCGCCAGCGCGAAGCTATTTACGGCGACCGGCGGCGCATCCTGGAAGGCGACGACCTGCAGGAAAAGATCGGCTTCTTCCTCGAAGACGTGATCAGCGCCGTCGTCAACGACGCAACCGCTGAAGGCCACGGCGACGACTGGGATCTTGAGACGCTCTGGAAGAACCTCAAGATCGTGTACCCGATCAGCCTCACCATTGACGAAGTTGTTGACGAAGCCGACGGCCGGTCGAACCTGACCCGCGACTTCCTCCTCAACGAGATCCTCTCCGACGCCCGCCTGGCCTACCAGGCACGCGAAGACGCCATCGGCTCCGCCGCCATGCGCGAGCTTGAGCGCCGTGTTGTGCTCTCGGTGATCGGACGCAAGTGGCAGGAACACCTCTACGAGATGGACTATCTCAAGGAGGGCATCGGCCTGCGTGCCATGGCCCAGCGCGATCCGCTGGTGGAGTACCAGCGCGAAGGCTTCGTGATGTTCCAGACCATGATGGAAGCCATCCGTGAAGAGAGCATCCGCTACCTCTTCAACGTCGAAGTTCAGGTGAGCCAGCCGCAGGTTCCCGAGGCGCTGCAGGGTGTGAAGGACGCACGGGGGATCGTGGGCACTCCGGTCATCCAGACTCCCGGGCTGGAAGCGCCCGAGCAGCCGGCCAGCCTGCAGTTCTCGGCTCCGAACAGCCAGGGCCAGGTTGAAACCAGGGTTGAGCGCACCGGGGCCGCCAAGCAGGCCCAGCCTGCATCCCGCAGGGACACCCGGCCTGCCTCCAAGAAGAAGCGCCGCAAGTAGCTTCACCCGATTTCCAGAGCGGTAACTTTCCAGAGTCCGCGCCGCAGCTCCAGACGGAGGGCTACGGCGCGGACTCTGTCCGTTTCGGCGGCCGCCACGGCTACTTCGTAGATGCCGGATGCGACGGGGCAGACCCGGACGCGCAGGATTCGGACGTTCCGGTGCAGCCTTCCGCTGCCTCGGCCGCGGACCAGGTTGGTACGCAGCTGAAGGCGTTCGAACTCATCGAAGTCCATCCACCGTGCCAGCTGCTGCAGGGGACGGACGCCTGCCAGTACCTCCAGAGCGCCCATGCTGACGGACCGGCTGATGGCCTCGATCCGTGCGTCCTCCTCCGCCGAGCTGCTCCAGTTCGATGTGCCGCCGGACTCTGGCGGAGGCTCTTCCCGGACAAGGACCGGATGCCGTTGCGGAACCACCGGCGGAGCCAGACCTGGAACGCTGCTGAAAACCGGCCGAGGTTCACCCTCGGCCACGGCTGGTTCTCCGGCTGGCTCGCCGGGAGCGGGAAGAATAATCAGGATGGTCATGGGGGTGTCCTTTCCGAGGGCTGGCTAATCAGCTGGCGGCGGCGGAACGGCCAGGACTTGCCCCGGCAGCAGCCGGTGCGGATCAGGGCCGATGACGGTCCGGTTGGCTTCATGCCAGGCCGGCCAGTGCCGGGCGACTTCGTAATCGGTGGCGAGAGAGCCGAGCTGGGCAGCTGCCAGATCCCAGAGTGTGTCTCCGGAGCGGACCGTGACGGTGGCAGCGGGTGCCGGCGCACGGGTCCCGGGAACCAGAAGGGAAGCGTCTACCGGTCCGGGCGAGGGTTTCCAGGAGGGGTCGGCCCGGTTCGTGCCGGGGTAGGAAACTGCGTTGTTCGGTTTAGGGTTCCCGGTGCCGCTTCCTCCAGCGGCTGAGTTCGACGGATGCCATCCCGGATCTGCTGCCGGGGACACGGGCACGGGGCCGGTGGTCCGGCTGATGCTGATGGAAGCTGCACTGGGGCCCGGGTCAGCGGCGGGGGCAGCCAGAGCGGGCAGGGGAGCGGAGACAAGCTGCACGCCCAGCGCAGCTGCGGCAAGTCTCTTCAGGAACAGGGGACTGAACCGGCCGACGGCGCGGGCCGCCCGGTGGTTGCCCCTGCGCAGAAGCAGCGCTGAGAGCAGCGCCGCTGCCAGGCCCACGCTCCACCACACCAGTACCAGCAGGCCTGCGCAGCCCGCAGCAAGACCAGCGGCGTACTGCAAATCGCTGAAGGTCCGGAGCGGCGGTGCTGCCCACGGCACTGCCCCGCCCTCCTGCAGCAGGAAAGAAGCCTTGAGCAGCAGGGCGCCGGCGGCCAATGCCGCACCGGCCTGAAACAGATCCTCCAGTCTCCTGCGTGTGTCTGTTCCTCGAAAAGCCATGGCTGCCTCCGCTGCTGCTGGCGATGATCTTGTTTGATGTCATTTGATTACGTTTGACACGGTTTAACTGGTTTCGGTTCGCTTTGATCCTTTTTGCTACCGACTGAGGTTTCGTCTGTCCAGAGTGGTGCCCCGGAAATGTGGACACGCTAGCCTTGCCCGATGAGGTGGGAGGCACTGTTCGCAGACCTGGAGGCGCAGCTTGCTGCCGCCGGACAGGCCGGACTTGAATCGGAAATAGCCGACCGGCAGCGCGGGGAAGTAGCCGGACTGGAACTCACCGCCAGGCTGCGTGCTCAGCGGGGCAGGACTTTGAGGGTGCATCTGGGGATTCCCGGCGGACCGCTCCAGGGAGTGCTGAAGCAGCTGGGGGACAGCTGGTTCCTGCTTGAATCCGCCTCGGGCGCACATGTGGTTCCGGTGCACGCAGTGCAGATGATCGAGGGGATGGACCGGTATGCGGATTCATCGGTACCCGCTGTGCAGCTGAAGCTCGCCTCTGCGCTGAGAGGGCTGGCACGGGACCGATATCCGGTCGACCTGCACCTGCGCGGAGCGCAGCCGGCACAGCACGGCAGCATCGACCGGGTAGGGCAGGACTTCCTGGAACTTGCGGTGGTGGAACCGGGCGAACCCCGGCGGCGCGGCAACGTAGCTGCAGTTGCCGTAGTTCCGCTGGCCTGGATCGCGGCGGTCAGTTCAACCCGCCGGAGCTAGGCTCCGTCCGTGCCGGCGGCCTCAGGCGTCCGAGTCGGCGCCCTCATTCTGCGCCTGCGGGAGCGCCGAACGGGCAGCTTCCGCCCGGCGGTAGGCGCCGGCGATGTACTCCTCCAGCTTGGCGGACTCAACCCGCCATTGGCCGCGGCCGCCCACCTGGATGGCAGGCAGCTCGCCGGAGCGCACAAGCGCATACGTCTGTGACGAGGAGATGTTCAGGACCTCGCCGACGTCGGCGAGGGTAAGGAACCTTTTCTCCATCATGGTGCCCACCATCAATCCTTTCCGGCGCTGTGCCGCTGCTGACCAAGTCTGCCATCCGCCCGGCAGCCGGCTCGTTGTTATCCACAATTTCCGGGCCCCACCCGTTTCCATACTGCCTGCTGGAGGCCACAATGACCTCCAACACTCCGCACCGGCGGCGGGAAAACCTAGGGGGATGCATGAGTCTCAAGACGGCGGTGCAGGCAGCGCCTGCACCTCGCCTTAAAAAACCGTCCTGGAAAGATCCCCGCCTGATGCTGGGGGTCCTCCTGGTGCTGGCCTCCGTAGCCGGGGTCAGTGCCCTGGTTGCAAGCCAGGACCAGACCGTACAGGTGCTGGCAGCCGCTCGTGAGATCCCGGTGGGAACGGCCCTGGAAGCAGATGACTTCGACGTCGTCCAGGTTTCCCTGGGCGGGCTTGAAGGAACCTACATGCCGGCGTCGGAGGACTTCCCCCCGGACGCCGTCGCGGGAACGCTCATCCGCCGTGGGGAGCTGCTCGCCCGTGCCGACCTCACCGCGGCAGCAGAGCTGGACCGCAAACCGCTGGGCCTGGATGTCCAGGCGCCACTGCCCAGCGGTATCCGTGCCGGAGACCGGGTTGACGTCTGGGCCTCCCTGCCCAATGGCCAGAACGGCTACGGCGAACCGCGGCGGCTGCTGACAGCCGCTGAGATCTCCGAACTCTCCGTAACCGAATCGGTTATTGCCGGAGCCGACGCCACCCGTCTCCTGGTCCTCGTGGAAGACCAGGATCTGCCCGCCCTGCTCGGTGCGCTTTCCAACCAGGCAAAGATCGCCGTCGTACCCAACCCCTCGGCCCGATGACCGCCATTCCGGTAGTCACCTCCGGCAGCGGAACAGCAGAACTGGTGCAGGGACTCGAGCGCCTGCAGGGGCCGGTGACCGTTATCCGCCGGTGCAGCGAACTCTCTGAACTGATCGCTGCATGCCAGAGCGGAATGGCACGGGCGGCCATTGTGGACGACGACTCCGGGGAACTGACTGCCAGCCTCGCCGGCCGCGTCAAGGCGGCCGGGGTGGCACTTGTGGTGCTGGCTGATGACCCGGACGCCCGCACCCGCCTGGACCAGCTGGGGGTGGCACACGCATCTCCAGGCCTGGAATCCGCAGCCCTGGCTGCCCTGGTAGCCGACGCCGTCCAGGCTCTGGAGGAGCTGGGGCCGGAGCGAAACGCGCGGTCCTCGCTCGCGGATCCTGCAGAAGGGCTGAGGAAGTGGGAGCTCTCCGGCGGCGCACCGGACAAGGATCCGGGCGAACCACGCCGGCAGGGACGTGTCATAGCCGTCTGGGGTCCTGCCGGCGGACCCGGACGCACCACCCTGGCACTGAACCTGGCCGCCGAGGCAGCCGCAGCCGGCAGCGCGGTAATCCTGGTGGACGCGGATACCTATGCCCCCAGCGTTGCTGCGGCCCTTGGACTGACGGAGGAATCGGCGGGCCTGGCCCAGGGCTGCCGGCTGGCGGAACAAGGACTGCTGGATCAGGCGTCCCTGGAAGCGTCCACAGTGCAGGTGCAGATCAGGAACAGCCGCATGGGGGTACTGACCGGGATTACCCGTTCGGACCGCTGGCTGGAAATCCGCGGTACTGCTCTGTCGAGGGTGCTGGCCGAAGCGCGCAGCATTGCGGACATCATCGTTATTGACTGCGGGTTCAGCGTGGAGGCGGACGAGGAACTCAGCTTCGACACCATGGCTCCGCGCCGGAACGCGGCAACCCTCGCGGCGCTGGAAGCGGCGGACACGGTGTACGCCGTCGGCTCCGCGGACCCGGTGGGCGTGCCGCGCCTGGTGCGCGCCCTGGCCGAGCTGGAAGCGGCTGTTCCGTCCGCATCGCCGCTGGTGGTCTTGAATAAAGTACGCCGTTCCACGGTGGGCCGCGCCCCGGAGCAACAGCTGAGCGACGCCTGGGAACGATTCGGCCCCGGCCGCATCAGCGCTTTCCTGCCTGCGGACTGGGATGCTGCTGATGCCTCGCTGCTCGCCGGGACAGCGCTGCTGGAAACTGCGCCGGCATCAGGGCTGCGGACGGCGATTGCTGCCCTGGCCAACGTTCCCGCAGGCAGCGGGAGCAAACGGCGCTGGAAGCGCGGAGCTGCGAAGTGACCTTTTCTTTGCCAACGGGATAGGCTCGTATCAAACGGGCCGCAAAGGGGCGGCCTGTACCAAGCGGCGAATTTCGGAGGCGTATTACATGTCGTCTGGATCCAACACCACGGATCTGTCCAGTTCGGATACTTCCCTTGAGGATTTCATCGGGAATTACTACGAGCATCTGGCGGCAGAGGACGCCGCTCTCTACCCGCCCCAGGCGCTGCGCGAACGTGCGCAGGCGCATCGTTCGCTGGCCTGGACGCGCGCAGAGGGCAAGGCAGCAGTAGATCTTTTTGACCAGGGCGATGCCAGCGTCATTCTCATCGTCACTGATGACATGCCGTTCCTCGTCGATTCGGTCACTGCCGAAATAGTCCGGCAGAACAGCGGCATCCGGCTGATGGTCCATCCCACTTTCCTGGCGACCCGCCACCGGGACAGCGATACGCTGCAGCAGGTCAAGCGGGTCCCGAACGCAGCCGGCATTTCCAGCGGCGACACCGCCGCACTGCCGGATATTTCCGGCCTGATCGGCAGCGGGGACCACACCACGCGCATCGAGTCATGGATCGCCGTTGAAGTCCCGCGGCTAACCGACGAGACGCGCCGCAAGGACATGGTCGACGGGCTCCTGAGGGTCCTGGACGACGTCCGTGTGGCGGTCCGGGACTGGTCCGGCATGCGGGCAAAAGTCCACGAGATCGCCCGCGAACTCGCCACGGCCGGCCCCGGCATTCCGGACCTTCAGCAGGCACGGGAGCTGCTGGCCTGGCTGGACGACGGAAACTTCACGTTCCTGGGCTACCGGGAATACGACCTGATCAACGAAAACGGCGAGGACGTTCTGCGGGCCTCGTCCGGAACCGGCCTTGGACTGCTGTGCCGGAATTCGGAGGCAGGGAAGGTCCAGCACCTGACCACCGCCGGCCGGACCAAAGCACGGGAAAAGCGTGCGCTGGTGATTACGAAGGCCAACTCGCGGTCAACCGTGCACCGCGCCGCGTACTTCGATTACATCGGAGTCAAGAGGTTCGATGCACAGGGCAACGTCACCGGCGAACGGCGATTCATCGGGCTGTTTGCCACGGGTGCCTACACCGGCTCCGTGCGGGACATCCCCATCCTGCGGGACAAGGTCAAGGACGTCATCCGCCGCGCAGGGTTCCCGGCGGACTCACACTCCGGCAAGGACCTGCTCTCCATCCTGGAAACTTTCCCGCGCGACGAGCTCTTCCAGATCGACGCCGACGGGCTGCTGGAAACCGCCCAGGGAATCCTCCGCCTGCAGGAACGCCGTCGCACGCGGCTCTTCCTGCGCCCGGACGTCTACGGACGGTTTATGTCCGCCCTGGTCTTCCTGCCCCGCGACCGTTACACCACGTCCGTCCGCCTGCGCATCCAGGACGAGCTGCGGGCCACTTTCAACGCCGACTCGATCGACTACGAAGCCCGGCTGACCGAGTCAGCATTGGCCCGCCTGTTCTTCCGCATCCGGCTGCCCAAGGGCGTGGAGATCGCAGACGTCGACTCCGCTGCGCTGGAACGCCGGCTGGTCAATGCAACCCGGTCCTGGTCCGAGGGAATCGACGAGGTACTGCGCGGGAAGTTCGACCGTGTCCAGGCCGAGGAGCTCTCAACTCTGTGGGGCGATGCCTTCCCGATGGATTACCGGGTTGGCTACGAGGTCGAGGACGCGCTGGAGGACATTGCCCGGTTTGAGGACCGGCTGCAGCACCCGGACACGGCACCGGAACTCTTCGTCTACCTGCCGGTCCGCACCGCGGACAGCGCCGAGAACGCCGAGAGCGCTGACGCCCGGCTGAAGCTGTATCTGCTTGAACCGCGGTCCCTGACCCAGATCCTTCCTTTCCTGCACAACCTGGGCCTGGAAGTCCTGGACGAACGTCCGTTCGAGATCAAGCGCCAGGACGGCGTCGAGCTCTACCTCTATGACCTTGGGCTGCGCTACGGCGACGCGGTGGACCCGCTCGAAACCGGCACGCTCCTGGCGGAGGCCTTCCGTGCCGGGATCTCCGGCGCCAGCGAGTCCGACGCCCTGGACCGGCTCATCCTCAGCCAGGGACTGGGCTGGCGGGAAGTCGTGGTGTTCCGCAGCTACGCCAAGTACATGCGCCAGATGGGCAACACCAACTCCTACGGCTTCATCGCAGGCACCCTGCTGGCCAACCCTCGGGTTACCGGCGCACTGGGCCGCATGTTCCGGGCGCGGTTTGATCCGGCGCTCGAAGAGGACAAGCGTGCCGCCGAAATGGAGGCTGCACGCACGGAGCTGGACGCCGGACTGGAACAGGTTCCGACGCTGGACGCAGACCGTGTCCTGCGGACGTTCGCCAACCTCATCGAGGCAACGCTGCGCACCAACTTCTACCAGGGCAAACCGTATGTGAGCCACAAACTCAATACCGCGGTCATTGACGGCGCACCGTTCCCGCGGCCCAAGTACGAGATCTGGGTTTACTCCCCGCGGGTGGAAGGCGTCCACCTGCGCTTCGGCGAGGTGGCCCGCGGCGGGTTGCGCTGGTCCGACCGGCGCGAGGACTTCCGCACCGAGATCCTGGGCCTGGTCAAGGCACAGACGGTCAAGAACGCCGTCATTGTGCCCACAGGGGCCAAGGGCGGCTTCTATGCCAAGCAGCTGCCGGACCCCGCGAAGGACCGCAGCGCCTGGATGGAAGAAGGCAAGGAAAGCTACCGCACGTTCATCCGCGGCCTGCTGGACATCACCGACAACCTGGTGGTGACCGAGGACGGCGAACAGGTGCGCCCGCCGGAGAACGTTGTCCGGCACGACGGCGATGACAGCTACCTGGTTGTCGCCGCGGACAAGGGCACTGCATCCTTCTCGGACATCGCCAACGCCCTCTCCGCCGAGTACGGGTTCTGGCTCGGGGACGCCTTCGCGTCCGGCGGATCCGTGGGCTACGACCACAAGGCCATGGGCATCACCGCCCGCGGTGCCTGGGAATCGGTCAAACGGCACTTCACCGAACTCGGCGTCGACACCCAGAACGAGGACTTCACCGCAGTGGGCGTGGGAGACATGAGCGGCGACGTCTTCGGCAACGGCATGCTGCTCTCGGAACACATCCGCCTGGTGGCGGCCTTCGACCACCGCCACGTCTTCCTGGACCCGAACCCCGACGCAGCCCGCTCGCACGCTGAACGGCGCCGGCTCTTCGAACTGCCGCGTTCCTCCTGGGCGGACTACGACGAGACCCTCATCAGCGAGGGCGGCGGAGTCTTCCCGCGGCAGTCCAAGAGCATCCCGATCAGCGCCCAGGTGCGCGAGGTCCTCGGACTGGATTCCGGCGTCACCCGTCTGAGCCCGCCGGAACTGCTGCGCGCCATCCTCAAGGCGCCGGTGGACCTGCTCTACAACGGCGGAATCGGCACCTACATCAAGGCGTCCACCGAGACCAACGCCGAGGTGGGGGACAAGGCCAACGACGCGATCCGCATTGACGGCCGGGACGTGCGTGCCAAGGTCATCGGCGAAGGCGGCAACCTGGGCATGACCCAGCGCGGCCGCATCGAAGCTGCCCTGTCCGGAGTCATCCTGAACACCGACGCGATCGACAACTCGGCCGGGGTGGACTGCTCCGACCACGAGGTCAACATCAAGATTTTCGTTGACCGCATGGTCGCCGCAGGCCGACTGGATGCCTCTGAACGTTCGGCGTTCCTGCACTCAATGACGGATGAAGTCGGCCGACTGGTGCTGCAGGACAACATCGACCAGAACATGCTCCTGCTGAACGACCGCCAGCGTGTGATCGAGTGGAGCCCCAGCTTCGAGCGCCTGATGGACTGGCTTGAGGAGCATGCCGGCCTGGACCGCGCCCTGGAGGCGCTGCCCACAAAGGATGAGCTGCGCGCCCGTGTCGCCGAAGGCCAGGGCCTCACCGCACCGGAACTCTCTGTCCTGGCGGCCTACGCCAAGATCGAGCTGACCCGCGCGCTGACCGCCTCCGACCTGGCGGACGATCCGTACTTCCGCGGCACGCTGCGGCGGTACTTCCCCAGGCAGCTGGTGGAACGCTTCGATGACCAGCTGGATACCCATCCGCTGCGGCGCGAAATCATCTCCACCATGGTCGCCAACGACATGATCAACATTGGCGGAATCACCTTCGCCTTCCGGGTCATGGAAGAGACCTCAGCCACCGAGGCCACGGTTGCCCGTGCCTTCAGTGCGCTGCGTGAGATCTACGCAATCGACGACGTCGTTGCCGCCCTGGGCGAGCTGCCCGCCAGCTTCCCGACCGAAACCTGGACTTCCATCCACCTGGACATGCGCCGGCTGCTGGACCGGGCCGTGCGCTGGTTCGTGAACCACGTTGGACGCGGCAGCTCCATTGACGAGGACATCCAGGCCTTCAAGCCGATCGTCGAGCCGCTCCGGAAGGACCTCATGCGCTTTATGCGCGGAGCCGACCGCGACCGCGTGGAAGCCGCACTGGAGAAAGCCGCCGGCTGGGACGTGCCCAAGGACCTGGGCACGTACTGGGCGGAGCAGTTCGAAAGCTACGGCCTGCTCGACGTCGCCCTGGCGACCCGGCAGGTTGAAGAACCGGCCGAGAACATCGCCGCGGTCTACTACGCCGTCTACGACCGCTACGGAATCGACGACCTGCTGGAGCGGATCACCAAGCTTCCGCGCGGTGACCGGTGGCAGGCCCTGGCCCGTGCCGCCCTGCGGGATGATCTGTATTCAACGGTTGCCGACATGACAGTCGCGGCCCTGCAGGCCACACCGTCCATGGGCGGCGACGATCCAGTGGCCCGGGTTGAGGCCTGGGAGCAGGAAAACGCAGACAACCTCGAGCGCGCCACCAAGATGTTCGCCGAGGTCAACCAGCTGGAGCAGGATGACATGGCCTCCCTTTCGGTGGCCCTGCGCCTGCTGCGCTCGATCGTAAGGCGCTGACGGACTTCCGCTATGGCAATATTTACCGATCCGATCAAGGACCACGCGGATTTCGGACCCGGCGACGCTGAGTGGCTGCACCTGCTGGTAGGGGACTGGCAGCTGGTCGCGGACCTCGCGTTCGCGGACCTGGCCCTGTGGTTCCCCCTGCCGGAGGGCACCTACGTGGCGCTGGCGCATGCCCGGCCCTCGACGTCGCACACTGTGTTTCACAGCGACTTTGTGGGCGAACGGATCCGTGCCGATCTGCAGCCGCTGGTGGACAAGGCCTGGAAGTCCCAGACCATCGAGCGCTCGAGTGAGACGAACTGGACCACGGAAACGGCAATGCGGGTGGAAGCGATTCCGTTCGTCCGCAACGGGCGCACGCTCGCCGTCGTCACCTCCCATATGGACCTTTCGAGCTCCCGGATGCCGTCCCGGCTGGAACTGACCTACCGGCAATGCGCCTACGACCTGCTCCGAATGGGAACGCTGGGACTGTGGCCGGACTTCGCCACTCCCACGGGATCGCGCCGCGGCGCACCCCGTGTTGGTGACGGGCTGATCCGGCTCGATGCCCAGGGTGTGGTGCAGTACGCCAGCCCCAACGGAGTCTCTGCGTTCCGCCGGCTGGGTGACATGGAGACGCTGGAGGGCAGGCCGCTGGCCGAGATCACGACGGCGCTGCTCAAGGACCGCCGGATGGTGGACGAGACGCTGCCGCTGGTGGTCACGGGCCGGATGCCGTGGCGCACCGAGATCGAGTCCAGGGGAGTGAGCCTGTCCCTGCGTGCCATCCCGCTGCGTGACGAGAAGGAACGGTTCGGTGCCCTGGTGCTGTGCCGCGACGTGTCGGAACTGCGCCGCCGGGAGATGGAACTGGTCTCCAAGGACGCCACCATCCGCGAGATCCACCACCGGGTAAAGAACAATCTGCAGACAGTGGCCGCGCTGCTGCGCATGCAGTCCCGCCGGATGCAGAGCGAAGAGGGAAAGCAGGGCCTGGCCCAGGCCATGCGCCGGGTCTCCACGATCGCACTGGTCCACGAGACGCTGTCCCAGGGGCTGACCCAGAACGTGGACTTCGATGAGCTTATCGACCGGCAGTTCCGGCTCTCGGCTGAGGTGGCTTCGCCGTCACAGGCGGTCCGCACGGAACGGCAGGGAACGTTCGGCGAACTGCCCAGCGACCTGGCAACTCCGCTGGCACTGGTCATCAACGAGCTGGTGACCAACGCCGTCGAGCACGGCCTGTCCGGCAAGGAGAACGGCACCGTGTGGCTGAACGCCGAGCGCCACCTGGGCGCCGACGGCGAGGAAAACCTCACCGTGACGGTCTCCGACGACGGCGTTGGACTCCCCGGGGGACCCCGCCGGGAGGGCCTTGGCCTGCAGATCGTGCGGACCCTGGTCCAAAGTGAACTCTCCGGCACCATCGAGTGGACGCCCCGCCCCGGCGGCGGCACTGAAGTGGGAATCGAGCTGGGACTCAGCGGCGCACGGCGCTGACCGGTCCGCGAAAGCAAAGAAGGGCCGCTGCCTGCAGGCAGCGGCCCTTCTTCGCCGCCAGGCGGGGGTGCCTGGCTGTTGTTCTGCTAAGTCTTGATGTTCTTCAGGGCCTTACCGGCCCTAGCTGCTTCCCTAGGAAGCCCGGCGCGCCCTTGCGGCACGGCGCTTAAGCGCACGGCGCTCGTCTTCGCTCATGCCGCCCCAGACACCGGCGTCCTGACCGGTTTCGATTGCCCACTGAAGGCAGGTATCGATGACCGGGCACCGGCGGCAAACGCTCTTGGCCTCTTCAATCTGAAGAAGAGCCGGGCCGGTGTTCCCTACGGGGAAGAACAGCTCCGGATCCTTGTCCAGACATGCTGCGCGGCTCCGCCAATCCATGCTAATCACTATCTCCTCTGAAAAGTTGACTCCGCTTGTTTGTGAAAACATTCACGAGCAACCACAAACTAAAGGGGCCGGTTTCGGCCCCTGATCCCCTCTACTAGGGTGTCACGCGTTGGAAACGCAAACAAGGGTTAACAAGCTGTTAATCTGCCGGAAATGATGAGTGATGCGTCACAAAGGCCCGTGGCCTCGGTCCTCTAGGATCCCTAACCGGTCGCTGCTCCTCGACTATGTCCGGTATGGTGCCAGTGTGTCAAGACCCCAAAATTCCCCGGCCCAGCCAGCTCGCCCGGGCGCAGCAGTCCTGATTTCAGCCGTTTTGGTCTTCGAGGCACTGGCCCTGCTGGGGGTTGCAGGCTGGTACGTCTACAACCTGATCAACTCCACACCCACCTCCCTGGGAGGGGCCGTTTTCAGCCTCTTCCTCATCGTCCTGGTGGCTGTGTGGCTGCTGGTGGTGGGGCACTTCTTCTTCCGCGGAATGCGCTGGACACGCGCCGCTGCCCTGGTCTGGCAGCTGTTTATGATCGTGATCGCCGTGCCCACCCTGCAGGGCGGCGTAGTGCTGGTGGGACTGGTTCTGCTGCTGCCTGCCGCCGCCGTGATTCTCCTGCTGTTCACCAAGCCTGTTATCGCCTGGACTTCCAATACCGCCGGAGACGCGAAGACCTTCTAGGGTCCCTGCCCGCCGCCTTCCGCTGCGGCGAACTGGACCGGCACGGCTCTTCCGGCAGCAATGACATAACCACGCCCTGGCCGCGGCACACCGTCCAGGTCCAGCCGCACACCAAAGAATTCCCCGTCCGCGGGCTGGGCCGGTGCAAGCAGCACCCCGTGCCGGGGCGGGCCGGAACGTGAAGCGAGCGGCAGCCTCGAACCCAGGCTGAAGGACGGCGCCGCTGAGAGCACCACCCGTGCGCCGCGGTCAGCCAGACGGCCGAGGGCTTGCTGGTCTTCTGCGGGCAGCCGGTCCGCATCATCGGCAAGGACCAGCCAGTCCCTTAGACTGCCGCTTGCAGGGGGAGTCCGGCTGCCGCCGCTCTGCGTACCGTCATCCGTGCCGAACCGGAAAACCCTGCCTGCGGTGCCCGCTGCAGCAATCGTCTCCAGGACGGTTGTCCGGCCGGACTGAGGCGGACCCACTACCAGGAACACCGAACCCGGCGGTACCTGCGCCTGAATGGTCTCCAGTTCGTCCCCGCCAAGTCCGAGCGGGAAGCTGTCCGGTCCGGACGGCGGAAGCAGGTCCTGAAGCCGGACGGCGCCGGGAAGCGGGTCAACCCTGCGCGGCGGTGCTGTGCCCGGCGGGAGCGGCACACTTTCGGCCGCTTCGAAATGCCGGTAGCACTGGACGGTGGTCCTGGAGGACTCCGCCCCGGAAACCAGCGGACCCTGTACGAAGGCGCGGCCGGGCAGAGGCTGTATCTCCGGCATCCGCGGCCAGGACAGAAGCGCGTCTTCGGAGAGGCCGGCGGGAAACCACAGCCGGTTGGGAATCAGCGGGAAGAACCGCGCTCCTGCCAGTTCGCGGGCTCCGGTTATCAGCAGACTTAGGTCCGCCGCCGCACCGTCCCGGGCCAGGGCGGGCAGGAGATCTTCTGCCCCGGCGAAGCGTCCCGAACGAAACGATTCCTGCCACCGGCCCCAGCCGGAGACGATTACTGTGATGCCCGGGGGAGCGGGTCCGCCATCGGGTTCAGCGCTGCCTGCTTCCATGCCTGCCCGTTCCGGGGCAGTGCGGGAAACAGCAGCCCTGCCGGTGAGCCGGTCCAGGACCAGATCCGAGAGCACCGCGAGGACCCGGGCGGCGCGGCCGGTGTCGTGGGGCGGAACATAGGCCCCCGTCTGCGGCTGCCCCGCCGCCGCGCGGAGCGAACCGTCGCCGTCGAGCACGTAAAGGTGCCTCGCCGGAAGAAACGCTGTGTGCTGCCGGGCCAGAACGGCTGCCGCTGCCTGGCTGCCGGACGCGGGAAGGCCCAGTAGACCCAGGTGGGAGTGGTTCCGGGGATTCCAATCGAGCCAGGCTTGAACCTGTTCCTCCGGGCGGTCGGCAAGTCCGATCCGAAGGCAGCCGGGACCCGGCTCAGGCCGGGAGCCCGGGTCTTCCGGCAGCGGCGGCTGGACCGGAGCGGGAGCCCGGCCAGGAAACCCGGCTTCGGACGCAGCCGCTTGGACTGCCGCGGTAATCCGGTCCAGTCCCGGGCCAGAGACGTCCCGGGACAAGGAAGCCGGTGTTCCCAGAAACTCCGCGAGCGTCTGCACAGCCGGGGCTGCCCGCGGCGTGCCGGCGGACATCGACGCCGACTGGAACGTCAGGGGCGGTCCTCCGGGCAGCCTCAGGACCGCCATGCCGGGGGCCGAGGCAGGAAAGGCGGCGGCGTCGTCGCAGCCCACCACATCCCTGGAATCAGCCGCGGACTGCACACGCAGGCACAAGCAGGCGGACACATTCGCACGGATATCAGCGGTGACCGCACCCTGCGGGCGCTGCGTGGCCATCACAAGGTGCAGGCCGAGCGAGCGGCCGAGGACTGCGATCCGCATAAGCTCCTCCACGGCCGTGGGAACCGTGTCCGCCAGCATTCTGAATTCGTCCACGACAACAGCAAGCCTCGGGAGCCGGCCATCCACGCTGGTGCATGCATTGAATGAGTCCAGGTCCCCGGCCTTCGCGCGGGCCAGCAGGGATTCCCTTCGCCGAAGTTCTGCCCGCAGGGAGGTGAGCGCGCGGGCCACATTCTCCCGGGAGAGATCGGTGAGGAAACCAGCTGTGTGGGGCAGCTCCGCCAGCGGGGCCAGCCCGGATCCGCCCTTGAAATCGATCAGCAGGAAGTTCAGGACTGAAGGGGGTACCTGGCAGGCGAGGGACGCGACAAGGGTTCGCAGCAGCTCTGATTTTCCTGAACCCGTGGTCCCGGCAACCAGCAGGTGCGGTCCGTCCGTGACCAGGTCCAGCGATACCGGGGTGCCGCCGGCCGAACCGATCACGGCCTGCAGCGGCAGGCCGCGTTCCCATGCCGCCAGAATTCCTGCGGCGTCCGGGCGGGGGAGCAGCGCATGAGCGGCAGTCTCCGGCGCTGCACACGATGCCAGCCAGACCGAGTTTCGGTGGAACGCCTCGGAACCAAGCAGATCCGGATCGAAACGCTGGGTTCGGTCCTGGTTCACCAGGGTCCCGCTGCCCGGTTCCAGCGAAACCCGTACCGCGGCCTGTCTGCTGCCGGGAGCCTGATCAGAAGCATCTTCGCAGATGATCAGCGAAGTAACGCTGCGCGCCCGGTCAGGCAGGCTGTTCCAGATTCCCCAGCCAGCTGCCGCCAGCCCCGGGGGTGAAACTGCCAGCAGTCCGGGCCGGTCGCCGCCGGCAGCCAGCTCGGTCAGCACTGCGGCCGCTGCCGCCCGGTCTGCGGCGGACAGCAGCCGGACACCGGGAAGGAGACGGGCATCGGCAGTGAAGTCATCAGCCTCGGCGCCAAACAGGATGATTCCGGGCCGGTCAGCAAAGGAACGGCTGGCCAGCTGCTGGAGCAGCGAGCGGAAGAGCCCCAGGGCATCGCTCCGCGGACCACTGATGGAGACCGCGGCACCCGGGCAGACGTCAAGTGTCACGGGAACACGCCGCAGGACCGGCGGCTGCCACTCCTCGTCCGGTTTTCGAAGCGCCAGGTTCGCAGGCACCGCTCCCGTTCCCAGCCGCAGGCGTATCCCCGTGCCTTTGGTCCCGGCGCCTGCGTTCGGGTGCACCGGCGCAGACGGTAGCCGCTGACGGTGCGGCGTTCCGGCTGCGGAGGAAACGCCAGAGACGGAGGCATTCAGAGCTGCGAGCGACCGGTCCCCGGGGCTGGGGAACAGTGCATGCCGCCGCTGCCGGTCCGCCGCCGATGCAGCCTCCACAGCCTGTCTGAACGCACGTCTCCGTCTGCGGAACCCCACCAGCCCCGCCCCGGCGGTGAGTGCGCCCAGCCCCGAAAACGCCAGGAAGAACCACATTCCCGTAGCGACGGCGAGAATGATCCCCAATCCGAGCGGAAGGAACGCGCCGGCGAGGACTCCTGCTCCGGGCGGCCGGGGGAGGGAGGCTGCCACCGTCAGCGGTTCCTGCGCTTCACCGTCCGGGGGCCGGGGCTCTGAACCCGGAACCGTGATTCGCAGGGAGGTATCACCCAGACGGACGAGCGAAGCGGTTGTCAGCGTGGCACTCCGGACACGCACTCCATCCAGCCAGACGCCGTTGCGGGAACCACAGTCGCTAATGATCACGCCCCTGGAACTGACGTCCAGTTCGGCATGGACCCGGGACATGGCCGGATCCGACAGGAGGATGCCGGTTTCCGCCCGGAGCGGCTTCGCGGCGTCCTGCCCGGGGCGGCCCAGCCAGTAACGCCCAGGGGCAAGTTCCACGAGGCGGCCGGAGTCCGGTCCGTTGTGGGTCACAAGAAGCAGCCCGGGCGGATGGCTCCTGCCAGGCCCCGGAAGCCGGTCCCGGGAAGCCGTAAACAGGGCGCCGCTGCGCAGACCGGGCAATCCCGGACCCAGGCGGGCGACGGGCAGGTTGCCGGCACAGGCATCCGGACAGCCGAAGCGTTCTGCCAGGATTGCTGCCAGGCCGGTCCCGGTCAGAGAATCTGTGGGGTTGATCACCACGGGTATGGCCGGGCGGCCTGTTCTGCCGGGCTGCGGCGGCGCGGCGGCAGCCTCAGAGACCGCTGCGTGGATGACCAACTGGAGTACCTCTTCCGGCGGGCTGGCTGGAAAAAGCCATGCTAATGCCGTCCAGCCGGTACCGGATTTGCCTCCGGACTTCTGTGGATAAGACGCCTCCGGCACCGCCGCAGGGTCCGCAGCCAACAAGACCCCAAAGGGTAGACTGCCCTCCGGGGGAGAACATGGAAGCTACTTGAAAGGTCTGTGTGTCCCAGGAAATCCTAGTCGCGCGGCACTCCGAGGGCGCGGGCGTACCCGCTAAACCGGTGTACCGGCCCGAAGTCCAGGGGCTCCGCGCGCTCGCCGTCCTGATGGTGGTGACGTATCACGTCTGGTTCGGCCGGGTCTCCGGGGGAGTCGACGTGTTCCTCCTCGTCTCCGCGTTCCTGCTGACCCTCTCGTTTATGCGCAAGGTCGAATCCGGCAGGGCACTGGACCTTGGCCGGTACTGGCTGCACCTCTTTAAGCGGCTCCTTCCGGCAGTCGTCGTGGTGCTGATTGGGGTGCTGGCAGCCACAGCTGTTTTTGTTCCGCGCTCCCGCTGGGCGGAAATCCTCTCCCAGACCTGGTCCTCCCTGTTCTACTTCCAGAACTGGGCCCTCGCCGCGAATTCCGTTGACTACTACGAGGCAGACCAAAGCATTGCGAGTCCGCTGCAGCATTTCTGGTCCCTGTCCGTCCAGGGCCAGGTGTTCATTCTCTGGCCGCTGCTCTTCGCGCTCGCAGCCCTGATCGCCAGGTCAGCGAAACTGCGCTTCCGGCGGGTGGTACTGCTGGTGTTCGGGTCGGTCTTTGCGGTGTCGCTGACCTTCTCCGTGTATGAAACGTATACAAACCAGGTTCACGCATACTTCGACACCAGGACCCGTCTGTGGGAATTCGCCTTCGGCACCCTGCTGGTGCTGGCGCTGCCCTACCTGAAACTGCCGCGCCCCGTTCGTGTTGCAGCAGGATGGACTGGCCTGGCAGCGATGCTCTCCGGCGGGTTCATTCTTGACGTGCAGGGACAGTTCCCCGGGTATGTCGCCCTGTGGCCCCTGGTCGCCGCGGCGCTTGTCATTCTTGCCGGCCAGACCGGCAGTGCCTTCGGCGCCGACCGTCTGCTGAGCTGGAAACCGCTGATCCGGCTGGGCGACATGTCCTACGCCCTGTACCTCTGGCACTGGCCGGTTCTTATCATTTACCTGATCTGGCGGGACCAGGCCGAAGTGGGGCTTACCGGCGGAGCCGCCATCATCGCGCTGTCCCTGGTGCTGGCGTATCTGACCACCCGGTTTGTTGAACGCCCGCTTCGCTCCATGCAGTGGGCGGAAAAGAAGAAGCGGCGGGCTGCGGTTGTCATCGCGCTCTGCGTGAGCATTGTGGCAGCTCCCGTCGTGGGCTGGCAGCAGATGCTGAGGATTCAGAACGAACAGCTCCAAGCCAACATCGATGTAAACAATCCCGGCGCCGCTGTCCTGGACCCCGCCTTTGCCTACCACGGCGAGCAGGATGCGGAGCTTGCCCCGCTGTTTGACCGGGCAGGCTCTGACTATGCCGACCTTGGTGCTCCGTGTACGGGCAGGTTCGCGACCGATGCGGAGCAGCTGCAGGGCATTGGCTGCACCGAGTATGTATCCTCTCCGGACCCGGAGAAGGTCCTGGTTGCAGTGGGCAACAGCCACGTCCAGCAGTGGCTTCCGGCCCTGGGTCCCATTGCGGAAGCCAGAAACTGGACCGTCATTGGCCTGGTCCGGGGCGGATGCCAGTTCGTCGAATACTCTGAGGGCATCTCCGAGGAATGCAACGCCCGCAACAGCGACGCACTTCAATACATCCTCGACCTTCAGCCGGACGCAGTCCTGACGACGGCGACCTACTCCATCGTTGACTATCCCCATGAACTCCTGCCCGGCGGCTTCGCCACCATGGCAAGGACGGTCATGGACAACGGCATCCCTATGATTGGCATCAGGGACAACCCGAGGCATCCCCTCGATATGGCGCAGTGCCCGGAGACGTTCGGAACGGAATCCCCGGAATGCAACCCGGCGTATGAGTCAGTCCGGGCCCCGGACTCTCCGCTGGACGCGATGGGCGCCATAGTGCCGGAACTGCGGCTCATCGACGTCGATGACCTGGTCTGTCCTGACGGGTCCTGCCCGGCAGTGATCGGCAACGTCCGTGTCTACCTGGACGAAAACCATCTTTCGGCAACGTACACAAGGACCATGGCCACTGGATTGGAACCGCGGCTGCTGGAGGCTCTTGTGGACGGTTAGCCCGGCCGCCGGCCTCCGTCTGCCACAGGGCAAAATGCCTTCGCGTGTTTTGTCCGATAACCTAGACCGTTGGGTGAGTGCCGCAGGGCAGCCCGGAAACTAACAGGAGTGACAAGTGAACGTTGACCTCGTCGTCGTAGGGTCAGGCTTCTTCGGCCTCACCGTTGCCGAACGTGCTGCCAAGGAACTGGGACTGAAAGTCGCTGTCCTGGACCGCCGGCACCACATTGGTGGGAACGCATACAGCGAGAACGAAGCCCAGACCGGAATCGAGGTGCACCGCTACGGTGCGCACCTCTTCCACACCTCCAACGAGCGCGTCTGGAACTACGTGAATGAGTTCACCCAGTTCACCAACTACGTGCACAAGGTCTACACCAGCCACAAAGGCGAGGTGTACCCCATGCCGATCAACCTGGGCACGATCAACCAGTTCTTCCGTTCTTCCATGGGCCCGGCCGAGGCAAAGGCGCTCATTCAGGAACAGGCCGGCGAACTTGCCGGAACCGACCCCCAGAACCTCAATGACAAGGGCATCCAGCTAATTGGCCGCCCGCTGTACGAAGCGTTCATCAAGTACTACACAGGCAAGCAGTGGCAGACGGACCCGAAGAACCTGCCTGCGGAGATTATTTCCCGGCTTCCCGTCCGCTACACCTATGACAACCGGTACTTCAATGACAAGTACGAGGGCCTGCCCGTTGACGGCTACACGGCATGGATCGAGCGGATGGCCGACCACCCGAACATCCAGGTGCATCTCAAGACCGACTTCTTCGATGACGGACACGAGTTCTCCCGGGCCACCACCCTTGGCCAGGTTCCGGTTGTCTACACCGGACCCGTTGACCGGTACTTCGACTATGCCGAAGGCGACCTGTCCTGGCGCACGATCGACCTCGAGGAAGAGGTCCTGCCGATCGAAGACTTCCAGGGCACCTCGGTCATGAACTATCCGGATGAGGACGTCCCGTACACCCGCATTCATGAGTTCCGCCACTTCCACCCCGAGCGGGACTACACCAAGGACGCCACGGTCATCATGCGTGAGTTCTCCCGCTTCGCTGAAAAGGGAGACGAGCCGTACTACCCGGTCAACACCGCCGAGGACCGGGCCAAGCTGCTTGCTTACCGGGACCTGGCGAAGGGTGAGAAGGACGTGCTGTTCGGCGGCCGCCTTGGCACATACAAGTACCTGGACATGCACATGGCCATCGGCTCGGCTTTGTCCATGTACGACAATAAGATCAAGCCCCACTTCACCGGGGGAGCCAAGCTGGAAAGCGGAGGAGTCGACGCGTGAGCAACGCCATCGTTGAAGACGAAGGAAAAGACGTCCAGGAGCAGTGGTCTACGCTCCAGCGCGTAGTCCTTCCCTCGCTGGACCAGCTCGACACCGTTCCCCTGTACCTGGATACCGGCAGCGCGACCGGCGTGCAGCTCTCCACCATGAACGGGGACGCACGGACCAGCACCACGAGCCCGATGATGTCTTCCCCGGGCAAGGAAGCGCACGCCGAGGACTTCCTCTCGCGTCACTCCACCTCGGTCCGCGCAGGTGAAAGGGTGTCCTTCGGCACCTACTTCAACGCTTTCCCCGCAAGTTACTGGCGCCGCTGGACCAACCTGGACACCGTGCGCCTGAGCGTCCGGACCACCGGAACCGGCGCGGTCAGTGTGTACAAGTCCAACGCCCGCGGTGCCCTCCAGCACGTGGAGACGCAGCGGGTCAACGCTCCCGCCACCAGCACCTTTGAGCTGAGCCTGAAGCCCTTCGGCGACGGCGGCTGGTACTGGTTCGATCTGGTGGCCGGTTCTGAGCCGCTCATCCTTGAAGAAGCCGAGTGGCAGGCTCCGGGTGCACCGGTTAACCAGGGCACTGTGACGCTTGAGATCACAACCCTGAACAAGACCGACTTCTGCCTTAATAACCTGCGCATCCTGGGTGAGCACCCTGAAGCCCTCAAGTGCCTCAAAGAGGTGCTGATCGTGGACCAGGGCACGCAGAAGGTGGCCGAGGCTGAAGGATTCGCCGAGGTCGAAGCGCTGATGGACGGCAAGCTCCGCATCATCAACCAGGCGAACCTGGGCGGCTCCGGCGGCTTTGCCCGCGGCATGTTCGAGGCCGTGGAGAGCGGCAGCGACTATGTCCTGCTCCTGGATGACGACGTCGTGATGGAGCCTGAGAGCATCTCCCGCCTGGTGACGTTTGCGGACCGCTGCAAGACGCCCACCATCGTGGGCGGACACATGTTCGACCTGTACAACCGCACCGTGCTGCACACCTTCGGTGAGACGGTGAACCCCTACCGTTTCCAGCCGGACCAGCCGCACGCGGACCAGACCCTTGGGCACGATTTTGTCCGCTCCAACCTGCGGCAGACCTCGTGGCTGCACCGCCGCGTGGATGTTGACTACAACGGCTGGTGGATGTGCCTGATCCCCACCAAGGTGATCCGCGACATCGGACTGTCCCTGCCTGTTTTCATCAAGTGGGACGACGCCGAATACGGCCTGCGGGCCAAGACGGCAGGGTACCCGACGGTCTCGATGCCGGGCTCCGCCGTGTGGCATGTTTCCTGGATCGACAAGGACGACCTCGTCGGCTGGCAGGCCTACTTCCATACCCGTAACCGGATGATCGCTGCGCTGCTGCACAGCCCGTATGAGCACGGCGGGCGGGTTGTCCGGGAAACCGGGTACATGGACCTCAAGCACCTGATTTCCATGCAGTACTTCACCGCTGTGGGCCGGACCATGGCCCTGCGCGACCTCCTGAAGGGCCCGGAGCAGCTGCACGACCTTCTTCCGGTCAAACTGCCCGAGATCCGCGGCATGGTCTCGGAGTTCTCCGATGCCCAGATCCAGTCTGAGCCGGAGGCATTCCCCGCGCCGGTGATGCACAAGCCGCCACGGCGCGGACAGGGCTTCAGCGCGCCCTCCTATGCGACCCTGATTCCCTGGGCCGCCAAGACCGTGGTGAAGCAGCTGACCAGGAAGGTCCCCGAGACCAGCATGGAGCACCCGCAGGCGTACATTGCCCACCAGGACAACAAATGGTGGCGCATGTCCCAGTACGACAGCGCCGTGGTTTCAAACGCCGAAGGAACCGGTGCCTCCTGGTACCGGCGCGATCCGAAGCAGATGCGTGCACTGCTGGCGGAGAGTCTGCGCCTGAACGCGGAGATCCTGAAGAACTGGCAGTCCCTGAGCGACCGCTACCGCAGCGCTCTTCCGCAGATCACGTCCTTCGAAGCCTGGAAGGCGACGTTCGAGAAGCACGGCGAGGGCAGGTAGGTTTGTCCGCCGAAGCTCTTCAGACACCGGGAAGAGGCAGTGGAATAGCGGACCTGTTCCGCTCCCGGTTCCTGCTGAAACTGCTGGTCGCCAAGGAACTCAAGGTCCGCTACCGGGGATCCGTCCTCGGGCTGCTGTGGTCCTATGTAAAGCCGGGCGTCCAGTTCGTTGTCTTTTACATCGCCCTCGGCATCTTCCTTAATCTTGAGCGGAGCCCCGGCAACCCGGATGGGTTGCCCAACTACGCCATCTATCTGTTCTCAGGGATCGTGCTGATCAACTTCTTCACGGAGGCGCTGGGCAACGCATCCCGGTCGATTGTGGGCAATGGCGGCCTGATTAAGAAGATCTACCTGCCGCGCCAGCTGTTTCCCGTGGCGTCGGTCTGGGTGTCCGGGGTGCACTTTGTCCCGCAGATCTTGATCCTGGTCGTTGCCTGCCTGTTCAACGGGTGGCGGCCCAGTGTCCTCCAGCTTGCTGCGGCGGTTGCCGGTTTCCTGATCGTGGGACTCCTGGCAACAGGCCTTGGACTGTTGTTCGGGGCAGTGAACGTGTACTTCCGGGATGCTGAAAACCTGGTGGATATGCTGCTGATGATCGCCACCTGGGCCTCACCGGTCCTGTATTCATGGATCATGGTGCGCGACAAGCTCGGCGAGACGTTCTTCTTTGTCTACCAGCTCAACCCGATCACGGTTGGTGTCGAGACGTTCCACTACGCGTTCTGGCTTCCCACGACGGACGGAGCTGAAGCGATTCCTCCGCATCTGCTCTCACTGTGGATTCCCGTTGGTCTGGCTATCTCGGGGCTGTTCCTGCTGATCGGGCAGCTCGTCTTCCGCCGCCTTGAAGGCCGCTTTGCACAGGAGCTCTGAATCCGTGGCCACTGCCATAGAAGTACGCAATATCAACAAGAGGTTCGTCCTTCGCCATACGCGCTCCATGAAGGAAGCGTTTGTCTGGCTGATCAAAGGCCGCAAAGGTGACCTCAGCGAGAAATTTGATGCCCTCAGGGATGTCTCGCTGACTGTTGAGCAGGGCGAAACGGTGGCGCTGCTGGGTCTGAACGGTTCCGGCAAGTCCACCCTGCTGAAGCACATCTCAGGTGTCATGCGGCCGGACTCCGGCAGCGTGGGTACCCGGGGACGCGTTGCCGGTCTGATCGAGGTGGGCGCAGGATTCCACCACGACCTCAGCGGACGGGACAACGTGTACCTGAACGGTGCCATCCTTGGCATGACCGAGGATGAGATCAATGAGAAGTTCGATTCGATCGTTGAATTCTCGGAGATCGGCCAGTTCATCGACACCGAGGTGAAGTTCTACTCCTCGGGTATGTACCTGCGGCTGGCGTTTTCCGTTGCGGTCCATACGGACCCCGAGGTGTTCCTGGTTGACGAGATCCTGGCCGTCGGTGACGAGCCGTTCCAGAAGAAGTGCATCGACAAGATCAAGGAACTGGCCGGTGAAGGCAAGACGCTGGTAGTGGTCAGCCATGACCTGGATCTGGTCTCGCGCATCTGCAAGCGCGGCGTGCTGCTCGAGCACGGAAAAATCGTCATGGACGGACCGGTGGACGACGTCGTCGCCAAGCTGCGTTCGAACTAACCGCCGGGCTTCCCGGCAGCTGCCGCACCGCAGGGCGGATACACGCATTCCGGCCGCGGGGAAACGCGGCCGGAAGCGGCGGTTTTAGCGGTTCTCGGTGTTCCCTGCCGCGCCGGGGAGAGTTCCGGCTCCGGGTGCGTCGTCGCCGTGGGCGCGGGAATCGTAGCCGATAAGATAAAGCGGCCGGCGCAGGGTGCCGGTGAAGATCCGGCCGATGTATTCGCCGAGAATACCCAGGCAGAACAGCTGGATTGCACCGATGCCGCCCACCACCAGGACCGTTGAAGCCCAGCCGGGGACGGTCTGGCCCGTAAGGACGCCAACAACCACAAAGATGCCAACGAAGACGCAGGCGATCGCGCTGAGCACACCAAGCCAGGTAGCAAAGCGCAGCGGCCCGCCGGAGAAGGTCACAATGCTTTCGGTGGTGAGAAGGATCATCTTTCCAAGCGGGTACTTGGATTCACCGGCAGCACGCTTTTCGCGTTCGTAGTACACGTTGGCGCTGGGGAAGCCAAACCACGGAATGATCAGGCGGTAGACCCGGCCTTCTTCGGGGAGCCGGTTCACGGCTTCCAGCACACGCCTGCTGACCAGGCGGAAGTCGCCGGCGTTTGAGGGAACGTGGGGTCCGGCGACGCGCCGCATTAGCCAGTAGTAGAGCCCGGCAGTCTGGCGCTTGAACACTGAGTCAGTGGAGCGGTCACTGCGGACGCCGTAGACGACGTCGACGTTCTCAGCCTGTGCCTTCTTCAGCATCTCCGCGATGGTTTCGGGCGGATCCTGCAGGTCGGCGTCGATGGTGACCACGTAGTCACCCACCGCAGCGGTCATGCCGGCCGTGATGGCCGCCTGGTGCCCGCTGTTGCGCATCAGCCGCAGCAGCCGCAGCTGCGGCCATTCGGCCCGGATCGCCTGCACCATGCCCGCAGTGCTGTCCGAGCTTCCGTCGTCAACGGCCACTACTTCATAGGGGACATCCATACCGTCGAGCACAGGACGCAAGCGGGCGACCAGCTGATGGAGGACCGCCTCCTCGTTGTACATGGGTACGACGACGGAAAGCAGGGTAGGGCTCAACTCAGGACTCCTCGGACGCAATGGACACGTAGTGAGCATACCAATCCAAGCTGAACAGGCGTTTGTCCGGAGGTGCCCCCGGCACCCTGTGCTGAAGCGGCGGGAAGGGGATGGGCTAGAATTGCGTGGGCCCCGCGGGGCCATCCACGCTGGCTTAGAGCAGAAGCCATAATGCGAAGAACGGACCAAAACGTATGACGACAGTCAGCCGCGAGCGGGAAACGCTGCCGCTTAATGGGGCATCCGGTTCCCCGGCGCAGGAAGACTCCGCCGAAGAACGCGGGGCAAAGGTCTTTCTCTGGGGCCTGGTCACTGTTGCGGCGACCGTTGCAGGCGCCCTGATCCCTCTGATCCGCACCCCGCGGTTCTATTTCTACGACGACACCCAGGCCGGTGCGTACGGCATCTGGATTGAAATCGGAGAGAGCCTGCGGCGCGGCGAGTGGTGGCTCTTCAACGACGAGGCCTGGGCTGCCGGCAACTATGCCGCGGAAGGACAGTGGGGCCTGTGGAACCCCATGGTCATGCTTGTTGGCCTGCTCGCCACCGTGGTTGCAGACGGAGTGGTCTTTGCGACATTGCTGAAGATAGCCCTTATGGCTGTGCTGGCCCTGGGCACCTTCCTGCTGGCCCGAAGCTACGGAGCCGCCGCGCCGTGGGCCGCCGTGGCCGGCACGGCTGTGTCCCTGACCGGGTTCACCACGTACTTTGACGGATCCTCGTGGGTGACGGGCCTCATGGTCTTTGCGCTCCTGCCGTGGTGCTGGTGGGGGCTTCGCCGCATTATTGTCCGGCGCGGCAACCCGGCTCCGGCCCTGATCGCTTCCTACCTGCTGATTACCGTGGGCTACGTCCACGGCACCATCATGCTGGTGGTCGTCTTCCTTGCCCTCCTGATTGAGCTGGTAGCCCGCCGCCAGGCCGTACGGATCATTCCGCTGTGCATCACCGGCGTTATCCTCGGACTCGTCGCCCTGACCGTCTATTTGCCCGGTGTCCTTACCGCAGAGGTAACGGCGCGTGCCTCGGAAATCGGCAACAGCGGCTTCCTCGGCGCGGACCTCACCGGCCTGGCCAGTTCATGGGCAGCCAGTGCCCTGCCTCAGGTGTCCGGGTGGTGGGGGTCCTATTCTCCCGTCCCGGTGCTCTACATCGCCTGGTTCCTTCCGCTGCTGGGGCTGATCAGCACGCAGCGCACCCGCGGGCTCTGGCCGCAGCTTGCCGGTCTGGTCACCTTCGGCACGATTTCGCTAATGCTGACCCTCGCGCCCAGCGACCTTGGACCCCTGCGGTTCCCGATCCGTCTGGTCCCGTACTTCTCCCTGGCACTGCTCGTTCTGTTTGCCGTTCTGATTTCCCGGGCCAGGGTCCTGCAGCTGACCAAGGGAAGGGCCGCTGCAGTGGGAGTGATCTACGCAGCCGGCATGTACCTCGCCTGGAGCCAGAACCCCAACATTGGACGTATTCACTTTGTCCTGGGCGCCGTCGCCGCACTGGGAATCATCGCGGTCCTGGTTGTCCTGTACGCACCGCACAAGCTGGTGAAGACGTGGGGAGTCCGGGCTGCCGCCGCCGGCATGATCGCCGTCTGCCTGGTAACCGCAGTGGGCCAGAAACACTACTTCCCGGCGACGCCGCTCCCGGACTTCCAGTACCCCGAGTCCCCGGAGGAGTTCCAGGAACCCCTGGCTGAAGCTGAGGGCATGGCATTTGTGGTGGGCCAGCCGGACCGGCTGGGACCGGAGATCTGGAACGAGACCCTGGCTTCCAACGCCTGGTACCTCAACGACACCCCTACGCACAATCTCTACAGTCCCATCATGTTCCGCGCGTACTCCGAGGACCTGTGCATGTCCAGCCATGGCTGGACCTGCCAGAATGCCGCGGACAGCCTGTTCACACCGGATGAGGAGACCGGCGAGCTCCTGGTGGACCTGCTCTCCATCGATACGGTCCAGATCGTGCGCGCCGAAGAGGACGCCGATGGATCCCAGCTGGCAGCCCGCGAGGCTCCGGAAGGCTGGAGCGAAGTCGAAAGGACGGACGACGCCGTCACCTGGGTTCGGGACGAGCCGCTTGAAAATAACGGCGAAGCCAGCTGGTCCAGCCCCGGCACCGAGGTGACCACCGTTTCCGACACCAGCCAGGAACTGGTGCTGAGGGTGGACGAGGTGCCCGCCGGGGGCGGCGAAGTGGTTCTGAGCCGGCTCGCATGGCCTGGATATGAGGTGGAGGGCGGCACCCTCGCCGACCCGCTGCGGGGTTACCTGCTGACCGTGGATATTCCGGCGGACGCCGAAGGGCAGGAGGTCCGCGTGACCTTCGAACCGCCGGCCTGGCCGGTTCTGGTGACCCTGATCTACACGGCGATCGGGCTCGGTCTCCTTTGGTCCCTGGCACATCTCGCAGCAGGGCTGCGCAGGTCAGGAAAAGCCAAGGGCCGGCGTTCGGTCAAGCCGGAATCGGACGGCAAATGAGCCAGCCGGAGCAGCCTGCCGAGAAAGACGGACAGGAAGATGCCACACCGTTCCCCGAAGATCCGCACGGGCTCTTCAACGGCCCGCCCGGGCCGCTGCTGCGGCTGCTGAAGACTGAGAAGGTCGCCTTCCTGATTGTCGGCGGGGCCAATACCGTCTTCAGCACGCTGCTGTTCATCGCCCTGGACCTGCTCTACGGACACTACGTCCCTTCGTTTGTGGTCCTGGGCAGCGCCTGGCTGATCTCCCTGGTTGCAGTGTTCTTTGTATACCGCCGGCTGGTCTTCCGGGTCACCGGGCACGTGCTGAGGGACCTGGGCAGGTTTGCGCTGGTCAACCTGACGGCCCTGCTGGTGAACATGGTCCTGCTCTTTGTCGCATCGGATCTGCTGGGCGCGCCCCGGATTCCTGCGCAGATCATCATCACCTGCCTGACGGTCTTCATCAACTATTTCGGCCACAAGTACTTTTCCTTCCGACGCAAACCATCAGAAGTCCCCGGCACGGCTGAGCCGTCCGGGAGCAGGAAAGAGGACGACGCATGAGTCCCCGTGTTTCAATCGTGATCCCGGCCTACAACAATGCCGCCTATCTGCAGGCGACGCTGGAGTCGGTGTTCGCGCAGACCTACCAGGACTACGAAGTCGTCATTGCCGACCACAGCTCGGTCGATAAGACGGCAGAGATCATTGAGTCCTTCGCCCACGAGCCGCGGCTGCGGATCCTCAGCCCAACTCCGCACGGGGGAGGGGCAAAGGCAAACTGGAACCGGGTCAGCCAGCATGCCCAGGGTGAATGGATCAAGCTGGTCTGCGGGGATGACCTGCTGGCGCCGGACGCGCTGGCAGCTCAGATGGCTGCTGCTGATGCCAACCCCAGCGCCGTTATGGTGGCAGGTAAGCGGGACATTGTGGATGCCCGTGGCAAAGTCGTGATTTCTGCCCGCGGCCTCGGAAACCTGGAAGGTTTGGTTCCCGGAACGGAGGCGGTCCGTGCGACGGTCCGCAGCGGCACCAACATCTTCGGAGAACCGGCTGCTGTGCTGCTCAAGCGGGAGGTGCTTGCAGATGGATGGTGGGACGATTCATTCCCCTACATGATCGACGTGACGGCCTACGTGCGGGTTCTCCGTTCCGGCGACCTGGTTGCCCTGCCGAGGACGTTGGCGAGTTTCCGGATCAGCGCAAGCCAGTGGAGCGTCCGTCTGGCCCGATCACAGGCCGAGCAGGCGTCCGGACTCTACCGTGCTATCATGACCGATCAACCCGGAACTCTGACAAAACTCGATGCAGCCAGAGGCAACATGCTGGCGTTGGCTAATGCCTACGCGCGGCGTCTGGTGTACGTCGCGCTCCGTCGCCGCATGGGACACGAGCATGCCGTGGAGAGCACCATATAGGAACCTGCACCTGTAGGAGCGTGCCATGAGCCAGCGGACCGGCCCCCGGGCTCAGGAAGGCGTCCGCCGAACGGGGCTGCAACCGGTCCTGTCCTGGCTGCGTACAAAGGACAGCTCGCTGCGCGTTGCCGTCCTCCTGGCCTACACCGTGGTTGTGGTCCTGGGAGTGACCACCTCATCGATTGGCATGGGGCACCTGCGGCAGGATCCCGAAAACCCGCTCGGCACGCAGCTCGGCGAGTCACGGTTCATCCGGTCCGATGAGTACAACGCGTTTTCGCCGATCGCTCTGTCGGTCATGGCGACCGGGGCCGCGCCCACCCTGAGTGCCATGGGTGCCCGCGCCGATTTGGTGCACCGGTTCACCTCCGGGGGATTCTTCGAATCCGTCGTGTTCTTTGATTCAGGCCTGCTCAAACTAGCCGGGTTTCTCCCGGACGCCAGCGTCTTCGCCGCTCACTGGTGGCTGCCGTCCCTGCTCCTCCTGCTGTTTCTGCCCATCTGGTTCGAACAGGTAGGCGGAACCCGCAGGATGGGCTGGCTGGCGGCAGGACTGACCATCCTTGCCCCAGCTGTGGCATGGTGGTCCCTAATGCCGGTGGCCCTCATCGCCTATACCCTTACGGGCAGCAGTCTGATGATCACCTGCTACCGCCGGCTGTTGTGTGGCCGGTGGATCACCGGAGTCCTTGCCGGAGTGGCAGGCGGCATCCTGATAGCGGGAATGCCTTCGTTCTACACTCCGTGGTCCCTGGTGCTGGGTCTTCCGGTGCTGCTTGCCTCCGTCCTATGGATCCTCAGCCGTTCCGGTACCTGGTGGAGCCGAATCCGGCCCGTTGCGCTGACGGGTGTCACCGCGGCGGTCTTTGGCGCCGGCCTGCTCCTGGAAAATGCCGAAGGGTTGAACGCGCTTTTTGGTACGGTCTACCCGGGTGCCAGAAGGTCCACTGGGGAAGCACAGCCTTTCTCGCTGCTGTTCGGGGCGCCGCTGCTCTCTCCTTTGCAGGACGGAGCTGTGCCTGTTCAGGCCAACGCCAGCGAAGTCTCAATGTCGTTTACCGTTGCTTTCATCTGGATAGCGGTACTGATTCTGGCAGGGCTTGCGCCGGCGTTCCGCCGGGGAATCGCAGGATGGACAGTTCTTGTCTGCGCGCTGGTGTGGCTGGCATGGGCGGTGGCCGACTGGGGCGCGTTTGGAGCGCAGATCCCTCTCCTCAACCTTGTTCCGGCGGTTCGTGCCGCACAGGTAGTCGGCATTCTGGGTGTTATTGCGCTCTGCTTGTTTCTGTCTCAGTGCGAGCGCGGAAAATGGAGTGCCGCGGTAGTGGCAGCGGCGGCCTGCAGCACGGTGACGGTCTTCGCCGGATTCCAGTTGCGGACGGACTATCTGCCGGACCTCAGCCGCGGTGCCGTTCTATGGGCAGGCGCGGGCGTTGCTTTGGCGGTACTGGCGTTGACCCGGTATCCCAACCGGTCCTGGTCCATAGTGTTGGCACTTGCATTGGCCGCGGTGCCGGTTTTCCGTGCCAACCCGGTAGTCTTTGGCCTTGGCGACCTGCGTGAGTCTGAGACCGCCGGAGAACTCTCGGTGCTGGGTGTCCAAGCCCGCTCAGACGGCACCTATTGGGCCTCCAACTCCGGTGCGTTTGACACCGTTGCACTCGCCAATGGCGTGCCGCTGCTCTCCGGCCTGCAGCGATCCGGACCGGACGCCGGAATGTGGGAGCGGCTTGATCCTGGCCGCAGAGCCGAAGACGCATGGAACCGTGGAGGCGGATACCTTTCATTTGGCTGGACTCCGGGGGAGCCGACCGTCATTTCCACTAACGGTCTGGACGTCACTTTCGTGCATTCCGATCCGTGTGTCCTCGCATCCGAGATCCCCGAACTAGGGAACATCGCGTCCACCGCAGAATTGTCGGGTCCGTGCCTTGAACCCGCAGGCACACTCCAGTGGGCCGGAAAACAGATCTACCTATACAGCGTGGTCAGGGACTGAAGAGCCGTCCCTGGCTCGAATGGGCCCCTACTTTTGCAGATAGGCGCGCAGCGCTTCCTCTGCTGGGCGGGGAGTGAAACCCGTTGCCTTGATCTTTCGCAGATCCAGGACGCTGTTCAGGGGACGGGGCGCCGCCTCCGGTTTCGTGGCGAAGTACTCCTCGGTGGTGACACCGGTCACCGCCAGCGGGTCGGAACCGGTCAGCGCATAGACCTCTGCGGCGACGTCCGCCCAGGACGACGGCTCGCCGTCGTTGGTTATGTTGTATGTTCCGAAAGGTGACCCGGACTCCGTGAGGTGGCGGATGGCCGCAGCGAGGTCCCGGGTGAAGGTCAGCCTCCCGATCTGGTCACTGACGACGCTGGGCTTGACCCCCTTGGCGGCCAGGGACGCCATGGTGCGTACAAAGTTGCTGCCTTCACCGATGACCCAGCTGGTGCGCAGGATGTAGTGCTGCGGTACGGCTGAGACCACGGCGTCTCCGGCAGCCTTGCTCTGTCCATAGACACCGAGGGGGGAGAAAGGCTCGTCCTCGGTGTGCACGGGGTTCGTTCCGTCGAAGACATAGTCCGAGGAAACGTGGACCAGGGTGAGGCGGTTCTCTGTGGCCACGCGTGCCAGCCGGGCGACCGCGGCCGCGTTGATCTCCCACGCCGCGGGGCGTCCCTCAGGAGTCTCGGCAGCGTCCACGGCCGTGTAGGCCGCAGCGTTGATGATGGTCCCGTAGTTCTTCCAGCTCCGGTCCCAGGACGCCGGATCAGCGAGGTCGAACTTCGTCCTGCCCGCGAATTCGACCGACGTGTCGCCGTCGTATTCTTCGCGCAGGGCCTTGCCCAGTTGGCCGTCCGCGCCGATGACCAGTGTCTTCTTCGGTGCCATGGGCGCAACGTCCGCCAGGCGCGGATGTGCCTTGTCCTTCTCCGAGAGTTCGGCCCGTTCCAGAGGAATGGGCCACGGGATGGAAACCGTCTCATCGGCAAGGTTCAGGAAGGTGTACTGGCCCTGCGCTCCGGCGCTCCAATGGTCGTTCACCAGATACGTGTAGGCAGTGTTGTCTTCCAGCGTCTGGAAAGCGTTGCCGACGCCGCGCGGAATGAAGATGGCACGGCTCGGATCCAGCTCCGCGGTGAAGACAGCCCCGAAAGTGGGGCCTTCGCGCAGGTCCACCCAGGCGCCGAAGATCCTGCCGGTGGCCACGGAGATGTACTTGTCCCAGGGCTCGGCATGGATGCCGCGGGTAGTTCCTGCCTTTTCGTTAAAGGAGATGTTGTTCTGGACCGGACCAAAGTCCGGCAGCCCCAGTGCGAGCATCTTCTCGCGCTGCCAGTTTTCCTTGAACCACCCCCGGTTGTCCCCGTGAACCGGCAGATCGTAAAGGACGACGCCGGGAATCGGGGTTTCGCGAGCTGTGAGGGCCTTGGAGAATTCAACCATGGCCGTTACTGGCCCTGGACCTTGTACTTGGCTTCGGTCTCGGCCTTCTGGGGCCGCCACCAGGCTTCGTTCTCGCGGTACCAGGCGATGGTGTCCTCAATGCCCTTGTCGAAATTCGAGAACTTCGGTTCCCAGCCAAGTTCGGTGCGCAGCCGGGTAGAGTCGATGGCGTATCGCAGGTCATGTCCCGGGCGGTCAATGACCTGGTCGTAGGCGTCGGCCGGCTGGCCCATGTGGCTGAGGATCAGCTCGATGACTTCCTTGTTGTTCTTTTCACCGTCGGCACCGATCAGGTAGGTCTGCCCGATTTCGCCCTTTTCGATGATGGTGAGAACGGCTGAGGAGTGGTCATTGGCGTGGATCCAGTCGCGGACGTTCTCGCCGGCACCGTAGAGCTTGGGCCGAATGCCGTCGATCACGTTGGTGATCTGCCGTGGAATGAACTTTTCAACGTGCTGGTAGGGGCCGTAGTTGTTGGAGCAGTTGCTGATCGTCGCCTGCAGCCCGAAGGAACGCACCCAGGCACGCACCAGCAGGTCCGACCCGGCCTTGGTGGAGGAGTAGGGGCTGGAGGGGTTGTACGGCGTGGACTCGGTGAACCGCTGCGGATCGTCCAGTTCCAGGTCGCCGTAGACCTCGTCCGTGGAGATGTGGTGGAAGCGTGTCCCGTGCTTCCGGGCCGCCTCGATCAGCGTGTACGTGCCGACGATGTTGGTGTCCAGGAACGGGCGGGGATCGTGCAGCGAGTTGTCGTTGTGCGACTCGGCGGCGTAGTGGACCACGACGTCGGTCTCGGCCACCAGCCGGTCCACCAGCTCGGCGTCGCAGATATCACCCTGGATGAGCTCAAACCGGTCGGCAGGGAGCCCCTCGAGGGAGGCCTTGTTGCCGGCGTAGGTGAGTTTGTCCAGCACAGTGATCGAAGCGTCCGTGTGGGCCAGTGCGTAGTGCACGAAATTGGAGCCGATAAAGCCGGCGCCGCCGGTGACAAGGAATCTGCGCATGTATATGTACGTTACCGGATTTGCCGTGCCAGATCAGACGGGCGAAGATGAGCACCATGCGTGGAATTATTCTGGCCGGCGGTACCGGTTCGCGGCTGCACCCCATCACCCTTGGCGTCAGCAAGCAGCTGGTCCCGGTCTATGACAAGCCGATGATCTACTACCCGCTTTCGACCCTGATCCTGGCAGGGATTAAGGACATCCTGATCATCACCACGCCGCACGATGCTGACCAGTTCCAGCGCCTGCTCGGCGACGGTTCGCGGTTCGGTGTCAGTATCACCTACAAGCAGCAGCCCTCTCCTGACGGCCTGGCGCAGGCTTTTATCCTGGGTGCCGAGCACATCGGCAACGGACCCGTGGCACTGGTGCTGGGGGACAACATCTTCTACGGCGCGGGTATGGGTACCCAGCTCCGCCGCTTCTCGCAGATCGACGGCGGTGCGGTGTTCGGCTACTGGGTGGCTGATCCCACCGCCTACGGAGTGGTGGAGTTCGACGCAGAGGGCAAGGCGATTTCCCTTGAGGAGAAGCCGGCCAAACCGAAGAGCAACTACGCCGTTCCCGGCCTGTACTTCTATGACAACGACGTCGTTGAAATCGCCCGGAACCTCGAGCCCTCTCCGCGCGGGGAGCTGGAAATCACGGACGTGAACCGGGTTTACCTTGAGAAAGGCAAACTGCAGGTAGAGATCCTTCCGCGCGGAACCGCATGGCTGGACACTGGCACATTCGATTCCCTTAACGAGGCGTCCGAGTTCATCCGCACAGTCCAGAAGCGCCAGGGACTTTCAATCGGCTGCCCCGAGGAAATCTCCTGGCGTCTTGGCAACCTTTCCGACGACGAGCTGCGGGCCATCGCGGAACCGCTGGTGAAGAGCGGATACGGCGCCTACCTGCTGGGGCTGCTGGAGAACCGCGCCCGGTAGCTGGCACCGGACACAAAAAAGGGGCGCTCCTGGCGCCCCTTTTTTGTGTTTGGCTACGGTTGGTATTCTTCCTGGCCGTCGTTCTGAGGGCCGGGATCCGGGGCAGTCCCGGATGCGGATTCCTCCGGAGTCAGCGACGTCACCTCGGAGCGCAGATCTCGGACGGCGGTTTCAAGAATGGCAACTTCCTCGGCCAGGACACGCGTCTCGTCCTCCACCATCGAGAGTTCCCAGGAGAGGTGGAGCGAAACGCCCATCAGCAGCACGATGCTCATGGCAAAGAGCAGGTTCGCCGGAACTTCCACCCCCAGCCAGCCGGCCACGAGCGCCAGCAGATGCGGCCAGCCCGCGAGGATCAGTGCCCCGCCGCCTACCAGCAGCCACAGGACGGCGTACTTTTCCCGGAGTTTCCTGCGGCGCAGCAGGACCAGGACGATCACGACCATAAAAAGTGAGAACAGGAATGCAGCTGCGACAGCCATGGGTTATGCCTTACCTGAGTGAACCTGGGACCTGCGGCGTGTCATTGCCAGTCCGAGGGCGAAAACGGAGCGCAAGAGGTAGACAGTCGATTTGGCCGGGTTATGGCTCGGCACACCGCCCTGCCTGACCCGCATCTGCACCGGAATCTGGGTCACGGTGCACCCCGAACGGACGGCGACAACGAGCGAATCAATGGTGTCGCCGAGGTATTCGGCCGGATAGTGGTCAATGTACTGGTCCAGGGCGCGGACGTTCGCTGCCCGGAAACCGGACGTGACGTCCGTGAGTTTTTCTCCCGACAGCCGGGAAATGACCGCAGCGAGAAATGACATGGCCCACTTGCGGGGCCCGGAAACCTTGTAATTGCCCGCCTCTGCGAAACGTGCCCCAATGGCGATGTCCGCCTTTTGCAGGCCTTGGACCACACGGTCAATGTCCCGGGGATCGTGCTGCCCGTCGGCGTCCACCTGGACGACCTGCCGGTAGCCTTCCCGCCGGGCATATTTGAATCCCGCACGCATTGCACCGCCGACCCCAAGGTTAAAGGGGAGCCGCAGGACCGTGGCGCCGGCCTCCTCTGCCAGGGCGCCGGTGTTGTCGGCGGAGCCGTCGTCAACAACAAGGACGTCGTAGCTCTTTCCCTGGGCCAGGACCTCGCGGACCGTGTTTCCCACGGTTTCGCCTTCATTCCATGCCGGCATGATGACGAGGAGGCGATTTGGGTCCTGCATGGGCATGGCGGGGTTCGAGTTCCTATCTGGTTTTGAAGTCTGGTGCTGCGGATGCCTTGATCTGCGCAAAGTTCCGGACAAGCCCGAAGCGTCCAGTGCTAACATCGTAGCCGAACCCCGAAGGCCCGTCATGCGGAGCACCCGCGGGTGAGCATGCGCTCGGCAGGCCCGGCGGCTGCGATCGAGCACTAGGAACCAGAGGAGCACCGCACATGCTGCGCGAAGACAATCCGGAGGGTTCCACAGCGCCGCTGGCCCGCATTCGAAACCTGGTTTTTGGCCCGGCAGGACGCTATCTGCTGGTGGGTGTCCTGTCCTTCGCCATCGACTTCGCCCTGCTCGTCCTGCTCTACGAGGTCTTCGGTGTGGTGCTGTGGCTGGCGACGGCAGCCGCCTTCCTGACCAGCCTGGCCGCCAACTACCTGCTGCAGCGGTACTTCACCTTCTCGGGGACCCCGACCCGGGGGACCAGCTTCATCAAGTACATGCTCCTGGTGGGAGTGAACACGGTGGCTGCCAGCCTGATTGTCTCCGGCTTTGAAGCCATCGGCAGCAGCTACATGCTCGGAAAAATCATCTCCACAGCGGCCATGACCGTGTGGAATTTCTTCGCCTACAAGTACTGGGTGTTCGCCGCCCGGGGCGGGGACGGGAACGAAACACCGTCCCCGTCCCCGGCCCGCGAAGCTTAGCCCAGCGGAAGGATGCCCTTCCGGACGCCCTGCCGGTAGCCTTCCTGCTGCATGCCGGTCAGCGGGTAGGTCCAGTAGACCCCGGTGCGGTCGACGGCACCGAGAAGCCCTCCACCGCCGGCAGGTGAGGGAGCCGGGAACACACGGCTGAAGACGTTCCATCCGGTTCCAACGGTCTCGTGAACACCCAAGGTGCCGTTTCCGGTTCCCCGCCACAGGGACAGGCGGCCGTCCGGCGACCAGCCCAGTATGTCGCTGCGTCCGTCGCCGTCGTAGTCCCCGGGAGCTGCCAGCGCGGTAAAGCCGTCCCAGCCCCCGCGCCCGATCAGGGTGCGCTGTGCGTAGCCTTCCTCGCTTCCCCGGACGATTCCGGTTCCGTTGTACCGCCAGAGGTTCCCGGAGCGGTCGCGGGCCAGCAGATCCGGCCTGCCGTCCCCGGTCAGGTCGCCGGCACCGAGGACCTGGGTGTAGTCATTCCAGCCGGTGCCGATCCGCACCGCCCGGGCGTAGCCTTCGCTGGATGCGGACACCCGCCCGGTACCGGCGTAGAACCACAGCGTGCCGTCCGGCTTGCGGGCCAGCAGATCATTGCGGCCGTCGCCGTTGAAGTCGCCCACGCCCGTGATCTCTGAGTAGATCTGCCAGCCGGAGCCGATCCTGACCCGGGTGCCGAACGTACCGTTGGCTTTGCCCGGCTGGAACCAGAGCACCCCGTCCGCCGCAACGGTGAGCAGATCTGCAACGCCGTCGGAGTTGAAGTCCGGGGTTGCGGCTGCCAGCTTCTGCTGGGTCCAGGCCGCTGTGCCCCGCCGGACACCGGCGTTGTAGCCTTCCGCGACGGCGCCGGTTCCCTGGTAGAACCACACCCGCGAATCAGTGCCGATGCCGAGGAGATCAGTACGTCCGTCGCCGTTGAAGTCGCTTCCGCCCAGCACGGTGCTGAAGATATTCCAACCGGTGCCGACCACGTGTCCGGGCGCGAAGGCACCCCCGCCTGAGCCCTGCAGGAACCAGAGGCGGCCGTCGGAGGTCCGGGCCGCGATGTCTATCCGCCCGTCGCCGTTGAAGTCGCCGGTGCCGGTGAAATCGCTGAAGCGCCACCAGTCCCCGGAAGCTGAAACCGCCGGGCCGTGGGCCCCGGTGCCGGTGCCCCGGTAGATGACTGCTGAGCCGTTTGGCCGCACGGCAAGAATGTCCGTCCGCCCGTCGCCGTTGCTGTCCCCGATGCCAAGGAGGTGGCGGAACTCTCCCCAGCCGCCGCGGCCGATGACCTCGCCCGGACGGTATCCCTCGCTGGCTGCCGAGACCGAGCCGGTTCCGGCGTAGAAGTACAGGTTGCCGTCCACATGACGGGCCACAATGTCAGCCCGCCCGTCGCCGTTGTAGTCACCGGCAGCCACCAGGGCATTGAAGACCTGCCAGCCGCTGCCGATCTGGCGGGGTGAGCCGAAGCTTCCGGAGCCGGTGCCTGCATGGAACCACAGTGTTCCGTCTGACCGGCGCGTGAGCAGGTCCGGCCGGCCGTCGCCGTTGAAGTCACCGGGGCTGATGACCCTGCGGGTCCAGTCCGGAGCGGGTCCGTTCATCGCGAACCTGGCGAGGTCGTCAGCGGATCCCCGCCACACGTTTGAATCGCCTTCAAAGGGCCCGGTGCTGCTGTACTGCCAGATGTTGTAGGTGCTCCAGCCTGCGGGCATCGAGCCGGGGCCCGCAGTGCTGTAGCGGGCAATGTGCAGCGGGTGGTTGGCAAAGGCCGTGCTGTTGCCGGTGCAGCGGTTCCACCAGTCGGCGGTGGTGTAAATCATCGGCACCCGGCCGGTGCGTGCCCTGACCGTGTTGGAGAAGTCACGGATCCAGGACACCATCTGAGCGGGGCTGAAGTCGTAGCAGGTGTTGCCCAGCTCCGGATACGGGTTGTATTCGATGTCGAGCAGGGGAGGCAGGGTCCTGCCGTCGGCTGTCCAGCCCCCGCCGTTGTTGACGAAGAAGTTGGCCTGAGCGGCGCCGGAAGAATCCTTGGTGGGGATGGCGAAGTGGTAGGCGCCGCGGTACATGCCCACGGAGCCGGCCCCGCTGTACTGGCTGGCGAAGCGCGGATTCTTGTAGGTGGTGTGCTCGGTGGCTTTGACATACGCAAACCGTGACCCCTGGCTCCAGGCCCGGCTCCAGTTCACTGAAGACTGGTGGCTGCTGACGTCCATGCCCTGGATTCCGGCCGGCCGCCAGGTTGCCAGCGGTGCTGCCGCCTCCGTCTCGGCCTGCGCCTGCAGATTCTGCGTTGCCTGCCCGGGCGTCCTGGCCCCGGACTGCAGGGGAGCTGCGAGTCCGGCGTCAACCAGGGTCTGTTCAGCAGCCAGGCGCTCGGCGGTTTCACCGGCGGAAGGGGTCTGCGGATCACTGGTGGTCTCCATACGTTCCAGTCCCTGACCCATCTTCGCGCCGAGCAGGCCGATGAGATCCGCGACGTCGACCCCCTGCGCGGGTGCGGGGGCTTCCGCTTCGGATTCCGCAGTGCTCTCCGGCTCTGCGTTTACAGCGCTTCCGGAAGCCGTCCCGTCTGCCGGCGGCTGAGCGGGGTCAGTTTCTGCGGACTCTGTGCCAGCGGGGTCTGCTTCAGCCTCCGTGGGCTCGGGGAATTCGTTCTCCGGCACGTCCTCAGGGAGCAGCGCGGGAGTTTCGCCCGGGGCCGGTGCGGGCGTCTCCTGGACCGGCGGTGCCTCATTCAGCGTGGTGGCATAGGCAGGAACCGCGGAAACGGCGAGGGTGAGGGAAAGTACGCCTGCCAGCACAGGCGCGATGTGTCGTTGTTTCACGGGGTCTCCAGAGAGCAGATGTACGTCAGCCTGAACAATACCGGGGCTGCTGTGAATTTTGAGACTGGTGAACCTTCGTTCGGAAGTTAGGCCCGCAGATGAGGAAAACAAAAGCGTGCCGCTGCCTGGGGCGGACCTGCAGCATGATTCAGCTGGCTTCCCGCGCCGGAGTCTTTTCCACAAATGCCTCCGTCACTCTCGTCAGGGGCAGGGATATCTCCTATCCTCGCCCGCATGGCCGCAGGGGCCTGCAGGTTCTGTCTCCAAGATGCAGCAGGAATGCTGTGCGGATTCCGGGGGAGCGTTGGACGCGTTACGTATTGTCGAGGATGAGGTGCGGGAGCTCATCCGTGTGCGCGGGCTTGATCCGGCACGCCAGGGCGCAGAAGTGCGGCGCCTGGTGGAAGCTGCGGTCCAGGACTATGACCAGCGGTCCCTGCTGGGGACGCTCCCGCCGCTCGGCCAGCTTGAAAAGGCCCGGAAGCAGGTGTTCGACGCCGTTGCCGGCTATGGAGCGCTCCAGCCGCTGCTTGACGATCCAACCGTCGAAGAAGTCTGGATCAACTCACCGGGTGAGGTCTACGTCGCCCGGGACGGGCGTTCTGAACTGACAGCACTGAACCTGTCAGCGGAGCAGGTCCGGGATCTGGTGGAGCGGATGCTGAAGTCATCCGGCAGGCGCCTGGACCTTTCGTCCCCTTTTGTGGACGCTGCACTGCCTGACGGGTCACGCCTGCACGTAGTAATCCCCGATGTGACCCGACGGCACTGGGCAGTCAACATCCGGAAGTTCATTGTCCGGGCCAGCCGCCTGGACCATCTCGTTGAACTGGGAACCCTCACTCCGCAGGCCGCCCGTTTCCTTGCCGCCGCGGTCGCCGGGGGACTGAACATCCTGGTTTCCGGTGCTACGCAGGCAGGGAAGACAACCATGCTGAACTGTCTGGCAGCCTCGATCGGTGCCCGCGAACGGGTGGTCACCGTGGAAGAGATCTTTGAACTGCAGCTTCCCCTTCGTGACGTAGTAGGCCTGCAGTGCCGCCAGCCGAATCTGGAGGGGACAGGGGAGATCCCGCTGCGGCGCCTGGTCAAGGAGGCGCTGCGAATGCGCCCGGACCGGCTGATCGTCGGTGAGGTGCGGGAAGCGGAAAGCCTGGACATGCTGATTGCGCTTAACTCAGGTCTTCCCGGGATGTGCACGGTCCACGCGAACAGCGCGCACGACGCCGTTACGAAGATCTCCACGCTCCCGCTGCTCGCTGGAGCGAACATTTCCAGTGCCTTCGTGGTGCCGACCGTGGCCTCCTGCATAGATCTGGTGGTTCATTGTGTTCGGACCCCCGCCGGGCGGCGGGAAGTCGCGGAGATCCTCGCCCTGGGCAGGAGGGTGGAGAACGGAGTCATCGAGTCGACGCTGGTGTTCCAGCGTGAGAACGGACGGCTCGAAGCCTCGCCGTCGTCCCTTCCGTCACCGGACAAATTCGCCCGCGCGGGAATGAACCTCGCCGAGCTCCTGGAACCGGCAGCATGACCGCCGCCGCCGGTCTGGCCCTCGGCATTGGCCTGTTCCTGATCTGGTGGTCCTGCTGGGTCCTTCCGGAACGTCCGGCCAAGGTGCGCCGTCCCGGACGGATCGAAGAGCTGCTGAGGGCATCCGGCATCAGCCGCGTGACGCCGGCAGGACTGGTGCTGAGCAGTGCCCTGCTCGGAATGCTGGTGCTGCTCACCGTCTGGGTGCTCACGGCATCCCTGCCCATCGCAGGGTGTTTTGGTTTGTTTGCCTGCGCCGTTCCGGTCAGTGCGGTGCGGTGGCAGGCACGCAGGCGAAGCGCTTCGCTTCTGGAGCTGTGGCCCGACGCGGTGGATCATCTGCGCTCAGCTATCCGCGCAGGAATGTCGCTGCCCGAGGCATTGATCCAGCTTGGGGACAACGGACCTGCCGAACTGCGCTCTCCCTTTCGTGAATTCGGCGCCGATTACCGCTCCGGAGGCTCATTCGACGGAGCGCTGGACAGTCTGAAGGAACGGCTCTCCGATCCGGTGGGCGACCGGATTGTAGAGTCCCTGCGGCTGACCCGGCAGGTGGGCGGTTCAGACCTGGGCCGCCTACTTGGAACACTGGCGGAGTTCCTCCGGGAGAGCGCGCGTACCCGGAGCGAACTCTTGGCCCGGCAGTCGTGGACCATCAATGCTGCGCGCCTGGCGGTTACCGCCCCCTGGATCGTGTTGGTGCTGATGGCATCCACACCGGAGGCTGTGAATGCGTACAACACACCGGCCGGTGCCGTGGTCCTTGCCGCAGGCATGCTGATTTCAGTGGGCTGCTACCGGCTGATGCTCCGCATCGGCGCACTGCCTGCGGAAAAGCGGGTCCTGCGGTGACCGGCGTATGGCCGGCGGCCCTCCTGGCAGGAGCAGGCCTGGGAGTGGGACTGTGGCTGGCCGTCGTCCGGCTCCCTTTCCTCCGTCCCCAGTCCTTCACCGACCGCATCGCGCCGCAGCTGCGTTCAGCCACCCCGGGGTCAAGGCTGCTTGTGTCAGCGGACGTGACGCCGTTTGGGCCGCTGGAACGAGTGTTCCGCCCTATCCTCACGGACATGGTTGCCAAGCTGGAAAGGCTGAACCCGGCCGCTTCGGCACTGCAGAAAAGACTTGACCGGGCAGGCAACCGCATGACCGTGCTTGAGTTCCGGTCCAGCCAGCTGGTTTTCGCGGGCGGAGGGCTGCTGGCCGGCGGTGCTGGTGCCGTGTGGCTGGCAGCCCGGGGGCAGATCTCGGTTCCTGCGGTGGCGGTGCTGTCTTTGGCTGCCGGGCTGTTCGGTTACCTGCTGCGCGACTACCTGCTGACCCGGGAAGTATCCCGGAGGGAAGCACTTATGCTCGCGGAATTTCCCAGTCTGGCGGAGATGATGGCGCTGGCAGTCGGTGCCGGAGAAAGCGCCGGGGGAGCCCTTGAACGAGTTGCCCGGACATCGCGCGGCGAGCTTGCCGGCGAGTTCGGCCGTGCGCTCGCCGAGACGCGGTCGGGCGTACCGCTGCTAACCGCGCTGGGCAACCTGTCAAAACGCACTCAGCTGGCGCCGCTGTCCCGGTTCGTGGACGGAATCTCGGTGGCCATCGAACGGGGCACTCCGCTCGCTGACGTGCTGAGGGCCCAGGCCCAGGACGTGCGTGACCTCGCCAAGCGCGAGCTTATGGAAGAAGCAGGAAAGAAAGAGATCGCCATGATGGTCCCGCTGGTATTCGGTGTTTTGCCGCTCACCGTCCTCTTCGCCATCTTCCCGGGACTGTCGCTGCTCAGGATCGGCCTGTGAGGGCTGCTCAACCGCAAGGAATCACTTCCCCACAAGGAAAGGAACCCCAATGAAAACCCGAATCGTCCTCCGTAACCTGCCCGCCCTGCTGGCGGTCAGCCTCACCATCAGGCTGCGTGCGGCTTTGCTTCCGGAGGCTGACCGCGAGCGCGGAGACGTACCGGGATGGGTGATGATCACCCTCATGTCCGCTGTCCTCGTCGCCGCGATCCTCACAATTGCGCGGCCCGCGCTGGTATCTCTTTTTGAGTCTGCGATCGCCCAGGTCCGGCAGTAGCCGCCGGGCACCGGGCCCCGGCGACGAGGGGTCAGCCGTCGTCGACTTTGTCCTGGTCGGGGCGCTGCTCACCATCCTGGTACTGGCGGTGATTCAGCTGGCGGTTGTGCTGCACGTGCGGAACACCCTGATTGATGCTGCTTCCTCAGGCGCGCGCTATGGGACGCTCGCAGACCGGAACCCGGAGGACGGCGTGGAGCGGACAAGACAGCTCATATCCGGGAGCCTGAATGCCGGGTTCGCCCAGGACATCAGCCATGACCGGACGTCCCAAGCGGGCAGCTCCATGCTCAAGGTGACAGTCCGCGCGCCGCTGCCGGTCATCGGCCTGATCGGCCCGCAGGGAGGAATGGAGGTGACCGGGCATGCATACTGGCCCGAATAAGACTCCCAAAACCTTACTCCCTGGCGGGGAAGAAGGCAGCGCTGCGGTGGAGTTTGTCTTCCTTGGCGTGCTGCTGCTTGTTCCGCTGCTCTATCTGATCATCACGGCCGGCCAGGTCCAGGGTGCCGCATATGCCGTTGTAGGCGCCGCTGACCACGCAGCCAAGGTGTATGCATCCGCCGGGCAGGGAGGAGCACCCGGCGAGCAGGCGACTGCCGCGGCCGAGCTGGCTCTGACAGATTTCGGGTTTGATCCCGGGACCCTTGAACTCAGTGTTTCCTGCAGCCCGGAGTGCGGTATGCCCGGTTCAACCGTGACCGTCACCGCTGCGATGAACGTTCCGCTGCCGGTGGTAGGTTCCGTACCGGGGCTGAACCTGGCACCGGTGCGCGTGGATGCAACATCGATGCAGACCGTGGAGCGATACGGATGAGCCGGACTGCAGGCTGGAACCCGAAGCAAACAGGGGACAGCAGCGAAGCCGGCCAGGTGGGGGTCCTAATCATCGGCTACGTCCTGCTGGCACTGCTGCTCATCACGGTCATCGCCGCGGCTTCCTCCGTTTATCTGGGACACAAGAAACTCCTCTCAGCAGCCGACGGCGCAGCGCTCGCCGCAGCAGATACGTTCTCGCTTTCGCAGGTTCAGGGTTCCGGGGGAGATACTCCCGCAGCCGTCCTGGAGTCCTCCAGGGTCACGGCGGAAGTGCAGCGGTATCTAGCGGAGAGCGGGGCTGGAGAACGGATTGAGTCCCTGCAGATTGCGGCGGAGACGGGCACCCCGGATGGACGCACGGCCCGGGTGGTGCTGACCGCGGTGGTTCATCCGCCGATCGTTAATTTCCTGGTGCCGGACGGCGTCCGCATCAGCGCGGAATCCGACGCGCGGGCGCGGCTGACGCGCTGACGATTCTGCTATCCGGGCCAGCCCGCGCGGTCTCGGCGTCCACAGCGCACACGTAGACTGGTTGTCGATGTTTGAACGCCCGGCGACCAGGAATTGTTGATGACGGTTTTGGAACAGACTGACGAAGACCGCCCGCAGGGGCGGCGGAACCGCAGGCTTGGCGCGCCGGATGCGGGCGGTGCCCGGCGTATGCTCACCACTTCCTTTTTTGTGGTCTTCGCGCTGTCCATCCTGTGGTCTCTGGCATCTCCGCTGATGTCGGTGCCGGACGAACCCGCGCACACAATCAAGGCGGCCGCCGTTGCGCGCGGTGAACTTCTCGGTGAGACGGACGGGGAGCAGGGCTCAGCAATGACCGTGACCGTGCCCGGATACATCGCAGCCACGCATGACCAGACCTGCTATAAGCATCAGAAGCAGATTTCCGCGGCATGCGCCCCGGGCGTCGGGGAGGACACTGCGCTGGTGTCCGCTGAAACCACGGCAGGCAATTACAACCCGCTCTACTACTTTGTAACCGGTCTGCCCTCCCTCTTCCTCAGCGGAGCTCCGGCGATTTACGGAATGCGGATTGCCAGCGCACTGTTCTGCTCCGTGTTCTTCGCCATGACGTTCGCTGCAGCCGCCAAGTTCAAGCGTCCGCTGTGGCCCTTCGCGGCCGCAGCCGTTTCCACCACACCGATGGTCCTGTACCTGACGGGCTCCATCAATCCCAATGCCTTGGAAATAGCCGCCGCCGCAGCCTTTTTCCTCAACCTCTGCGCGGTCCTCGGCAGCAACACACTGAAGCAGGTCCGGAGCAACATGGTCTTCGTGGGTCTCTCCGGGCTCGTCCTGGCCAACACCCGGCCGCTGTCCCTGCTCTGGATGGCCCTGGCCGCCGCTGCAGCGCTGTGCATCTACGGATGGCGGCCGCTTCTGAAGGTGTTCAAGGACGGTCTTGGCCTTGCCATGACGGCACTGGTGGGCCTGGGCTGCGGGCTCAGCCTTGCCTGGTTCGCGGTGGCTAACAGCTTCGAAAGCCTCACCGGCACCGGCGTGGAGCTGAGTAAGTCCGACGCGGCCATCATCATGTTCGAGAGCACCCTGGACTATGCCACGGGCTACGTTGGCCGGATGGGATGGCTGGACACGGACCTGCCGATGGCCGTCTATATCCTCTGGTATTCCCTGATGGCACTGCTGCTGGTCCTTGGCCTGACCGCACGCGGATGGGGAAACCGTGCTGCGGTGACCCTGCTTGCGGCCGGGCTCGTGGCCCTTCCGCCGGTCATGCAGGCACAGGTCATCAACGAACTGGGCTGGATTTGGCAGGGCCGCTACGTCCTGGCATTGGTGGTCGTCCTGCTGCTGTGCTGCGGAGTTGTCAGCCAGTCCCTGGTGCTGCGCAGCTCTCCCCGGACCCGGAGCGTGCTGCGGCTCCTGACCGGCTTTGTGGTGCTGGCCCACGTCTTCAGCTTTATGTTTGTGCTGCGGCGGTACGCCGTCGGCATGATCGGCGAGCCGAACTGGGGACGTTTCCTGCTCTCGCCCGAGTGGCAGCCTCCGCTGTCCTGGCTGGGACTGACGCTGATCTATGCTGCAGCAGCTGCCCTGGCCGGGTTCCTGGCGTACCGGTACATGACCGCTGCCACAGTCCCGGACGAAGCTCCGGGCCCCGTCCAGGGCCGGAGCGCGGGAGCCGGCACGCCGGCCCCGGTTCAGCAGGTTTCCTAGGAGGCCCTGGCCTGCTTCAGCGGAGGGTAGTGCGCCCAGCCGCCGTGGTCCACCTCAAGCAGCGTGCCGTCGTCGGCGTAGCAAAGGGTGACCCGCTCACCGTAGAGATCGCAGTCCGGGTCGGGGCAGCGGTCGCGGAGTGAACCCGTGTAGTCGGCGGCGTCGTACTGGTCCCAGTCGTCCAGTTTTCCAAGGGCCCAGGGATCACCCTGCTCTGCCAGCTCCTCGAGCTCCTCGCGGCTGTAGCTGTGTCCGCGCTCAGGATGGCGGATGGGGGAGGGGGAAGCGTTCATTGAATTCTCGAAGCTCCTTTCCGGATCGGACAGCACCAATGTACTCCCGGGCCCTGACATCCCCGTGCCTATCTGCCGGTGTGCCGCCGGTGCACTGTGTCGCTGGAGCGGGGCGGTCCGAGCCGGGAAACCGGGGCATGGCGTAGTCTGTAATCACCATGGCTGAAATTGATTTTCCCGCAGAAATCCGCGCTCTCCGCTCAACGTTTGCCTCCATCGAGGACGTCTCAGACGTCGCTGCGATGAAGGAGGACATCGCTGAACTCAGCGAGATGGCGGGGGAGCCCAATCTGTGGGACGATCCGGACGCTGCGCAGAAGATCACCTCCAGGCTCTCGCATAAGCAGAGCGCCCTGGAACGGCTGCAGAGACTCGAAGCCCGGATCGACGACCTCGAGGTCCTCGTGGAACTGGCGCAGGACGAATCCGACGCCGACAGCAAAGCAGAGGCCGTCACTGAGCTGGAGTCACTGCGCAAGGCGCTGTCGGAGCTGGAAGTCGTGACGCTGCTCTCCGGCGAGTACGACGAGCGTGAAGCCGTAGTAACCATCCGCTCCGGTGCCGGCGGCGTGGACGCCGCGGACTTCGCGGAAATGCTGCTGCGGATGTACCTGCGCTGGGCCGAGCGGCACGGTTACCCGACCCAGGTCCTGGACACGTCCTACGCCGAAGAAGCCGGCCTGAAGTCAGCCACGTTTGAGGTCAAGGCGCCCTACGCCTTCGGCACCCTCGTGGTGGAAGCCGGCACGCACCGGCTGGTGCGCATCAGCCCGTTCGACAACCAGGGCCGGCGCCAGACGTCCTTCGCCGCCGTCGAAGTCATTCCGCTGATTGAAGCTACTGACCACATCGACATTCCGGACAACGAGATCCGCGTGGACGTGTTCCGCTCCTCCGGCCCCGGCGGCCAGTCCGTGAACACCACGGACTCCGCAGTCCGGCTGACCCACATCCCCACCGGCACTGTGGTCTCCATGCAGAACGAGAAGTCGCAGCTCCAGAACCGTGCAGCTGCCATGCGCGTGCTCCAGTCGCGCCTGCTGCTGCTCAAGAAGGAACAGGAAGACGCCGAGAAGAAGGCCTTCGCCGGAGACGTGAAGGCGTCCTGGGGTGATCAGATGCGTTCCTACGTGCTCAACCCGTACCAGATGGTCAAGGACCTGCGGACGGAGCACGAAGTGGGCAACACCTCGGCAGTGTTCGACGGCGAGATCGACGACTTCATTGACGCCGGCATCCGCTGGCGCGCCAACGGCAGCGTTTCCGCGCGCAAGTAGGCGGCGCCGGACCGGCAGGTGTCAGATTCCCAGGCTGTCCCGCAGCGGCAGCGCAAGGGTTTTGGCGAAGGAATCGGTGATGTGGTTGTCCCGGTACACCAGCACATTTCCCAGCACGGCCTGGCACTGCCCCTCCGGGCAGAAGTAGCCGCGGAAGTCCACCAGCTTTACGCCGTCGAGTTCCTGCGCGGACTGGGTCAGCGGTGCCGCCTCTCTGGGGGCGGGGAAGGCGCAGTCCGCGGGGTCATCACTGCCGGAGACGCATTCGGGAACGTTGAACGGCGGATAGGGCACGTCGCTGAGGACCGCAACCGAAAGCCCGGCGTCCCGCAGCGGGGCCAGGGCATTGGCATACCCCAGCTTCGCCTGCTCCGGGCTGTCCCAGCCCCAGTCCAGGGCATCCGCGTATCCGGCAGGGGTGAGCGACGCCGTCAGCACGAACGACGGGTCCAGATCAATGATCTGCTGGAGCGTCTGAGTGTTGATTCCTACGCAGGTCCGGTGGATTACTGTGCCCGAGTGAAGCGGTTCCAGGCTGAACGGGCAGCCGTTTCGTGCCAGCACATACAGCCGGTACCCGCTTTCCCGGGCGAGGAGGTCCACGGAACCCATGTACTGGGCAGCATGCGAATCACCAACCAGCACTATGCTCCGGGAACTGCCCGTGTCGCCTGCAACGCAGTCTTCCAGGTCCATAGTCCGGGGATCCCAGGCCGTCAGGCACGCTTCGACGCCGTCGGGCTGGTCTGAAACCGCCACCGCCGGGTCAGGCCGCACCGGCATTTCGGGTACGGGTGCGTTGGCGTGCACGGCACCGGCACCCGGATAGGCTGCCAGATCAAGTTCCTGGCTGAGAGCCCGGGTCTTCTGCTCCACGACCAGGTAGGGGGCAGCCGCGGCGGCTATGGGAACCAGGGTCAGAACGGCACCCAGGGCGAAAATCGGGCGGTACGCGCCCGCCGCAGCCCGGCGGCGCCCGCCGCGGCGCGGTTTCGGTTCAAACCTGCGGAACGGTTCCTCTATGAACCGGGTGGAGAGTGCTGCCAGCGCCACACTGAGCACGATGACAGCTCCTCCGTGGAGCCAGCCCGGATTCGGCCCCAGCACGTAGACCGAGAAGACGATCACCGGCCAGTGCCAGAGGTACAGCGAATAGGAGATGTCTCCCAGATACGTGACCGGACGCAGTGCCTGCCAGCGGGACACGGACCCAAAACCGGATTCCTTGACCGAACTGCCGGCCAGCAGCAGGGCCATGGTTCCCAGCACCGGCAGCAGCGCGGCATAACCCGGGAAGTCCATGGCAGTGGAGAACAGTACGGCGGAAGCCAGCACCATTGCCAGCCCCAGCCAGCCCAGCAGCACCGGTAGGAGAGAGCCGGAACGCAGCTGCGGAAGGGCGACTGCCAGCATGCCGCCGAGGGCAAGTTCCCAGATCCGTGTGGTGGTGAAGAAATAGGCCAGGTCCGGGTTCGAGGCGGAGAAGAGTACGGAGTGGACCAAAGAGGCCAGCGCGACGGCGGTAAGCACGGCAAGCAGCAGCGTACGGCCGGGCCTGCGGCCCCGGGAAGCAGCGGCACAGATGAGGATCAGCAGCGGAATGAACAGGTAGAACTGTTCTTCCACCGCAAGGGACCAGAAGTGCTGCAGCGGGGACACGGATGCTGTTGCGCCCTCGTAGCTGGTTGTTGAGAATGCCTGGTTCCAGTTCTGGATGTTCAGCCCCGAGGCCGCGATGTCCCGCGCAACGCCCTGCCAGCGTCCCTGCGGGAACAGCAGCACGGTGGCCGCGAGGGTCGCCAAAAGGACGGTTGCGGCAGCCGGCAGCAGGCGCTTGATGCGCCGGGTGTAGAACTTGGCAAGTTTCAGCGACCCCGTGGACATGGCTTCGCGTGCCAGCGACCCCACGATCAGGTATCCGGAAATGACAAAGAAGACATCAACGCCAACAAAGCCGCCCGGCAGGGTCTGCGGCCAGATGTGATACCAGACCACGAGTCCGACGGCGAGGGCACGCAGCCCTTGGATGTCCGGGCGGTGGCGCGCCGGAGCGGTGTCAGACGGAAGCCGTGCTGAGCGGCTGGCCCTGGCGGGGCCGAACGCCGGGGCGTTCAAAGAGAGTGGGGGCACAATCGGCCATTATATTCGGCATCCTAACCGCGCCGGTGCTGCCCCCGCCGGGAATTCACCGGCCGGAACGGGTTAGCCATTGACGCCGGTGTGATCTGTGCCATACATTTTCCGTAACCTGAATCGCCTTTCAGGTTAGTGCTCCAAAACCCCGGCCCGGCCGGCACCAAATGCATCCACTGCAGCCACCGCACTGAAAGGCACACCACCGTGAAGGCAACAAAGAAGTTCCTCCTCGCTTCGGCACTAACTGCCGGACTGGCATTGTCCGCCTGCGCCCCTGCCGCGGATTCCGGCACCGCACCGGCCGACGGCGAGGCGCCGTCGAGCGTCGACGTCGGAATCGTTTATTCCAAGACCGGGGCCCTGGCAGCCTACGGCGAGGCCTACTACGAGGGTCTGCAGGCAGGCATTGACTACGCCACCGACGGCACCGGCAAGGTCGGGGACACTGAGCTGAACATCACCTACCACGACGACGGCGGAGACCCGGACAAGGCAGTCACCGTTGCCAAGGACCTGATTGGGCAGGACTACAAGATCCTGGCCGGCACCGTGGTCTCCGGCATCGCACTGAAGCTGGCCGAACAGGCCGAGCAGAACCAGGTCCTCTACATTTCCGGTCCCGCGGCAACGGACGCCATCCAGGGCATCAACAAGTACACCTTCCGTTCCGGCCGCCAGTCCCTGCAGGACGTGGCCACGGCTGGATCCTTCGTGGACGACCTGTCCGGAAAGAAGGTAGTGGTCTTTGCGCAGGACAACGCCTTCGGCCAGGGAAACCTCGCCGCTGTGAAGGCTGTCCTCGGCGCTGAAGGCGCAGAGGTCTCCAGCGTCCTGGTCCCCGAGGACGCCACCGAGTTCACCCCGTTCGCCCGGCAGCTGATCGACGCCGCACCGGACATGGCCTTTGTGGCCTGGGCCGGAGCATCATCGGGTTCCATGTGGCAGGCACTGGACCAGCAGGGGGCTTTTGACGCCGCACCAATCGTCACCGGGCTGGGCGACGCCGCCACCTTCGGGGCCTACGGCGCTGCCGGCACCAAGATCTCCTTCCTGAACCACTACTTCCCGGGCGCCGGGGACAACGAGGTGGAGAAGGCCATGATCGAGTCCGTGGAAGCAGCCGGAAAGCAGGCCGACCTGTTCACCCCGGACGGTTTTGTGGCCGGGCAGATGATTGTCCAGGCTGTCCGGGAAGGCGGCAGCGACGTCGATGCGATGGTCTCCGCACTGGAGGGCTGGAGCTTCGAGGGGCCGAAGGGCACCACCACCGTCCGTGCTTCCGACCACGCCCTGCTTCAGGACATGTACCAGGTCACCCTCAATGACCAGGGCGGCACCTGGGTTCCCACCCTCGTTGAAACGGTTGCCGCGGATTCCGTTGCTCCGCCGGAAGCGGCAAAGTAAGCCGTGGACTCCATGGACACACGCATCGCCCTGGAACTCACCGGCGTCGGGCTCAGCATTGGCGGGGCCCGCATCCTGGAAGACGTCCACCTCTCTGTCCGCAGCGGCGAAATGATCGGTGTGATCGGACCGAACGGCGCCGGCAAGACCACCCTGTTCAACGTCATCTCCGGACTGCTGCGCCCCACCGAGGGGACCGTGGCAGTCTCGGGGAACGACGTCGGGCGGCTGGCGGTGCACCGGAGGGCGGCCGCCGGGCTGGGCCGGACGTTCCAGACCTCCAGCCTGTTCCCGCAGCTGAGTGTGCTCGAAAACGTGCGGCTGGCCGCCCAAGCCAAACTGGGCGGCAGCCTCTCGCTGCTGCGCTTCCCGCGCAGCGGAGACGAGGCCACCCGGATCGCCGCCGAGCGGATCGAGGAGGTTGGCCTGGGCGCGAAGGCGGCGGCCGGAGCCGGCGGCCTGTCCCACGGAGACAAGCGCAAGGTTGAAATCGCGATGCTGCTGGCTGCGGATCCGGCAGTGATCCTGCTCGACGAACCCATGGCCGGGGTCGGCTCGGGAGACGTCGCCGGGCTTTCCGAAGTCATCCGCCGGATGCACCGGGAGTCCGGACGCACCGTGCTGATGGTGGAGCACCACATGGAAGTGGTCCTGGGCCTGGTGGACCGGGTTGCAGTGATGCACCACGGCAGCCTGCTTGCCGTCGATACCCCCGACGCCGTCATGGCCAATCCGCTGGTCCAAAGCGCCTACCTGGGAGAACCTGTCTGATGAACACTGCCGCCGCACCCATCCTGCGGGTGCAGAATCTTTCCGCCTCCATCGGCGGCCAGCAGGTCGTCGAAGACGTCAGCTTCGAGGTCCCGGCCTCCGGCGTCACCGCACTGCTCGGCCGCAACGGCGTGGGCAAGACCAGTACCATCAAAGCGATCATCGGACTGATCTCCCGGACCGGCGGGGTAGAGCTCGACGGCGAGCGCATCGACGGAGCCGAAACGCACCGGATCATCGCCCGCGGCGTGGGCTACGTGCCGGAGGACCGGGAAGTCTTCTCCCGGCTCACGGTCGCGGAGAACCTGCGGCTCGCCGAGCGGGACGAACACCCCCGCCGCCAGCTCGTCGAAGACCTCTTCCCGGATCTGGTCAAGCGCTCCGCCCAGATGGCAGGCACGCTGAGCGGCGGGCAGCAGCAAATGGTCTCCCTGGCCCGTGCGCTGCTGAACACCAACAAGGTGCTCCTGGTGGATGAGCCCACCAAGGGACTGGCACCGAAGATCGTGCAGGAGGTCGGCGAGGCCCTGGCCGAAGCCGCACGCACCGTGCCGATCCTGCTGGTGGAACAGAACCTGACCGTAGTACGCCAGCTCGCCTCCACCGTCACCGTGCTCTCCGGCGGAAAGGTGGCGCTGACGGGCATGGACGCCGGGGAGTTCCTTGATGACACGGATCTGAACCACCGGCTGCTGGGCGTTCACACCGGCACCGCGGCGGAGACCCCCAACCCCGCCGGCACGGCCGCGCCGAAAGGAGCCTGAGGCATGAGCACCATCATCCTGCTCACCGTCACCGGCCTGGGCCTGGGCGCACTGTACTTCCTGGTCGCCTCCGGGCTGTCCCTGATCTACGGACTCATGGGCGTGCTGAACTTCGCCCACGGCTCCTTCCTGACCCTCGGCGCGTTCATTGGCTGGCAGGCGGCGCAGGCACTCGGTGCCGGGGGCTGGGGAGTCTTCTTCATCTCCCTGGCCGTCGGAGCCGCCACCGGCGCGGTGTTTGCCGCCCTGACTGAACGGATCCTCATCCGCCCGCTCTACCAGCGCCACATTGAACAGGTCCTCGTGACGGTGGGCCTCTCCCTGGCCTCGGTGGCCCTGTTCGAAGGTATCTGGGGCACCGATCCGTCCTTCATCGCCGGCCCCGCCTGGCTGAAGGAAACCACGGACCTGTTCGGGGCCCGGATCCCGAATGACCGGTTCGTCGCCATCCTGGCCGCAGCACTGGTCCTCGGCGGGCTGCTGCTGTTCCTGAAGAGGACGCGCTACGGCATGATCATCCGGGCCGGCGTAGAAAACCGGTCCATGGTTACCGCCCTGGGCATCGACGTACGCAAGGCCTTCACCCTGGTCTTCACCATCGGCGGGGCCGCCGCGGGTATGGGCGGTGTGCTGGCCAGCCACTACTTCGGCTACGTGTCACCGCTGCTGGGAGGTTCACTGCTGATCTTCGCGTTCATCGTCACGGTGATCGGCGGCCTCGGATCACTCACCGGCGCAGCACTGGCCTCCGTGGCAGTGGGGATCCTGCAGCAGTTCGCAAACTTCTACTGGGGTGTGGGGGACTTTGTGGTGGTCCTGCTCCTCGCCGCGGTGCTGCTGGCCAGACCGGCAGGACTGATGGGAAAGGCGGTAACGGCATGAGCACGGCCCAGGTCCGGGAGGACACCAAGAACCCGCCCGCGGCACAGCCTGCAGGCAAGGCACGACGCCGGCCCGCCGCCTGGGCAGCCGGCGCTGCCGGAGTGCTGATCCTTGCCGTGCTGCCGCTTTTCAACCTTTCACTGCCCGGGCTGCTGCCCGGCCCCACCTACACGCCGGGCTCTCTGCAGCTGATGGCCCTGTGCATGCTGATGGCTGCCGCAGCGCTGACCTACCACCTGCTGCTCGGGGTGGCAGGCATGCTCTCCTTCGGGCACGCCCTGTACTTCGGTGCCGGTGTGTACGGTCTGGCGATCATCCTGGACCGGACCGGGCTGCCCCTGCTGCCGGCCATGGCCCTGACCCTGGTGGTGGTGATTGTGCTGGCCAACCTGACCGGCGCCGTCGCACTGCGGGTCACCGGCATCCCGTTCGCCATGGTGACCCTCGCCTTCGCCCAGGCGGGGTCCGTGATGGTGAGGCGCAACCCGGACGGCGCCACCGGGGGAGAGGAAGGCCTGAGCCTGGCCACCGAGCATGTGCCGTCCTTCCTGGTGGGCGTGGCCAACACCCGGAACCTGTACTGGCTGGCGCTCGCCGCCCTGGTGGCCGTGTTCCTCGTAACGGCCTGGATCCAGCGCAGCCGGGCAGGGCACGTGGCTGCTGCCGTACGCGAGAACGAGATGCGTGTCCGGGTGCTGGGCCTGCAGCCCTACCTGGCTAAGCTGCTCATCTTTGTAGTGGCGGGCACCCTGGCCGGGGTAGTGGGCATGACGTACCTGCTGCTGCAGTCCGGTGCGGTACCGCGGGCAGTGTCTTCGGACTTCACCATCACCCTGCTGGTGATGGTGGTCCTGGGTGGGGTGGGATCCCGGTGGGGCGCCGTGCTGGGCGGGGTGGTCTACACCCTGCTGGACCAGCGTCTGACGGCACTCGCCAACTCTGATGCCATTGCCGGACTGCCGCGGATCCTGCAGATCCCCCTCTCGGAACCGCTTTTTATCCTCGGTACGCTGTTCATCCTGGTGGTGCTGTTCCTGCCAGGCGGACTGGCAGGAGCTGCCGCACGGCTGCGCAGCCGAGAAGCTGCCCGCCGGCCGCAGCAGATCCTGGAGGAAGCCGGATGAGTTCCCTGCATACCCTGGGCCGCTGGACGGCCGACCGCGCACTGTCCACCCCGGACCGCACCGCGATCGATGACCGCGGTGTGCCGCTGAGCTACCGGGACCTGGAGAATCGGGCCGCAGCTCTCGCCCGCGCGCTGAAGGATGCCGGCTACCGGCGGGGTGACCGGATCGCCACTGTCACCGGCAACAGTGCCGACCACGTAGTTGCCTTCTTCGCCTGTGCCAAGGCAGGGCTGGTCCTTGTCCCGTTGTCCTGGCGGCTTTCGGCCCGTGAACTCGCTGAGCAGCTCGCGCTCGCGGACCCGGCTCTGCTGCTGGTCGAGGATGAATTCTCCGCAGTGGCCATGGAGGCGGCCGCGCGCCTTGCCGTTCCTCCGCAGTCGGCCGCCCTGGGCCGCACCGGAGTGGAAGCCAGACCGCCGGCCCCGCTGCGGCTGCTGGAGGAACCCGTCAGCCCCGGGGACCGGGTCCTGGATGATGACCCGCTGCTGATGGTCTTTACCTCCGGTACTGAAGCGGACCCCAAAGCCGTGGTGCTCACCCACTCGAACTGTTTCTGGACCAACCTGTCCCTCTCCCGCACAGCGGAAATCGGGAGCCGGGACGTGGTGCTCGCGGTGCTGCCCCAGTTCCACGCCGGGGGCTGGAACATCCAGCCACTGCTGGCCTGGTGGACCGGCGCCACCGTGGTGCTGGAACGGACGTTCGACGCCGGACGCGTGCTGGCGCTGATAGAGGACCGGAAGGTCACCACCATGATGGGGGTTCCCGCGCATTACCTGATGCTCGCCTCCCATCCGCGTTTTGACCGGACGGACCTCTCCAGCCTGGGCCGCGCCGTCGTCGGCGGAGCGCCCATGCCGGCGCCGCTGCTGCGGACCTGGCACTCGCGCGGGGTTGCCCTGGCCCAGGGCTACGGGCTCAGCGAAGCCGGACCCAACGTGCTGTGCCTGCCGGAGGAGGAAGCCGGCGCCAGGGTGGGCATGGCGGGCAAACCGTATCCGCACGTAGACGTTGCCGTTGCCGACCCGGTGACCGGTGAGCACCTGCACGGGCCCGGAACGGGGGAGCTGCTGGTCTCCGGCCCCGGGGTTTTTCCCGGCTACTTCCGTAACCCGGAAGCGACCGCTGCGGCGCTCGCAGGGGGATGGCTGCACACCGGAGACCTGGTGGAGCGCGACGCCGACGGGTACCTCCGCGTGATCGACCGGCTCAAGGACATCTACATCTCCGGCGGCGAGAACGTCTCTCCGGCGGAGGTGGAAGCAGTGCTGCTGGAACACCCGGCCGTGGCGGAAGCCGCCGTTGCCGGTGAACCGGACCCGCGGTGGGGCGAAACCGGCGTTGCCTGGGTGGTCCGCCGCCCCGGAACTGCCCCGGATGCCCTGGACATCCTGGAGCACTGCAGCGCGAGGCTGGCCCGCTACAAAGTACCCGCACGCGTGTGCTTTGTGGATTCACTGCCGCGCACTTCGCTGCACAAAGTGGCCCGCTCCCGGCTGCGCGCCCGATCCGGCAAACAACAACCCGCAACCCCCGACCGGCAGGACACCAGATGAGCACCACACCCAGGACAGCCCGCGGCACCAGGACCCGTGCCCGGCTGCTAGAAGCCGCCGAACAGGTCTTCGAATCGGTGGGCTACCACGACGCCTCGATTGTGAAGATCACGGAACAGGCCGGGATTGGCCTGGGCACCTTTTACCTGTACTTCGAGGGCAAGCAGGCCATCTTCGACGAGGTGGTGGAGGACCTGAACCGCCGTGTCCGCCAGGCCATGACGGAGGCAGCCAAGGCCGCGGGCAACCGGATCGAGGCGGAGCGGGCGGGCTTCCGGGCGTTCTTCCGGTTCACCGCCGAGCACCCCGCGCTCTACCGGATCATCCGCCAGGCCGAGTTTGTTTCACCCGGAGCCCTGCGCATGCACTACACGCGGATCGTCAACGGCTATGTGGAAGGCCTCAAGGCAGCCCGTGACGCCGGCGAGATCCGTCCGATGGATGTGGACACGGTGGCGTGGGCACTGATGGGCATCGGCGAGATGCTCGGCATGCGCTGGGTCCTTTGGCACGCCGACCGGTCAGACGGAGGCACCGCGCCGGAAATCCCGGAAGCGGAATTTGAGGAAATGATGCGGTTCATCGAACGAGGCATGGCGCCCGAGGCGCCGGAAAACGGAGGCGGAGCATGAGCACTGAGGCAATTCTCCCGGCAGGCCTGGAAGGCAGGACGGCGCTGGTCACCGGAGGCGGGTCCGGCATCGGGGAGGCATGTGCCCGCACCTTCGCCGCCCTGGGCGCGAAGGTGACCGTGGCGGACGTCAACCGGGAAGCGGCGGAACGGGTGGCCGCTGCCACCGGCGGAACGGCATGGGAAGTGGACCTCAGCAACACGGGGGAGCTTGAAAACCTGTCCCTGGACACGGACATCCTGATCAACAACGCCGGAATCCAGCGGATCAGTCCGATCCAGGACTTCGACCCGGAGACGTTCCGGCTGATCCACCGGCTGATGGTCGAATCGCCTTTCCTGCTGATCCGTGCAGCGCTGCCGGGGATGTACGAACGGGGATTTGGCCGGATCATCAACATTTCCTCCGTCCACGGCCTGCGCGCCTCTGCGTTCAAGAGCGCGTACGTCAGTGCCAAGCACGCCCTTGAAGGGCTCAGCAAGGTCACCGCGCTGGAGGGTGGAGAACACGGCGTCACCTCCAACTGCATCAATCCAGCCTATGTGCGCACAGCGCTGGTTGAAGCGCAGATCGCGGACCAGGCCCGCATCAACTCGATTCCCGAAGAGGAAGTGGTCGCCTCGGTCATGCTCACCGAATCCGTGGTGAAGCGGCTGGTCGAGCCCGAGGAAGTCGCGTCTCTTGCTGCGTGGCTCGCCGGGCCGGGCGCTGGAATGGTCACCGGCGCTTCCTACACCATGGACGGCGGGTGGAGCGCGCGATGAGCACCTACACGAGCACTGCGGTCCCCGTCCGGGGCGGTACCCTGCACACCGGCATCTGGGGGCCCACCGACCCGGATGCGCCCACAGTCCTGGCCATCCACGGTGTCACGGCCTCGCACCGGACCTGGGGGATGGTTGCCGCAGCCCTGCCGGAGGTGCGCTTCATAGCCCCGGACCTGCGCGGCCGGGGCCGGAGCAACACCCTGCCCGGACCCTACGGGATGCCGGTCCACGCCGATGACCTCGCGTCCGTGCTGGAGGCACTGGACGTGCCCCGCGCCGTCGTCGTCGGCCATTCAATGGGCGCATTCGCGGCACTGGTGCTGGCCAACCGGCACCCGGCGCTGGTGGAGTCCCTGGTACTCGTGGACGGCGGACTGCCCCTGGACGTTCCGTCCGGACTGAGTGATGAGCAGATCATCCAGGCCGTGCTGGGTCCGGCCGCCGAACGGCTGGAACAGGTGTTCGCCTCTCTTGCTGACTACGAACAGTTCTGGGCTCCGCATCCGGCGTTTGCGGGGCACTGGAATGACCTGCTGCGCGATTACCTTGCCTACGATCTGCAGCCCCACGGCACCGGGTTCCGCGCCGCCACGTGCACCCAGGCACTGATTGAGGACACGGCCGAGCTGCACCGCGGCACCGCGCTGCTTCAGGCGCTGGGGGAGCTCGCCCATCCGGTGCGCCTGCTCCGTGCCCCGCGCGGGCTGCTGAACGAGGAACCGGGCCTCTACTCGCAGGAGTACATCCGCTCCTGGCAGGACCGGATCCCGGACCTGGAGATCACCGACGTGCCCGGCACCAACCACTACACGGTTGTCATGGACAACCCCGGGGCTTCAACTGTGGCCGCGGTGCTCGCGGAGCAGGCAGTCCGGCTGCCGGCAGGTGAACCTCCAGCGGGCTAAGGGCCGCCGCCGGGCATCCGGCGGCGACACACCACTTGATGCTCTGCCCGGCAGCGGGATCCGCTGGCTATAGTCGAAAGGCCGGTTCCCTGCTCCCAAGGCCAAAGGCCCTTGCCGTTCCGGCTGCTACGTAAGGGCATGAAACAGCAATGATCACTTTCGACAACGTCACCAAGGTCTACGACAGGAATTCCCGGCCGGCCCTGAACTCGGTCAGCCTGGACGTGGACCGCGGCGAATTCGTCTTTCTGGTGGGTGCATCCGGTTCGGGCAAGTCCACGCTTATCCGGCTGGTGCTCAAGGAAGAGCACGCGACGCGGGGAACCGTCTACGTCGCGGGTTCCAACGTGGCCAAGATTCCCAGCTGGCGCGTTCCGCGCCTGCGCCGCGGCATCGGCGTCGTTTTCCAGGACTTCCGCCTGCTGCCCAACAAGACCGTTTTCGCCAACGTTGCCTTCGCCATGCAGGTGATCGGCCGCTCCCGTGCAGTGATCCGTGATTCGGTTCCCGAGGTCCTGAAGACCGTTGGCCTGGAGGGCAAGGACAACCGCCTGCCCCACGAGCTTTCCGGCGGCGAGCAGCAGCGCGTAGCCATTGCCCGTGCGATCGTGAACCGTCCCGGCATCCTGCTGGCCGATGAACCGACCGGCAACCTGGACCCCACTACCTCAATGGGCATCATGAAGGTCCTGGACCGGATCAACCAGAACGGCACCACCGTGGTGATGGCCACCCACGACCACGACATCGTCAACGCCATGCGCAAGCGCGTGATCGAACTGCGCAACGGCAAGGTGGTCCGCGACGAACGTGAGGGCATCTACCTGGCGACGGCGATGCAGCCGGTCGTTCCGGCTGCCGGTGCCGGCGCTGCCGCGCCCGGATCCGAAACCGCATCCGGTGCGGCCGCACCAGCCGCTCCAGCCGCCGAAGGCCGTCCCGCAGACAAGGCAGAAAACCCCGGCGCCGCGGCGAAACAGAACAGCTCCGCCGGATCGGAGGTCTCGGAATGAGGATGGCTTTTGTCCTCGGCGAGATTGGCTCCGGCATCCGCCGCAACCTTTCCATGGTTGTCTCTGTCATCCTGGTGACCTTCGTGTCGCTGACCTTTGTCGGCGCGGCAGGCCTTCTGCAGATGCAGATCAACCAGATGAAGGGCTACTGGTATGACCGCGTCCAGGTTGCAGTGTTCCTCTGTGTGGACAACGACGTATCGCCGTCCTGCGCCTCAGGCTCCGTCACCGACGAGCAGCGCAGCGCCATCGAAACCAAGCTGAACTCAGCGGAGTTCGAGCAGTACATCGACACCGTGCATTACGAAGACCAGGAAACCGCCCTGGGCCACTTCCGCGAACAGTTCGCCAATTCGCCGATCGTGGACAGCGTCACCGCTGATCAGCTGCCGGAAACTTTCCGCGTCTCCCTGGTGGATCCGGAAAAATACGAAGTCATCAACGAAGCGTTCTCGTCGATGCCCGGAGTTGAATCGGTCAGTGACCAGCGTGAACTGCTGGAAAAGGTATTTTCCTTTATGAACATTGCGTCCCTCGTGGCGCTCATCATCGCGGTGCTCATGCTGGTCTGCGCGATCCTGCTGATCGCCACCACCATCAGGCTTTCCGCCTTCAGCCGCCGCCGGGAAACCGGCATTATGCGGCTGGTCGGGGCCTCGAAGGCAGTGATCCAGCTGCCCTTTGTGCTCGAAGGCGTGATCGCAGCGCTGATTGGCGCTGTCCTCGCTTCCGGAACCCTCTGGGCCGTGGCACACTTCTTCATCGGTATGCTGGCCCGCCAGTATCCGGCAACTGCGTTCATATCCGCACGTGAAGTACTTCTTTTGAGCCCGATCCTGCTCATTTTGGGTACATTACTTGCGGGTGTGTCATCGCTGCTGACACTCAGGCGCTATATCAAGGTCTAGAGTGTGGGCACTGGTCAAACGAAAGCAGAAACGTTTCATGGATAGTCTCGTCAATGGATAACCGCCGCGATTCCCGGCCGCGGGCTGCAGCAATGGCCGCTGCACCGCTGGGCAGCGTGCGGAAAACGGCTGCAGCCGGGGCAGCGCTGCTCCTGGCGCTGGTGCTTGCCTTTGCTTCCGTCCATGCTCCCGCGCAGGCCGATGAGCTGAACGACCGCAAGAATGCCCTGGAAGCGGAGCAGCAGCGCGTCCAGGAGGAATACGAGTACCTGGACGAAGACATCGCCCGGACCGTGGCCCAGCTGAACATTTACCAGAACGAAGAACTGCCCGCGGCGCAGGCTGTGCTCTCCGACGCCGAAGGCCGGGTCAGCAGTGCATCCGCCAAGGTCGGGGCGCTCACCGACCGCGTGGCCCTGGCGCAGGAAAGCCGCAACAAGATCGCTGCGCAGATCGAAGAAGACCAGAAGGCGCTGGACGAGACGCAGAAAGTCATCGGCCAGATCGCCAGCCAGGCGTACAAGAGCGGGGGAGTGCCTTCCAGCCTCACCCTGATGTTTGGGGCCGAGGGCGCTGACAGCCTGACGGACTCAATGGGCATGGCCGGGCAGGCGCTGCGCGGCCAGAACGCCGCCGTCGAACGCCTCTCCCAGCAGGCAGCGACGAATGTGAACTCCGAAGCGCGGCTTACCGCAGTGGAGGAAGAGATCTCCTCGCTCAAGGCACAGGCTGAGGAAGCCCTGCGTGCCGAGCAGGCAGCCCGCGACGAAGCGGCCGCTGAGAAAGAGAAGGTGGACGACCTCATCGCCAGCGCGGAAGCGCTCAACGGTGAGCTGGAAGCCAAGAAGCCCGTGATCCAGGCGAAGCTCGCTTCGATCCAGTCGGAGCAGGCAGCCGTCCAGGCAGAGATCGCCGAACGCCAGCGCATCCTCCTCGAAGAGGCACGCCGTGCCGAAGAAGCACGGATCGCCGAAGCCAACCGGCGGGCCGCTGAGGAAGCCGAGCGCAACAACCAGCCGGCGCCGCCGCCGCAGACCATCCAGCCCACCAACCCGTCGGCGTTCGGTCTGCGCTACCCCGTCAGCGCACCGCTGACTTCCGGATTCGGCTGGCGTGCGACGCCGGCAGGCACCATCGACTTCTCCGGCACCGGCGGCTACCTGCACTCCGGCATCGACTTCGGAGCCCAGTGCGGCACTCCCGTGTATGCAGCGGCTGCAGGTGAGGTCTGGCGCTCGGACACCGGCGGCGGCGAGATGATCGGCACCGGCAACCGGATCGTGCTGAACCACGGCGTGATCGGCACCAGCGCCCTGGCAACGAACTACTACCACCTGAGCAGCCGGATCGTCTCTGCCGGTCAGTGGGTCAATGCCGGACAGCTGATCGGCTACGTCGGCACTACCGGAAACTCCACGGGCTGCCACCTGCACTTCGAGACCATGCTCAACGGGCAGCTGGTAAATCCCATGGGACTGCTCTAGGGCCTAGAATGGGTGTTTCGCCTCCGGGAACGTGCCGGAGACGAAGGAACCGCGAGACGCAAAGCTATGAAGGAGAGTTGACCCGTGCCCAAAGAAAGTGGCCGAAAAGTCGTGGCCACCAACCGCAAGGCCCGGCACAACTACGAAATCCTGGACACCTATGAGGCCGGGATGGTGCTGATGGGCACCGAGGTGAAGTCTCTGCGCGAGGGACGCGCTTCCCTGGTGGATGGGTTCGCCACGTTCTACAACGATGAACTCTGGCTTGAGGCTGTCTACATTCCGGAATACCTCAACGGCAGCTGGACTAACCACTCCGCCCGCCGGCGGCGGAAGCTGCTGCTGCACCGCGAGCAGCTGGACAAGATCTCGCAGAAGATCCGCGAGTCCGGCTTCACGATCGTTCCGCTGCAGCTCTACTTCCTGGACGGCCGCGCCAAGGTTGAAATCGCCGTCGCCCGCGGTAAGCGGGATTACGACAAGCGGCAGAGCCTGCGGGAGAAGCAGGACAACCGTGAGGCGCTGCGCGAAATGCGTGCCAAGAACCGCGGAGCATAGCCGCCGGCGTCCGGTCTGACGTTCCAGCGCAGATGCGCTATAGTTAACGATCCGGCTGGTAGCAGCCGGACAAATCAGTTTGGTAACTGAATACGGGGATGACAGGTTTCGACGATGTTAGTCGCGACAGGTGAAGCGGGCCGAGGATGCAGGGTTATCTCGTAAACGCTCTCTGCAAACCAATAAGTGCCGATTCTAAGCGCACTGACTTCGCTCTCGCTGCCTAAGCAGCGGGCATAGTCCGTCAGACCGGGAATGCTCTCGTCCCGGATCCTGGCGTCATTTAGAGGGCCACTGCTGAGCACTCTCGCCGTTGGAGTGCTCGGGACTTTTAGACGGCTGGGCCCGGATCAGCCACTTGTTCACATGATGGCTGGGGCCGAGAAAATCCGACGTGAACTGCGCCCGGAGAAGCCCTGACAACACGACATCGGACGGGGGTTCAATTCCCCCCATCTCCACCATTGAAAAGCACCTCGGCCTTCGGGCCGGGGTGCTTTTTGTGTTCCGTTCCTCTGGCAGCCATTGTGCGGTCCGGCAGGAGAACCCGGGACGGCGGCAACGAAAATCCCTGCTCGCAGGGCTCACAGCGATTATTAAAGCCGCCTTCCCCCGGGTCCTCCGGCCTTGAGGATGGCTTAGCAGATGCCGAACTGCCAAGCGTCGATGGGGCATGCCCGCCGGTGACACGTACGCATAAAGTAAACCGGTTTGTCAGTGGGATCTGAGAGGATCGTCACTATGTCTAAATCTCAGGTTCTCTTCCGTGTCCTCGACACGGGTCGCATCCAGTGCGACGTCGTTTCTCCCAAGGGTTACAAGCTCACCCTGTCCGGCAGCCACACAGACGCCGAGCCTGAAGTCGGGCAGGGCATTCTTGGCGAAAACCAGTCGCTGATCAGTAACGCCTGGGCATACGCCCTCAACCGGCATGCCGCTGTGAACCTGCCCGACGAAGATCAGCAGAAGGCAGCAGAGAAACGGGCCAAAGGATTTAAGAAGGCCGCCGCATGGATCGCCGAACTGGCCGAGGACCTGACAGTGGAGGAGAGAACAGGTTGGTGCTCCTCCTGCTTCGGCAAGCATGCGCACCGCAAGGCCAACCGGCCCGTGGGACAGCTGCCCGCCTATATCTGCACCGGGTGCGGGGCGCCGACGCTTCCCTGTGCGGCCGTGATGTGTACGAACATGGCTGTCCGGGAAGAGGGCGCGATTCGGGTCCAGCGCTACTGCGCCGAGCACCGGCACGAAATCCCTGGTTTCGAGAAAGCCGATCGAAAGATGGGTGCGCTCAATGACTATGAGGAGTTTCTGAGTTACGAAAAGCCCAACTTGGCGAAAACGGTCAAGGTGGTGGGACTTGCAGGCGCGGGTGTTGCAGCAGCCACTCCTTTCGCCTTCCTCGCTGCACCCGCACTCGGAGGTGCGGTGGGAGCTGCTGTCGGAGGTTACAGCGGCATTGTGGCGACAAACTTCGGGCTGGCGCTGCTCGGCGGTGGTGCTGTGGCGACCGGCGGTTTGGGTGTGGCCGGCGGAACGGCTGTGGTCACCGCGGTCGGAGCAGCTCTGGGTGCGGCTCTCGGTGGCACGATTGCGAACGCCTACGTGCGGCAGGACAAGTCCTTTCACATCGAAATGCTCCAGGATGGAACCGGGGTTCCGGTCATTGTCTGCAACGGCTTCCTCAGCGAAACCAAAACCGGTTGGGGCGAGTGGCGGAATATCGTGACGGACCGCTATCCGGATTCACCCGTATACCGCGTCCATTGGGGTGCGCGTGAACTTCGGCACCTTACATTGTTCGCAGGTGCGAACGTGGGCAAAGCCGCCGCGGGGGCCGCGGTGAGAGGGGCTGCAGCAAAAGCCGCCAAGGTGGCCGCCAAACGGCTGGCTCCGGTTGCCCCAGCGCTGATCGCGGCCGATGTCGCGAAGAATCCCTGGCACATGGCGAAGAACCGTGCAGAGAAAACCGGCGTCATCCTCGCTGACCTCTTGGCTCGAACCGAGGTCGAGTCTTACGTCCTGATTGGGCACAGCTTGGGGGCCCGGGCAATGGTGGTTGCGGCCCAGGCGTTGTCCAGCAAGAAGGGTGGGCCGCGTGTCCAGTCGATGCACCTCCTGGGAGCAGCCATTGGTGCAAAGAGTGACTGGCACAGCCTGACGTCCATCGTCGACGAGGCCGTTTACAACTACCACTCGTCGAATGACCCTGTTTTGAAGTTTGCTTACCGTGGGACCCAGCCAGGTGAGAGGGCCGCAGGCGAGGTGGGCTTCCGGCCAGCTGACGCAAAACTCCAGAACGTAGACGTTTCCGCGAACGTCAGGGGGCACTCCCAGTACCATCAGGAGGTCCGGCTGCTGACTGAACCGATGATCCGGTGGGACCCGGCCGGGATAGGGTCTTCGGTCCGCTGAGATCTGTTCCTCTGGGACGGCGCGCCGTCCCAGAGGACATCGAAGCTGCAATCGTAGGTTCTGGCACCTACCTCCTGATAGTGACTACCGGCAGCAGCTTCATATCGGCGAAAGCCCCTCGTCCCCCTCGGATGTGGCCGCTGACAAACTCCGTCCGCGGAGCGTTGGGTGCTGAACCTTTGGGGCGCCTGTAGAAAGGGCGCACCTCGGAGGGCTTCTTGTCATCGGGGGAGCTGAAGAAATCCTCATCCAGAGTGGTGTTGACCTGCCCATCAGTGATGGTGATAGGGACCAGCCAAGTGCTCTCGGGCCGGTATCCAAGTTGCCGTGGAGGGGAAAGGGGCGACTGTGTGCCGCGTGTCGTATCCATTGCGGGAAGTCCGGAGGTTGCCTTCTTCCCTCGCACGCCGCGAACACCTTGTCTCAAGTTCCCGGCCACTTCCACCATGAACTTCACAATGTCCTGGTCACGTCTGGACAGGTCCGAGGAAACCGGGTTTTTGTAGGTTCCCAAGGGAATGTGATGCGTCGTCAGGGGGACGTACTCGCCGGCTTTCAAACCCTCTACCCAGTCGAGGGTATCCTCGAACCGGACTTCGAGCAGGTCCCAGGTCTTACCGACCCGCCACAGCACGAATCTATGATGGCTCATGTCTGTCAGCACACCCATATACATGGGACGCAACTTTACTAAGCCATTTTTGATGTTCCTGGCTGAAGGGGACGGCGCGAGGCGGGCGATCCGGCCAAGCTTGGCGCCAATGTCAGCGTAGGCGAAAATCCCATACTTGTACTCACATACTTCATTTATGATCCTTGCATGTTCCGGGTTCGTGGTCCCGTAGTTCTTTCTCCGGCCCATGGTCTGAGCAATCCTTCGATCCAGCTCGAGAGCTTCTCGGAACTGGTCAAAGAACTTCGAGTACATGCTGGGATGAAACTCTCTGAGCGTTTGCTGGAGACCGACAACTGCGGTCGAATTGGTCCCGATCGAGGTTTTGAAAGATTGAAAGGCCGACTCAGGCGCGGACCCGGTGTGCAGGCCGCCCTCAATTTCCTTGCGGATAAGTCCGGTGACACCCTGATTCTGGAGCCGCAACACGGAGGCTGGTTTTGGCGGAATCAGAGCTGTTGCCGTTGCTGTCGTGATTCGTGGCCGTCCGAGAGCGGACGGCTCTCGGCTTGGTGCCGACGTAGATGAGCCCGAGGCGGAGACCACGGAGGACTGGGCCTTTGACTGTGTGGAGCGTGAGTGTGTTTTCAGGTGGATAGGTGGGGTTCGACCCGAAACCGTGTCCCGGGCAACTTGCTGTTGATCCCGAACCTGGCGAAAGTGCTTGATTATTTGTCCCCACTCACGGTCCGGGTATCTGACCATCTCGCTCAGGGAGGGGAGGAAACCAGCCTTTACAAGTCCTTCACGGATACGGACGGGAATCCGCTGGTAGGTTTCGAAAGAGATCTTTCCGTCCGGTGAGGGCCTGTAGACAACGGGTATCCTTTGACGGGATTTGGTCCGTTCCGCGAAAAAACTCGTTAAGATCTCCACTTCTTCGGAGGTGAGAGGGAGAGAGGACTTGGCATGTTTCCTGGCGACGCCACGGCGGATGACCTCCTCCGCCACGTCGTGCCTCGGGACTCCGAGTTCTAAAGCGAGTGCCTTGATCGTTACGGGGGCAGGTTCGCGTCTCTTAGGACGAGGAGCCTCCTCCCTCTGATGCGCCGTTCTCACGCTTGATTCTTGTGCGGATGTGAGACGGGAGCTCTCATCCATGTCGCGAAAATCACCACCGGTCTTACGGATGACCCACTGGATTGACCGGTTCAGCTCTTTTGCCAGCCGGTACACGGGCGTCTTCAGGTCGTACTCCGGATCGGTCACGCGAGCGAGATCGTCTCGAAGCGGCTGAAGTTTTTGACGGAGTTCTTTATCTAGCACGGTGGATCATCTTTCGGGCAGCACGTCATCGTTGACGCGGAAGGAAAAAGAGAAGCTGGACAGGGCGGTGGCCCGGCACAACTGCCGGACCACCAGGGATGAAATGAGAAGAACGGGAAACCTACCCCGCCCGGGCCTCCGCAAACCGCGGCGCCATGGATTCCATCTGCTCCATGACGAGCTTGATCGCGGCAGGCTGCTTGTCCGGCGGATAGCCGTTCTTGACGAGCAGCCGTTTGATGGAGGAGCGGAGCTTGGCACGGACATCGTCGCGGACCGTCCAGTCCGTGCGGACATCGCGCCGCATCACGGCGACCAGGTCACGGGCGATATTCGCGAGGACGCCTTCACCCTGAACATCCACGGCTGAAGCGTTTTGGTACACGGCGTCGTAAAAGGCCAGTTCATCCTGGTTCAGCTCCGGGTTAAACTGCTTGCCGCGGTTCTTCTCCTGCGAGACTTCTTTGGCCAGTTCCACCAGGGCCGCAATGACCTCCGCCGAGGTCAGCTGCTGGTTGGTGTACTTGTTCATCAGCTCCGTGATCCGCTCCGAGAACGCACGCTCTCGGATGGCGTTGTTCCGCGTCGTCCGCAGGGCCTCCTCGGAGATGAGTTTCCGCAGCGCCTCGATGGCGAGCTGCGGGTTCCGCGCCTGCTGCGTCTTCGCCATGAACTCGGGAGTGAGGTCTTCGAGGGAAGGCTTGGGCATGCCGGCAGCCTCGTAGATGTCCATCACCTCGCCCGAGACTGTTGACGTGGCAATCAGCTGGCCGAGCAGGCGCTGGATGTCCTCCGGTACGGGGATCCCGCGGGACTGGCGGTCTTCGGCGTCCCACTTCGCCATCCATACCCGGATCTCTTCGTACACCTTGATCTCGGGCAGCAGGTGCGCCAGATGCGCCGACCCTGAACAGAGTGCCCAGGCCCGGGCCAGCTGTCCCGAATACCGGCGGTACTGGGAGGCCAGGGTCTCACTGTCGGGGGCGGGTTCGTTGCCGGGCGTCAGCGGGTCACGGAGGTAGTTGACGGCACCGGTGACAGCGTGGAGGAAAGCCTTGGGCCCGCCTTTGTTCAGTGTGGCCTTCCAGTTGTGCCCGGCCAGCAGTTCGCGGAGCTTCTCGACCAGTGTTTCGGTGAGCGCAATCGCCTCGTCGAGGTTCTTTCCCACCGGCTGATGCGCGGCCCCGTCCTGGCGGCTGTACTCCTTCAGTGCCGCCGCCAGGTTCTCCGCCAGCGGGGCGTACGCCACCAGCAGGCCGTCTTCCTTTCCCCGGTAGGTGCGGTTTACCCGCGCCAGGGTCTGCATCAGCAGTGCGCCCTTCAGCGGCCGGTCCAGGTACAGGGTGTGCAGGGGCGGGGAGTCGTAGCCCGTGAGCATCATGTCCTTGACGATCACCAGCTCCAGCTCATCGTCCGCGTCCTTGAGCCGCTGCTTGATGGTGGCGTTCTGCGAATCGCGGCGCACATGGTCGGAGACCGGTGGAGTGTCCGAGGCAGTCCCGGAATAGACAACCTTGATCTTTCCCCGTTCCAGATCATCGGAATGCCAGTCCGGGCGCAGCTGAACGATCGCCGAATAGAGATTCGCGCAGATCTCCCGGGTGCCGCCCACGATCATGGCCTTGCCCGGCGCGTCGATGAACTTCCGCATCTGGTCCCGCCGGTTCTCCCAGTGCGCCACCAGATCTTCGGCCAGCTTGGCAATGCGTTCCGGCGCGCCGTATACGGCATTGACGACGGCGACGCTCTTCTCGATACGCGCCCGTTCCGTGTCATCGAGGCCAGCGGTGACTTCATCGGCGGCCTGGTCCAGGGACTCCTCGCTGACCCCGTCGGCCAGGCCCACCTTGATCAGGCGGGGCTCGAAGTAGACGGGGACGGTGGCGCCGTCGTCCACTGCCCGGTTCAGGTCATAGATGTCGATGTAGTCGCCGAACACGTCACGGGTGTTGCGGTCCTCGAAGGAAATCGGCGTACCGGTGAACGCGATCAGCGTGGCATGCGGCAGGGCATCGCGCAGGTGCCGGGCATACCCGTCCAGGTCGTCATAGTGGCTTCGGTGGGCCTCGTCGACGACGACGATGATGTTGCGGCGGTCAGAGAGTAGCGGGTGCTCCGCACCGGCGTCGCGTTCTGCCTTGCTGCGCCCGAACTTCTGCAGCGTGGTGAAGTAGATGCCACCTGTGGTGCGGCTGCTGAGTTCCTCCCGCAGCTCGGAGCGTTTGCGGATTTGCCGTGCCGTTTCGGGCAGGAGCTGGCTGCGGACGAAGGTCTCGTAGAGCTGGCCGTCCAGTTCGTTGCGGTCGGTGATGACGACGACGGTTGGGTTGCGCAGCTTCGGGTGCCGGATCACCAGGTTGGTGTAGAGCTCCATTTCCATGGATTTGCCCGAGCCCTGGGTATGCCAGACGACGCCGGCTTTGCCGTTGCTGCCCACCGCCTGCACGGTGCTTCCCACGGCTTTGGTGACGGCGAAGTACTGGTGCGGTTTGGCGATGCGTTTGATCAGTCCGGACGCGCCTTCGTCGAACGCGGTGTAGCTGTTCATCAGCTGCAGGAAGCGTTCCTGGTTGTAGAGGCCCAGCAGTGCAGTGTCCAAACCGGTGACGGGTTCGCCGTCGAACAGGGCACCGGGAGGCACGGGCTTGCCGTCGTCGTCGACGTTCCACGGCGAGAAGTGGTTCAGCGGGGTGAAAGGGGTGCCGTAGCGGGCGAACAGGCCGTCGGAGGCGAGCGTGAAGACGCAGAAGCGGAATGCCATGGGGAATTCACGGACGTAGGTGGCCAGCTGGTTGTGCGCGGCGGCTACGTCGGCAGACTTGCTGCCTGCCTTCTTGAGCTCGATGATGCTTACCGGCATGCCGTTGCAGTAGAGCACCAGGTCGAAGCGGCGTTTGTAGTCGCCGTGCTGGATGGTGACTTGGTTGACGGCGAGCCAGTCGTTGTCGTCGGGGGAGTGGCTGACCAGGCGCAGTGTGGGGCTGACTTCCGTGCCGTCGGCGTCAATGTAGGTCAGGCGGAAACCATTTGTCAGGTAGTCGTGGATGCGTTTGTTCTCGGTGATCGCATCGGTGGACGTGGGAGCAGCGATTTCCGCCAGTGCCTGCTTGAGGTACTGGACGGGGACTTCGGGGTTGAATTTCTGCAGGGCGGACAGCAGCCGGGGTCGGATGAGCAGTTCATCCCACGAATCTCGTTCGCCGGTGCCGGGTGCAATGTCGTGTCCGGTTTTCGGACGCCAGCCGAGCGGTTCAGCGAGCATTTCCAGTGCGTCGCCTTCCCAGTCGGCTTCGGAATACCCCAGCTGCTGTGCCTGTGCCATTTAGACCATTTCCCCCATGGTGTTTTCGATATCTTTTACTCGCAGTTTTCCGGACATCAGCTGCGGGAGCAGTGCGTCGCGGGTGGCGGCGAGGGTGCGGTTTTCTTCAATGGATATCCTGATGGTTCCTTCAATCGAGGCAATTTCTGCCTCCAATGCCGTACCCGTTTCGAGCATCGGCACCTGTATGGTCTCCAACTGTTTTCTGTTTATCGAGCCGAAGACAGTTCCCTCGGCTTCATACGGTTCCCAGATGTCAGTCGAGGCCTGGAGAAGATGGAACAAGGTCGAGGGCGTGTCTCTCGTGGATCGAACGGATGCCAGTCCACGCCCTATACAGGTTCGTTCGCTCGCCAAATTGACCCGGCCCACAGGAGCTCGGACGCTTACCAAAGTGTCTCCCGGCTCCGCCATCCGTGTCGGACTCGTTGTCCAAATGCGATTTGCAGGAAAACGAAAACCGAAGTCGCGAACCCCTTGATAGAAGACGGTTCCGAGTCCAGATTCGTTTAGAGTTTCGCCAGTCGGAGAGGAACCCATGATCACCGAGGCAATTTCGTTCAACGGCTGCTTTTTGCCAGTGAAGTGGCTGCGCACGAGGCTGATAGCGAGTGCATCGGCGGTTTCGGCGAGCTTGGTGTTGGCGGCGATCTTGTCGTCGAGGGCTCCCAGCACTTCCGCGATCGCATCTTGGACCTCGCGGGCAGGTACTACGAGCGGGACGCGTTCAAGGATCCTTTGATTAAGCGAAAGCATCGTTGAGCCGGAGGCATGTTGCAGAAGCCACTCACGGACCGTCGGATTCTGAAACTGATATGCGAAGAACCTCGTATTTACGTCGAAGGGGAGGCGTAGTCGAATGCCATCTGATCCCAAGAACCAACCATCCTCGCTGGATTTCACCCATGCGCTACGGTCTACGGCTCCTTTCCTGCCGAACACGATGTCACCAGCTCGCAACACATACTCCGGCAGTCGTTCTGTGACTTCGACCGGTGCATGAGGAGTGTCTTTCCGTAGGCGAAGGGAACCATAATCGACTTCGCCCACCGAAATGATGGGGACGCCCGCGCCAGCATACTCGGCTGCCTTCAGCACGGTGCCGAAAGGACCAGTTTTCACGGTTCCGCCGTCAGCGAGCACATCTGCCAGGGTGACCTTTGCAAAGTCGGTCATCAGATCCGCCCCAACTGCTCGCGCACGACCTTCGCGAGCCGGTCGGATTCCTCGAACTGCTCGAACAGTTCCTTCTTCAGCCGCTCGATCTTCTCTTCGATCGGCTCGCCGTCGTCCTCGATGGCGGCAGCACCCACGTATCGGCCGGGTGTCAGGGCGTAGTCGGCAGCCTTGATCTCCTCCAGGGTGGCCGAATAGCAGAAGCCGGGCTCGTCGTTGTACTCCATCCCGGCCTCGACCGCGGATGTCTTGCCGCGCCAGGCGCGGAAGGTGTTGGCGATCTTGTTGATGTCGTCGTCGGACAGGGCGCGCTCGGCACGGTCCACCATGTGCCCCAGGTTGCGGGCATCGATGAACAGGACCTGGCCGGACCGGTCGATGGAACCGTTGGGACCGGCGGTTTTGTCCTTGGCGAAGAACCAGGTGCAGACCGGGATGCCGGTGCTGCGGAAGAGCTGGGTGGGCAGGGCGATCATGCAGGAGACCAGATCGGCCTCCACCAGCTGGGCACGGATCTGGCCTTCGCCGCCGGAGTTGGAGGACATGGAGCCGTTGGCCATGACCACGCCGGCCTTGCCGCCCGGCGCCAGCTTGGAAATGATGTGCTGGATCCAGGCGTAGTTCGCGTTGTTGGCCGGCGGCACGCCGTACTTCCAGCGCGGATCGGACTCGGAACGGGCCCAGTCCTTGATGTTGAAGGGCGGGTTGGCCAGCACATAGTTTGCTTCCATCTCCGGGTGCTGGTCCCGGGCGAAGGTGTCGCCCCAGCGGGAGGCAAGGTTGCCGTTGAGCCCGTGGATGGCCAGGTTCATCTTGGCCATGCGCCAGGTGCGCTCGTTCAGCTCCTGCCCGTACACCGAGATGTCCGAGCCCTCTTTTTTGTGGGCTTCCAGGAACTTCTCGGTCTGCACGAACATGCCGCCGGAGCCGCAGCACGGGTCGTACACCCGGCCGTGGTCCGGTTCCAGCACTTCCACCAGCACACGGACGACGCCGGCGGGTGTGTAGAACTCGCCGCCCCGCTTGCCTTCGGCACGGGCGAACTTCTCGAGGAAGTACTCGTAGACCTCGCCGAGCAGGTCGCGGGCCTTCTTGGCGCCGTCGCCGGTGAACCGGGCGGAGTTCAGCAGGTCCAGCAGCTCGCCGAGGCGTCGCTGGTCCACGTTGTCGCGGTTGTAAATGGTGGGCAGGGTGGCGGCGAGGGTGTGATTGGCACCCATGATGAGCGTCATTGCGTCATCGATCAGTTCACCGATGGACTTCGCCGGGGCGTCGGCGGAGGCCTGGGTGCCTTTGGCATTTTCAGCCAGGTACTGCCAGCGGGCCCGGGCCGGGACCCAGAAGACACCGCGGCCGGTGTACTCGTCGACGTCGTCAATGAACTGGGCAATCTGGTCCTCGTTCATCCCATCGGCTTCGAGCTCCACTCGGATCTGCTCGCGGCGCTCGTCAAAGGCGTCGGAAACGTACTTCAGGAAGACCAGCCCCAGGATCACGTCCTTGTACTGGGACGCATCCATGGAGCCGCGCAACTTGTCGGCGGCCTTCCAGAGCGTGTCCTTGAGTTCCTTCATGGTTGACGGCGCGGCCGCAACCTTTGTCTTCGGGGGCACTAGGTGATTCCTTCCATTGGGGCGTGAGTGGCTGTCACGGTGACGGTTCCACCGGCTACGCCGTCCAGGACAAGCGTAGTGAGTTCATCGAGTTGTTTCAGTCGGGCACGCGCCTGGGCACGCTGGGTGTCGAGCTCCAGCAGGAGACTGGAGACCTCCGGTCCGGGGTCGGCAGGGGTCTGCCGGACCGGCCAGCGCCGCCAGCTTCCCGGGGTGTCTGCTTGGGCGTTGATGTCCGCTGCCACCAGCTCAGGCAGCACCCCGGCCCGCTTCGTCTTGTTTACACGCAGCACACGGGCCGGGTACTGAACGACGGCGCCACCCGCGGCATCGACGAACGCTGCGGCCTGCGGACCGGTGCAGAACACGACGTCGCCGGGTTCCGTCCTGCGGTCGACCACGTGGGCATAAAAGTCCAGCAGTTCCATGCGGCGGGTGCCTCTCGGCTGGGTGCCGAGCAGTTCGGGAGTTCCATAGACCGGGACGCTGCCCGCAACGCCGGCCATACCCTCGGCCAGCCGGGTCCCCGGCACATACTTGACCAGGCCCTCTTCAACGAGCGATCCGAGCGGGCGCGGACGGCGTCGGGTGCCGCCGTCGGGCGTTGGCTCCACGGAGTACCTGGACAGGCGGTCCTGAGAGGTGCCGGTGCTGAGTCCTTCCAGCAGCTGGTCCGCCCGGAGAGCAGCTGCCGCACCGCGTGGAGCGGGCACCGGGGGTGCGGCGTGGGCTGTGGCGGTCAGCGCTGTGCTGCCGGGGAGGATGACACGGGTAAGGACTGGCCGGGCAAAGCGGAAGGAATGGGCCCGGACCTGCTCCTGGGACCCAAGGCTCGCGGCGAGGTCGCTGATGAGGTCCTGGACTGTGCCGGGATCCAGCTTCTCACCGGTCAGGTCCGCAACTACGGTCCAGCGGTCGGCGATTGGCACGTCCGGGTGCGCCGGTCCCAGCACCCAAAGCGCCAGCGCCTGCCGGGGTTTGCTGCGGAGCAGGCCCTCCGGCAGCCGCACGATGGCCCGCACACGGCCCTCGCGGATCAGCCCGGCACGTGCCTCCCGTGCCTCGCCCTTGGGCTGCACATCGGCCAAAACGGCAGCTGGAGCCAAAACGACCCCGCGCTGGCGGTCATCCATCTGCAGAACGGCCTGGTCTACGGCCGTGAGGATCTCCAGTGGAGTCATTCCGGGACGGCCGGGGGAGGGGTAGTGCGCCAGGTGGACGGCGGCGCCGTCGATCCCGAATTCCCCGCTGGGATCAACGGTGAGGGTGCGGCCGGATATGCCGTGGACGCGGAGCCGCCGGCGGACCAGCCGCGCGGTCTCTCCGCCTCCGCTGCGCGTCACGAGGGTGGCATCGGCCGCGTCGCCGAGGGCGGCGGCAAGTGCGAGCAAAAGGTCGCTTCCGCCGTCTGACGGGTCTGCGAATATGGGCGTCTCCGGGAGACCGGAGGCCAGTTCGACGGCGATCCCGGCGACCAGCCGGGCTGCTTCATCTGTGAGTGCAGTATCAGTGTGGCTTCGCAGGCCGGCACGGAACCGGTTTGCCATCAACAGTTCAAAGGCAGCAGCCGGGTTGAACGCGGCGTCTGCCAGCTCGGAAGCAAACCGTGCCAGGACAGGCAGGTCCGCCTGCACGGCTTCCAGCTCGCGGTAAAGGATCTCATCATCTGGGTCGTGTTCATCGGCAAGGTCCAGCAGGTCTTCAGAATCCCAATGCGAAAAGGGCTCTCCGCTCATGGCCAGGAGGGTCAGAAGTGATGTCAGAGCCTGGAAAGCCAGCGGATCATCCCGGCGGCCGTCGGCCAGCACGGCAAAAGCCGCAAGGTCGTCGTGAGCCTGCGGATTGTTTCCATGACCTGTCTCGACCAGCCACGCAGCTACCTCGCGCGCATCGAACAGTTCCTGGCCGCCGGTCTGTGTCACCGGGGCCGGGAAGGGGCGTTCCTTGCTGCGGAACCGGGTCCGCCACATGGAAACCACTGCGCGCTGGACTCTTGCAAGGGAAGCCACATCGGAAAGGGAGATGTGCAGTGCTGATGACGCCGTCATTGCATCTCCCTTCTCTGGATTAGTCCTGTGGTTACCAGCTTAGGGGCTAGTCAATCGATACGAAGCAGAATCCTGATAAGAGGGGTTATCAGCACTCTTGGCTCGAGATCAGGGTGGCGCGGCTTAGGTTGATGGAACGGGAACGGCCGGCGAGCTGAACCCGGGATCCGCGGTTGCTAACGGTTGGGGGGAGCAGCCGCGGGTCCGCCTCTTTCTCCCGCTCCCTGTCACGAAGGAACAACCATGACGCAAGAAACCAGCAACCAGCCGGGGCCCGGCACTGATGCCCCTGCAGCAGCGCCGCAGGGTCCTGGTGATTCTGAGGGCACCGATAATCCGTTCCTCAAGACACCCGGCAAGAAGACGCCCTTTCTCTGGGCGGGGGCTGGGCTGGCCGAAGGACTGATCCTGGGCATCGGAATAGCGCAGATCGATCTGGGCACCCAGTCACAGGCGCTGAGCCAGGCCGTGGCTGAGTGCGGAGTCGAGGATGAAATCTGGATCGAGCTGGGCGACGAGGGCCAGAGCCTCTCCATGGACACCGAGGGCGAGGAATCATCCGGAGCCTCCTATTCGGACGTCGTCTGTGTGCTGGATGAGCTGGGGATGCCGGACAGCGTCAGCAGCCGGATGGGAAACACCCGGGCCCTGGACGGCCGGCAGGAAGCGCAGTGGGGTGAATTCTCCGCTACGTGGGGCTATCACCCGGACAGCGGAATGAACGTCGTCATCGAAGTCGTGGAGGCGAAGTGACGAATGCTCATTGGCCGCCCGGCGTCAGGAAAGCGCCTACTCGGGAACCGGAGCAATCCTCCGGGACCCCTGCAGAGATGCCATTGCTGGAAGAGGAGCTTCCAGAGCCGAAACGCAAGCGTCGTTGGCTGGGACGTACCGCAGCCGTGGTGCTCCTTGTTGGCACGGGAGCCGTGTCCGGTGTCCTCCTCACCGATCCGACAGCCAGCGAAGAATACAAAGTCCTGGCCGCCGAACTGGAAGAGGCGATTGGGGACTACCAAGATCTCGACGCGCGGTACGTACGTCTATCGGCCGGGATGAGCAGCCGCGAGGACGCTGTCGCCGAGAAGGAAGAGGCACAAATCGCCCAGGGACTGGAGCTGGTGAAGCGTGAGGAAGCGGTCAAAGCACGCGAAGAGGCGGTTACGGGAGCCGAGGAAGAGAAAGCGGCGAACACGGTTTCCGACGGCACGTGGACGGTTGGGCGCGACATCACTCCAGGCACGTACAGATCCTCCGGTGAGGTCGGATCCCGGTGCTACTGGGCCGTGCTGCGCAGCGGTTCCAACGGTGCGGACATCCTCGAAAACGACATCCCGGGTGGTGGACGCCCGGTGGTCACGCTGGCAGAAGGCCAGGACTTCAACACGGCCCGCTGCGGTACGTGGGAGAAGCAGTAACGCTCCCGGCGCAAAGAGCAATCGGAAAACAATCAACAACAGTTAGGAAGAACGATGAACATTAATCACATCCGCAAGCCGGCGCTCGCCGCCTCCGCAGCGCTGATCCTGGGGCTGACCATGTCGGCCTGCTCCGCTGAAACCGGCGGCAGCGGAACAGAGGCTGGACAGCCTGCAGCGACCGCTCCCGAGACCGTGGAGACCCCGGCGCCGGAGGCACCGGCTGCACCTTCGGTGGGCATTCCCTTCACCGCCGACATGGGCAATGGGAACACAGCCCGCATTACTGTGGTCTCCGCTGAGTACAGCGACACGGCCAGCACCCAGTCCTTCGCCCCGGCGGCGCAGAACGGTGGGTTCCTCGTTCTTGACGTGCTCTGGGAAACCGAAGCCGGAGTCACCTCGTCTCACCCGCTGTACTTCAACGCAAAGGATGCCGAAGGCCGGGCAGGGGAGTACTACATGTTTGCCGATAACCAGCTGGCCAGCGGAGAGGTTCAAATGGGAGACAAGTCCCGCGGCACGGTCGTATTCGACATCGCTCCGGGCCCGGCGACAGTGGTGATCACCGATCCTCTGCTGCAGGAAGCCGCGCGGATCCAGGTTGGCGGCTGAGAAACGCAATAAGTTGAGGGTTCTCCTGCTGCTGGGGGCAGGAGAACCCCAGCAATGTCAGACCTTGGGCGAAATGCCGTCCAAACCCTCAGCAGACCAGAAGCTCATGGCCATGGTCGAACAGGTGGGAAGGTGCACGCGAACTACGCGGCTCGCAGACCCCACACAGCGTCTTCATAGCGCAGGGCTGGAAGGTGTGGCGGCAGCAGAAGCAGTCCTAACCGGGTGGGGATTTACGCGCCGTCCTGGTAGTACTGGCTGGAGATGCCGTAATCCGGGTCCAGCTCGGAGCGCTGCATCTGATGTTCCGGCGGGTTTTCCCGACAAGGAGAGGTGGCCAGTACTTCCACCCACGGGCGTCCGCTTTCCCTGTATGTGGCAGTGAGAATCACATCGTCCTGGGAATACACCAGGACCCGGATGTCGCCGCGTTCCTTAGGCGGAGAGGTGATCTCATCCTGGAGTTCCCATCCCTCAGCGTCCAGCCATGCTCCTACACGGTCCAGTGCGGCGTTGGCTGTGTCGCTGTCGGGCACCGAGTTGGCAGCGATGCCAAGCCACCTGGTCTCCAGATGCTGGTCCTCGATCTCAGGACGCAGGCAGGACTGCTCCCGCAGGTCCTCGATAAGGAGTCCGGCGTCGGCCTGTTCCACCAGGGCGGGAAAGACCTGCTCAAACCGGGACAGATAATCCGGTGATGTCTCTCCGGCAGGATCAGGTGTTCCTTCGGTGTTCATGGCACAGCCTCCCAGGGATGCGGTCAGGACGATTGCTGCGGAGATTGCAGCGGCTGGACGCAGGTTCATTTTTCGAGACTCTCGGTGCTCACAGTCGGCCACTTTCTGATCGTGTAATCTTCCGGGCGGTCTTCCAGCGGGCTTTCCCAGTAGGAGTAGCCGAATCCGTAGTGGAATACCTCTTCAACGTACAACCTCACCTCACCTCCATCGATCACAGCCTCGATGTTTGCCGCAGACGTTGACCGCTCGACGAAGTAGTCCGTGTGTCCCTTCATCAGCGCATCCGTCCGGGCCTGGTCCAGGAACCCGGACTCCAGGCGCACGGCGCCCATTTGAGTTTTGGGATCTCCGCCGCTCCAGAACGACCCGCTGTGGAACCCGCCGCCGGCCACCTGCGCTACCGTGATCGGGTCATCACGGGTCTGGATCCAATAACGGTTGGCGTCCGGGTTGGCGGTGTCCTGAGGACTCGATACTTCGTAGCCGGTTCCGGCGGTCGCCACGTAAACGATGTTCGTGGCATCCAGGCCCAAACGTTCGCCGGTGCCCAGCAGCGAGCCGCCGGCGCTGTAGCCGATATAGGTGCTGCGGGTGTCAGGGGGAACTTCAAGATCCAGCGCATGGTCGAAGGCTGCCAGCAGCGGACCTCCCTCCTCGTTATAAGAGCTGGTGAGGTTGTGGTGAAGTTCGTCCGGCAGGTCCGATCCCTGCCAGTAGAAGGAGAGTTTTTCCGGCCCGGCGTCCCCGTCCACGGCGTTCAGCCGGTCCGTGTAGCTTTCCACGCTGCCCAAGGCGGCTTCAGTCCCCGGCACCAGGACAGCCGACGTCGTCACCTCCGCGGAGGGCGTGCCCTTCATGGTGACGATCCGTCCGTCTCCTTCGGTGCTGACCATGACTACCTGTGCGTCGGCGCTGATCAAGTAGTCCAGTCCCTTGAGTTCGCCAGCCAGCCGGCCGTGTTCAGCTTCCCACGCTTCGTAATCACGCTGCCAGAGGATTACAGCTGCCTCTGTATGCCCGTAGTTGGAGAGCAGCGGTTTCTTCAAAGCATCCAGCTCCTGCTTTACGGTGTGCCGGTAGCCGGCCACCGTGATGGTGTTGGCGTGCGCCCGGGACGCAAACGGCACGCCGTTGAGCGCTCCGAATACGGCGGGGTAGAGGAGCAGGAGCTTCTCCTGGTCTGCTGCCGGGAGTTCCAGCCAGGCACCGCGGATTGCGGCGATTCCCGCTTGGGACAGGCTGTCATTCATCACGGCGGACATGGCTGCTTCCGGGCTTCCGGGGGAGAACGGCCCCATTGGCGTGTTGGCGGCCAGCAAAGCGGCGGCCTCCGGATTGGCTTCGGTCCAGGCCTTCAGCTCGGCCTTGTCCAGCCCCCGGAGTGACTCCAGCAGCTGACCGGGGGTTACGGCACCCAGTCGATCATCGAGGGTGACGGTCAGGGCAGCCCAGTCCACCTTCGGGAGCACGGGTCCGCCGGCCCGGGCGTGAATGGGCAACCCCTCTCCGGTGCCACCGGAGACGGAGGCGAGCCGGGCGGCTGTCTCCTGCTGGAGGGTGTTCCACCGCTGGGTGAGGTCACCCGCGCGCGAGTTGAATTCATCGAGGGCGCGCTGGGCAGAGGGATCGTCTTCAGCAGGAGCGGCCGCGGGCCGTTCAGCCTCGAGTGTCCGGCACTCGGCGCGAAGATAGCCCGCGGCCGCAGCGAAGTCCTGGATGATGCCGGCAGCGGCAACGAGGGCCGACCGCCAGCCGGCCATGGGAGCGGCCAGCGAATCCATTGCCGTGTGCACCAGGTCCTGGGTTGCCGGTTCCTGGTACGCCGGAATCACCCTCTTCCACGCGGCCGCGGCGTCGGTCAGGTAGCTCTCAGCCACTCCAGCCCGCACCCGCAGGTCCTCGGCGGCGGCTTCCAGGTCCGAGAAGTTCCCGCTGATGTCCGGGAGCGCGGCGCCTGCCATCATTCCTCCATGAACCGGAGCCGGCCCGTCCGCGGCGGGGAGGCAGGGGAGTAGGTTGTGGGCAGCATCGCCAGCGCCGACTCGGCAGCAGCGCTCATCTGGCCGTCAGCGTCCACAAAAGCCGCGGTGGCCTCTGCCAAGGCAGAGGTCTTGCGGAAGACCAGGCTGGCGACGTTCTGTGCGACATCCCGGCGCGAATCCCAGAACGTGGAAAATGCCCCGGCGACCGTTGCCGCGGAACCAAAGCTTCCGGCGAGCTGGTCAGCGCTGCTCCCGGCATCCCTGCCGGCGTCGAGCAGAGCCTGGCCGTCCGCAGCGATATCCACGATGGCCGCATGGATGACACCCGGCTGGATCTCGTACTGCATGTTCCCCCTGGAGATGATGGACATCTTCGTTACCGGAGAGTCTGGATCCTTTCCCTGCCGAAGTCGATGGGCAGAACTACCCATGTCAGGGCCTTGGGCCGGGAGCGGGAACGCAGGAAGACCCCGCGGCGGGGCTGCAGCGGACCATATTTGGCACCGGTCCCGGCCAGCCCTTGGTAAGCTTGGAAGAAGCCCTTCGCCCGCCGCACTGCCCACAGCAGTGTCCGGCTTCCGGCGCGGAGGCGCCCCTTTCCACCGCACCCACCACTGACCTGCTGCTCCGCTCTGCCCTGCGCCTTCGCAGGTGCCGCCAGGCCGGAGCAGCTGCACTGTGCCCCACGCCCCGCGGCGGGAAGACACGCAATACCGTAGGAGAAGCGCCACCCCCATGCAGTCCGCCCCCGCAGAAACGTCCGCAGACGCCCACGAAGATTCCCCCGCGGAAACCCCCGCAGAATCATCCGCAGATTCAAGCGCGCTGTCCCTGTTCGACCGCCGCTACGAACCCAATGTCGCTGAAGTAAACCAGCTGTGCGACACCCTCGCCGGACTCAAACCCGGCAGCGAAGTTCCCTATATCGATCCGCAGCATGACGTGGACGAAGCCCGGATCGTGAGCCTGTTCTCAAACAACGGCCCAGCTCACCCGTCGGGCTTCATCACCGCCGGCAGTGACGAAGCCGTCACCCGCCTCCTCGGCGTTCACTGGCAGGTGGGCCTGCAGCCCAAATACGTCATGCCGTGGAACGTCCACCCCTGGTACACCCCGGGAGAGCCGCACACCAAGCTCACCAAGGAAGAAGTTGCCGAGGGCCTGAAGCCGCTGCTGCGCTTCCTGGCACTGGTTCCCCGGGCATCGGTCATCGTTGCCCACGGCACCGAGGCACAGCGGCTGGCAGCAGCATTCCTGAAGACTGAAAACAGGATGATCTACCGCCGCAGTTTCAAGGTCTACAAGGCACGCTCTGCCGAAGGCCGTTCGTTCGGCGCCACAGAGGAACGCCAGCAGGAATCGCTGGCCGAAATGCGGATCGTCTACAAGGACGCGATGGCCCGCACCGGTCTGGCTGCGACCGGCCGCTAGAAAAGCTCGAAAGCTAGTTCGACCCGCTCACCGGAACATCGACGATTCCGGTGAAGCGGGAGCCAACACCCTCATATTCACTGCGGACGCTGCCTTCAGGAACTGCCGGCAGTTCCCGGCCGCTGTGGTCGTCACAGGCCACAAAAGTAAACTCCGGCCACCACTTCTTCGGACGGGCCGTTTCGCGGAAACCGCACACCGCGCATTCCAGCTGTACCCAGACGGGCCGCTTGCCAGTGCGGTTGGCGCGCGACTGTGCCAGCCAGGCCGGAGGATTGGCGTCGAGCTCGTTGAGCTCGGCCTGTTCCAGCCGCGCCGGGATGCCGTGCTTGGCGGCCATTTCGAGCGGAATATCAAGGTACTGGGCTGCCTGGCGTCGAGTAATCATCACTTCAACGATACGGCAGGGCACGACGGCGATTTGCCGCCGTCGTGCCCTGCCGCAGGTTTCGCAGCCCTTAGCTGCCGGAACCTAGTCTGCCTCGGCGAAGGCCTGCCGCAGATTCGCTTCCTGGTCCTTGGAGAGGTTGGTGGCGATCAGCGTCGCACCCGGGAAGCCATCCTTGAAGGCATCAAGGACCCTGTCCTCCACAGCATCGGAGGAGAGCACAAACAGGGCCGAGGTGCCCGGAGTGACTTCCTGGCGGACCTGCTTGATGAAATTGTCGTCGATGCCGACGTCCACCATGGAGCCGGTCAGGGCACCGATAGCAGCTCCGACAGCTGCACCAATCAGCGGGATGAAGAAGATCAGCCCAAACAGCAGGCCCCAGAAACCTCCTCCCAGGGCGCCGGCGCCAACCATGTTGTGCTCCTGGATGGTCCGGGGCTTTTTCTTGTCCTGGGGCCAGGTGACAATGGCCTCGTCCTGCACGGTGATGAGGCTCTGGGACTCAAGGCTGGCCAGGGTTTGCGTTGCCCTTTCAGCTGCGTCCGCGTCGGGGAATTTCCATACGGTAAGTGTTGCCATGGCAGATGCTCCAAACAGTTGGGATCCAGGCACTATCCGGCGTGTGCCGGGCACACGGACGGTTAGAGTAGGTGCCACGCTAGCCAGCGCCGGCCGCCCGCGGCAAGGGAACAGGGCCCGGGAAGCCCGCTGCCGCCCAAGTCTTCCCGCTGTCTCTGTCCCGCAGGGTTGTGCGGTCGTAGACTCAGTTCTGCGGCACGCCCGGACCGCCAACCCAGGAGCCTGAATGAGGGACCTTTCCCGCCCGGCATGGTGGACCAACGCGGTGGTCTACCAGATCTATCCGCGCAGTTTTCAGGACACCACGGGCGACGGCATCGGTGACCTGACCGGCATCATCAGGCGGCTGGATTACCTGCAGGAACTCGGGGTTGACGTTCTCTGGCTTTCCCCAATCCACGAGTCCCCGCAGCGGGACAACGGCTACGACATCAGCAACTACTGGAAAGTTGATGCGTTGTTCGGCACAGAGGATGAATTCGACGAGCTGCTCTCCGAGGTTCATGCCCGCGGCATGAAGATGATCATGGACCTGGTCATCAACCACACCTCCACTGACCACGATGCTTTTCAACGGTCCGTCTCCTCCCGCGAGAGTATTTCCCGGGACTCCTACTACTGGCGTGATCCGCGCCACGGGTTCCGCGGCGGCGAGCCCGGTGCGGAACCCAACAACTGGGGATCCCTTTTTGGCGGCTCAGCGTGGACGTGGCATGAGCCCACACAGCAGTACTACCTGCATATCTTTTCGCGCCACCAACCTGATTTGAACTGGGCTAGTACCCGGGTCCGGAACCGGGTCTACACGATGATGAACTGGTGGATGGACAGGGGAATTGACGGTTTCCGGATGGACGCCGTGAACTACATATCCAAGGATCAGCGCTTCCCTGACAGCATGATCCAGTTTGGCGGCGTGTGGGGCGACGGTGCTCCCTTCTACACCTCGGGCCCCCGGGTGCATGAGTTTGTGCAGGAGATGATGCGTGCGGTGTTTGCACATCGCAGCGGGGACTATCTGGTTGTTGGGGAAACCACCGGAGCAACCGTTGAGGAAGCACGGCTCTTCACCGATCCCTACCGGAATGAGCTGGACATGCTGTTCCAGTTCGAACACGTGAACCTGGACCACGGACCGGGCGGCAAATGGGACCGTCGTCCGGTAAACCTGCGGGACCTGAAGACCAGCTGGAACCGCTGGCAGCACGGTTTGGCCGAGCGGGGCTGGAACAGCCTGTACCTGAGCAACCACGACCAGCCACGCCATGTGTCCCGGTACGGGAACGACGGCGTCTTCCGCTACGAGTCAGCCACTCTGTGGGCGACCCTGCTGCATATGCAGCGCGGAACGCCGTTCATTTATCAGGGCGAGGAAATCGGCATGACCAACGCCGGTTTTACGCGGATCGACCAGTATCGGGACGTCGAATCGCTGAACTACTATGCGGATTCGACGGCCCGCGGAATTGATCCCAAGACGACCCTTGAAATCCTGGGGAAGGTCAGCCGGGACAATGCCAGGACCCCCATGCAGTGGACACCGGGACCGGGTGCGGGGTTCACGGACGGAACGCCCTGGATTGGAATCAACCCCCGGCACACCGAGATCAGCGTTGAGCAGGACCGGGCGTCATCGAAGTCCATCTTCCGCTATTACCAGCAGCTAATCCGCCTCCGCCATGAGCTGCCGGTGATCGCAACAGGCGACTTCCAGCTGCTCCACGGCAACCATCCGGCGCTCTTCGCATTCAGCCGCAGCCTGGGGGAGATGCGCCTGGGTGTCATGGGAAACCTCTCCGGCGCGGAGCAGAATATTCCGAATGACCTGCAGGGAGGCGAGCTGATTCTGAGCAATTACGAGTCCGGCCGGCAGACGAGAATACTGGGGCCCTGGGAAGCCCGCGTGATGGACATCAGCGGACTTCCCTAGAGACTGCGCACTGCTTTTGCTCCCAGCCGCTACTCGCCGGCTAATGTGGACCCGTAGAGCTCAAGCAGCCCGGCCGTTCCGCCGGAGTCCATGGCACGGCGCTGGCGTTCCGATCCGGTGCCGGAATCCCAGACGTCGTCCAGCCCGGCGCGTACCCACTCGGCGTCGTTCTCGGCGTCGAGCGCTTCGGCAGTGAAATCCAGCAAAGCCTGGATCCGGTCCCGGGCCGGGACCAGCTCCGCACTCACTGGATCCACGAGCTTGCCGGTCAGTCCTTCGCGTGCGGCCTGCCACATGGCAGCGTCGAGCAGCTCGGATTCGGGCACCGGACGGCCGGTTCCGCGGCCGGCTTCCTCAACTGCGGTGCTCACCAGCCCGCGGACCAGGGCTGCGATCAGAACGGAGTCGCGGGCCCGGAGCTGTGCATCACCGGCGCGTACTTCCAGCGTGGGATATGAATCCGACAGCCGGGCCATCCAGGTGAGCACACCCCGGTCGAGGATCGCTCCGGTGGACACCAGCTGCTGCACCCGGCGTTCATAGTCCGCGGCGTCCCGGAAGGTGGGAGGGCAGCCCTGCACCGGCCAGCGGCGGTAGTGGACCACGCGCCAGCTGCCAAAACCGCTGTCCCTGCCCAGCCAGTAGGGCGAGTTGCAGCTCAGGGCCACAATGGCCGGAAGCCACTCCCTGATCCGGTTCAGCGCCTGGACCCCGGCTTCACGGTCCGGAATCGAAACGTGGACGTGGAGCCCGTTCACGAACTGGTCCCCGACGATTCCCGGAGCGCTGTCGCGCAGCTGGCGGTAGCGTTCTTTGTTCGTCAGCTCCGGGTAGTGGTCTTCAATGAACGGCGCGGAGGCCGTTCCGGAGGCCACCACCGCTGCCTTGCGGGCCGCTGTCTCAAGCTGTCCGCGGAAGTTCAACAGGTATTCCTCTGCCTCCGTCAGGGTGGCTGAGACCGGTGTGGCGGTTTCAATCTGGCAGCTGAGCAGTTCACGCTGGATCTCCCCCTCGGTCACCCGCGGGGAGTGATGCAGGTAGCCTGCCACCTCCTCCGCCTTGTGTACCGGGAGCCCGGAGACCGGGTCCAGCAGCAGGTACTCTTCCTCGATGCCCAGTGTCGCCATGCATCCCTCCACATCTTTTCCGGCCGCAGGCATCCACCCGCAGCACTTCCTCAAAAAGACTAGGGCCGAAGGGTGCCCCGAAGCCAAATGAGAAGCAGGCTGAGGTTTTGTTGCGAAGCTATGCTCCGGCGGTCAGTGCCGACTGGTAAACGCCGGCGAGGCCCTCCCAGCCGCCGGCGGTGTAGGCGGCGCGCTGGCGTTCGGCTCCCGTCCCGGAAACGAGCATCCGCTGCACTCCGGCAAGGACATAGTCCAGGTCTCCGCTGTCCTCCAGCGACGGCCGGATGTGCTCCAGCAGGGCTCCCACCTGGTCAGCGGCAGCGGCTGAATCGCCCAGGATCCCCATCAGCCGTCCGCCCAGTCCGTACCGGGCTGCCTGCCACAATCCGGCGTCGAGCAGTTCAGGTTCGGGGACGGATCCCGGCGCCGCGGCGGTCAGTACCAGGCCGCGGACCAGAGCCGCGAGCAGCACGGAATCGGCGGCCTCCAGCTGTGCGTCACCAACCCGCACCTCCACGGTGGGGTACCGCTGGGAGAGCCTGGCCGCCCAGCCGATGTGTCCGGCATCCAGTACGGCATCAGAGTCGAGCAGCCGGGCAAGCCTGCGGTCATAGTCCGCCGCATCGGCAAACTCCGGCGGGCACCCCTGCACGGACCAGCGGCGGTAGTGGATCAGCCGCCAGCTGGCGAAGCTGGTGTCCCGGCCGCGCCAGAAGGGGGAGTTGGCACCCAGCGCGGCGAGGGTTGAGAGCCAGGGCCGGAGTTTGTTCAGCGCAGCTATGCCGGTTTCCCGGTCGGGAACCGCTACATGGACATGGGTGCCGTTGAGGTAGTGCTCCTCCGCGACAGCCCCGGTGAGTGCGCCCATGGCCTGGTACCGGCCGCTTCCGGTGATTTCGGCAGGACTGTCCGGAATGCGCGGCGCGGCCCCGGAAACCACGACGCCAATTCCCGCGGCTGCAGCAGCCGCCGCTACCGCGGAGCGGGCGGTGAGCAGGGATGCCGCTGCTTCCTCTACCGTCTCGCAGACGACGGTTGAGGTCTCCAGCTGGCAGGCGAGGAACTCAGCCTGGCCGGACGGTGCTGGTATGCCCGGGGGCGGGACGGCAGGTGCGGCGGCGAGGGCCTGGGACATCTCCGCTGCGCGGGGAGTGGGAAGCCCTGTGGCCGGGTCGACCAGCAGGAACTCTTCCTCGATGCCGAACGTCGCCATGCGTTCCCCCTGGTCGCCGAAGGATCCGGGAGATGCCTTCCCGTCGGCTCAGTTTAGGGCAGGTTTCTCCGCTGCCGGGAGGGGTCAGGAGGAAGTATCCGTGCCAGGGATCTCAGGGCCGGACTGCACGCCAGGTGAGCGTCAGGTAGGGAAGGCGCAGCTCTTCTCCCGGAGCGTGTCCCAGATGCTCGTAGAGATACCAGGAGAGGTTGGCCAGGACCTTGGCTCGGGTGGTTTCGGACGCGGACAGGTAATAGGCGCGCGACTGTGCAAGTTCCGCCAGGTCTTCCGGGGTCATGGCCACAGACCAGGAGGTGGTGTGGAATTCCTGCAGCTTCAGCTGCGGCCCCAGGTCGGGCCGGAACCCCGGCCGCAGGACGTCGCCGGCGTGGATGATCCGGGAAAACCGGTGCACCCAGGGCACACTGACATCCAGCTGGTTCCAGACCAGCCCGGCGAATCCTCCCGGAGCGAGGATCCGGTCGAATTCCGCGGCGGAAGCTGCAGGGTCGCACCAGTGCCAGGCCTGCGCCACGGTGACTGCGTCGAAGGATGCGTCCGGAAGACCCGTGTGCTCGGCCGTGCCCTCGGTGGCCGGAACTCCCGGCAGGGACCGGGAGAGCTGGGCCAGCATGTCCGCTGAGGGGTCAACGGCGTGGACCCGGAAGCCCGCGGAGGCGAGGGCAGCCGTGTACTTTCCCGTTCCGGCACCGACGTCCGCAACGGCGACGGCAGATGCCGGCCGTCCGGCGAGCGAAGGGACGTCAAAGAGCCAGTCCACCGCTTCAGCCGGGTAGCCGGGCCGGATCCGGTCATAGTGTTCGGCACCGGTGCGGTAGCTGCCGCCGAGCTGCCGGCGGCGCAGACCGTCTAGCTTGGGTCCGCGGGAAGCCAAATCAGTCCTGGAAGAGGTCGTCGAGGTCGGGGTTGAGGCGCTGCAGTACTTCGTTGTGCAGCATGCCGTTGGTGGCCAGGGCGTTGCCGCCGAAGGGTCCGTCTTCACCCTCGAGCGAGGTGAAGCGGCCGCCGGCTTCGGTCACGATCGGAACCAGCGCAGCCATGTCGTAGAGGTTGAGCTCCGGTTCGCAGGCGATGTCCACCGCGCCCTCAGCCACCATGCAGTAGGACCAGAAGTCGCCGTAGGCACGGGTCCGCCACACGGATTCAGTCAGGCCCAGGAACTCGTCCAGGTTCCCGCGCTGCTTCCAGCCGGTGAGGCTGGAGTAGGACAGCGACGCGTCGCTGAGATTGGAGACATCCGAGACCCGCAGCCGCGTTGCCGAGGCCAGGGAACGTCCCATGTAGGCACCGGTGCCCGTGGCAGCCCACCAGCGTTTGCCCAGCGCCGGAGCGCTGACGACGCCGACTACCGGAACGCCGTCGTCCACCAGCGCGATGAGCGTGGCCCACACGGGCACCCCGCGCACAAAGTTCTTGGTGCCGTCGATCGGATCGATGATCCAGCGCCGTGGCCCGGAGCCGGTTGAACCGAATTCCTCGCCCAGGACGGCGTCACGCGGTCGGGCCCGGGAGAGCTGGCCGCGGATGGCGTCTTCGGCTGCCTTGTCTGCGTCCGTGACAGGTGTCAGGTCCGGCTTGGTCTCGATGCGGAGGTCCTGGGCCTTGAACCTGGACATGGTCTGGTCGTCCACGGAGTCGGCCATTACATGGGCGAGACGCAGATCATCGTTGTAGTTCTGAACGAACGGCATACTTCAACTTATCGCTATTGCCGCTGCACTGCCCACGTTTACGCGGGCGCGCGGCGTGTGCCTGCCTGGAAGAGGTCTCCAGGATGTGCCTACTGGGTGCCCAGTTCTTTGGCCTGGGCGCGGTTCTCGGTCCGCAGGCCCCCGGATCCGAGGAGCCGGCGCAGGGAGGCCAGCCGGGCGGGACCGGCAGCGCCGGCACTGCCTGACTCAACCCAGGCGTCAAGGCCGCAGTTCACGGCGTCGTCGTCATGGCGGCAGCCGCGTTCGCAGGCTTCGGTGCCCGGTTCCAGATCGGGGAAGGCGCTGAGGATTCGGTCCGGATCCACGTGCGCGAGACCGAAGGAGCGGATGCCGGGAGTATCGATGATCCAGCTGCCCGCCGGGGCGTCCTGGACCTTCAGCGCGAGTGCCGACGAGGAGGTGTGCCGGCCGCGGCCGGTCACGGCGTTGACTCCGCCGGTTGCGCGGCGGGAGCCGGTCAGTGCGTTCACCAGCGTGGACTTCCCGACGCCGGAGTGGCCCACCAGGACGCTCACCTTGCCCAGCAGGTGCTCGTGCAGGGCTGAGACGGCGCCGCCGGCCAGCCGGGCGGACAGGCCGTCGTCGGATTCAGAATCGATCCCGGCGTCTTCAGCCTGGGCGGTGCGGCTGATGAGGACGTCCAGGTCCAGATGCTCGTAGTTGGCCAGCAGCTCGGCCGGGTCCTTCAGGTCTGCCTTGGTGATGCAGAGCAGGGGGGAGATGCCGGCATCGTACGCTGCCACCAGGGCACGATCGATGAACCCCGTGCGCGGCTCCGGATTGGCGGCGGCGACCACGATCACCAGCTGGTCCGCGTTGGCCACGACGACGCGTTCCACCGGATCAGTGTCATCCGCAGAGCGGCGGAGCAGCGTGGCCCGCTCGTTGACCTTGACCAGCCGGGCGAGGCTGTCCGGGGAGCCGCTGACGTCGCCGACCAGTCCCACCAGGTCTCCGGCGACCACCGGGGTGCGCCGCAGTTCCCGGGCCCGGGCCGCGGTGACGATTCGTTCCTGCGGGGTGTCTTCGTCCACGATTGCGGTGTAGCGGCCGCGGTCAACGGTGATGATGCGCCCGGTGACCGCGTCTTCGTGTGCCGGACGATCCTTGGTACGGGGCCGCGAGCCCTTTTTGTTGGGGCGGATGCGGACGTCTGATTCGTCCCAGCCTGAGGTGCCTCGTGCCACGGCTACTCCTCCCGCGCCGCCGTCGGCCCGGTTCCGGCCACCAGCGCCGTCCAAAGCTGCGCGAATTCGGGCATGGTCTTGGATGTGGCTGCGATGTCCTCCACGGCGACGCCGGGGACCACGAGTCCCAGGATCGCTCCGGCGGTGGCCATGCGGTGGTCCGCATAGGTGCCGAAGATCCCGCCGTGCAGCGGTGCGGGCTGGATGGACAGGCCGTCAGCTGTTTCAGTGACGTTCCCGCCCAGGGAGTTGATTTCAGTTCTGAGCGCTGCCAGCCGGTCGGTTTCGTGTCCGCGCAGATGGGCAATGCCGGTAAGGACCGACGGCGATTCCGCCAGTGCGCAGAGGGCGGCGACGGTGGGGGCCAGTTCACTGGTGTCCGCGAAGGTTCCGCCGCGGATCTCTCCGGTGCCGGTCACCGTCAGCACGCCGTCGGCCAGTTCGGCGGTGGCACCCATCTGCGGAAGGATGCTGCGCCACTTGTCGCCCACCTGGGTGGTCTGAGCCGGCCAACCGGGAATGCTTACTCTGCCGCCGGTGGCAACGGCGGCCGCCAGGAACGGTCCGGCGTTGGAAAGGTCGGGCTCGATGTCCACGTCGAAAGCCTTGACGGGGCCCGGGGCGACCTGCCACTCGTTGGGCACGGAGTCATCCACGTCCACGCCGCAGGAGCGCAGCACCTGAACGGTCATGGCGATGTGGTCCAGGCTGGGAACGGTCTGCCCGGTGTGGATCAGGTGCAGTCCGTTGGTGAAGCGCGCGCCGGCCAGAAGCAGCGCGGAGACGAACTGGGAGGATGCTCCGGCGTCGATCTCCAGCCGTCCGCCGGGCACAGTGCCGCGTCCGGTGACGCTGAAGGGCAGGGCGCCGCGTCCGCCGTCGTCCACCTCAATGCCCAGGCCGCGCAGGGCCTCGATAGTTGCACCCATGGGGCGCTGGCGGGCGTGGGGATCGCCGTCGAACGCTGCGGTGCCGGTACGCAGTGCGGCCAGCGGCGGCACAAAACGCATCACCGTGCCGGCCAGGCCGCAGTCAACCTCAGTGTCGCCCGAAGCTTCAGCGGGAAGCGGCTCAACCAGCAGGTCCGGACCAAATGGTCCGCTGCCGGGAGCTTCGGTGATCTTCGCGCCGAGGGACCGCAGCGCGGTGACCATCAGTGCGGAGTCCCGTGAGTGCAGGGGAGCGCGGAGTCGGGAAGGCCCGTCGGCCAGTGCGGCCAGTACAAGGTAGCGGTTGGTGAGCGATTTGGAGCCTGGGACCCTGACCACCCCGGTAACGGGGCGGCCAGGGGCGGGGGCCGGCCAGCCTTCTGTGACAGGCACGGATGTTTCAGTCATGGTGCTTAGGAACCTGCGATATCTGATGCGGTGCTGCGGACGGCGCGTTCTGCCTTGGCCAGCTGCTTACGGGTCTGCTTGGTCACTTTGCGGGAACGGCGGCCGGCGTCCTTGCCCATGGCCCGCACGCTGCGCTGCGTGTCCGAAACCAGGTGCTCGGCCCGCCATGCCAGTCCGGGACGGCCGTTGGTGTCCACAGCAGCCAGGAGCACCCCGCCGATCAGGGACATGTTCTTCAGCAGCTGGGTGCGGCGTGCCTTGCGGCCCTCTGCCGTGGTGGCATCTCCGTTGCGGTACTCCACCAGTGTGTTCACACCGGCGGTCGCTGCCAGGACAAGCCCGGCGAGGCGGGAGAACTTGCCCAGGCCAAGCATGGCCGCAGCACCAAGCTGGGTGGCGCCCAGAACCCGGGCGACGGCGGCCGGGTTCTCTGCAAGCCCGGCAGCGGACGGCACAGCCGAGCCCAGCCGGTTAAGGGTGGGGGTGAGCTGCTGGGCGGTCTGCTCGGCGTTGCGCAGCCGCTCCACACCCGCTGCCACAAAACCGGCGGCGAGGAGCGGGCGGGCTAGGGTTCGGACAATGCTCATGCGTGGCCTCCTGGGTTACGCCGGACCGGCGTGCGTTCAAAGATGATACGGCTGTGCCTGGCGGGACATGCCGTATGCAACGGATACCCCCTAGTCTGGCACCTTTGGCCCCCTTATACACCTCGGCGGGATTATCACCGGCGAGGGCCGCGCTCAGGAATATCCGCAGGCGGGCGGCCGTTATGGCTGATGTCGGTCCTGCACCGGCAGGTCCGGTGCGTACGCCGCCGGGAGTCGAGAGCGGAGTCGGAGGCGACGGATGGCAGGTTCGCTGGTACAGGAACGGAACACAGCACAGGGGGCCGTGCCCGGGTTGCTGGTGCGAACGCGCCCCTTACACTTGGAATTAATGAGAACTGATGTGCCGGAAGGCAGCCCACAGGTGGAAGATCCGGGCCTCGACGTCGCTACTGAACCGGAAGAGGCCCGCAAACTGCGCTTCGAGCGCGATGCCATGCAGTACGTGGACCAGCTCTATTCGGCTGCCATGCGCATGGCCCGCAACCCGGCGGACGCTGAGGACCTGGTACAGGAGGCCTACACCAAGGCCTTCTCGGCGTTTCACCAGTACAAGCCGGGAACCAACCTGAAGGCGTGGCTGTACCGGATCCTGACCAACACCTACATCAATCTGTACCGGAAGCGGCAGCGCGAGCCGCTGCAGGCGAACTCAGACGGTGTGGAGGACTGGCAGCTGGCCCGCGCGGCTGAGCACAGTTCCTCCGGCCTGCGTTCGGCTGAAGCTGAAGCCCTGGACCACCTGCCGGATTCCGACGTTAAGAGTGCGCTGCAGGCCATCCCGGAGGAGTTCCGCCTGGCGGTCTACTTCTCCGACGTCGAGGGTTTCGCGTACAAGGAAATCTCAGAAATCATGAACACGCCGATCGGCACCGTGATGTCCCGGCTGCACCGCGGGCGCAAGATGCTCCGCGAGCTGCTGGCCGAGTACGCCTATGAGCGCGGCATTAAGGGCAAGGCACAGAAGGCTGCCGCCGGAGCGGCGGAAACCGAGAATCAGGGGAAGACACTATGAGCGATTGCCAAAGCCTGGGTGATTGCGATGACGCACGCATCGAACGGCTGTATGAATACCTTGACGGTGCGCTCTCGCATGAAGACCTGGTTGAAATCAAAGAGCACCTCGACGGCTGCCCGGAATGCGCGGAGGAACACGACCTTGAATGCGTCATCCGCTCCGTCGTGAAGCGCTCCTGCACCGAAGAGGCACCGCAGACGCTGAAGGCGAATATCCTTGCCAGGATCAGCCAGATCCAGTCGGTGGACCACTAGCCTGCCCAAAAGGAAAACCCCCGCTGCCGGAAGGCTTCGGGGGTTTTCTTTCGTTAGCGCGGAAAATCCGGCCAGACGTCCGACTTAAGTGTTGGGACGCTTGCCGTGGTTTGCGCCGCCGCGCTTACGGTCACGACGCTTGCGTGCTCGCTTGCTCATGGCTGCCTCCTTCTTTCGCTTTCAAGTTCTGCCCTTCAGTCTCCCACACACTGCGCCCGTTGGCATAAATGCAGACGCGGTGCCTGCACAGCCGCGGGAGGGCTTCGCCTAGGATGAATCAACCAAGCGAGAAAAGGAGTTCAGGATGCGAGCCGTGTACGCCCAGTCCCAGTCCCAGGAGGACCCGCTCAGCGGCCTCGTGGTAGGTGAACTTCCCAGCCGGGAACCGGAGCCGGGGTTCCGGCGTGTGCGTGTCAAGGCGTCGGCCCTGAACCGGCATGACCTGTGGTCGCTGCAGGGCACCGGCCTGCCAGCGGACCGGCTGCCGATGATCCTGGGCTGCGATGCCGCTGGAGTGGACGACGACGGCAACGACGTGATTGTGTACTCGGTGATTTCCACCCCGGGCTGGGACGGCGACGAGACGCTTGACCCGCGCCGGACCCTGCTTTCCGAGCGCTACCCGGGCACCATGGCGGACGAGGTCTGGGTCCCGGAGCGGAACCTGGTGCCCAAACCGGCCCAGCTGAGCTTCGAGGAAGCCGCCTGCCTGCCGACGGCGTGGCTGACCGCCTACCGCATGCTCTTTACGGTTTCACCGGCGGCACCAGGGTCCACCGTGCTGGTCCAGGGCGCCGGGGGAGGGGTATCCACGGCCCTGGTGGCCCTGGCTTCCGCTGCCGGGTTCCGGGTGTGGGTTGCCGGACGCAGCCCGGCCAAGCTCGAGGACGCGCGGCGGCTGGGTGCTGAGGCGGTCTTTGAATCCGGAGCCCGGCTGCCAGAGCGCGTGGACACGGTCTTCGATTCGGTGGGCGAAGCGACCTGGAGCCATTCCCTGAAGGCTCTGAAGCCCGGGGGCGCGCTGGTCACCTGCGGAGCAACCTCCGGTCCGAATCCTCCGGCGGACCTGAACCGGATCTTCTTCCTGCAGCTGAAGGTCCTTGGTTCCACCATGGGCACCCACGCCGAGCTGCAGCGCCTGGTCCAGTTCCTGCTGGCCACCGGCGTACGTCCGGAAATCGATTCGGTGCTGGGCCTGGAAGACGCGCCCAAGGGCTTCCGCCGGATGCACGACGGCGCGGCCACCGGAAAGATCGTCTTCCGGCACTGACCTGCCCGCTGGCCTTCCCGGCACTCACCCGGGCATGGAAAAGGCGTCCGCCTCAGCGGACGCCTTTTCCATGCGGCGGGGTACTAGTTCATGTCCGGCAGGTCCAGCCAGCGGAACCAGCCGCGGTGCAGGACCAGCCAGGCAATCAGGCCGTACCCGGCCTGACCCGGAGTTCCTCCGTTTGATGCGAGGTCAGTACGCCACTGCTCATGGTTCAGCAGCGGGGTCAGCGTGTCCACGTAAACGTGCTTGCGGCGCGTTGTGACATCTCCGAAGGCAGCCGAGAGATCCGCGAGCCTGCGGTTGCGTTCGGCGTCGAGCCCGGGCGGCGGGCCGACGACCAGGACCTTGATGCTCATCTGGGCGGCGCCGTCCAGGATGTTGGCCAGGTTCAGCCGGCTGCGGGCCGTGGAAAGATCCAGGTCGAGGTCACGGTCGGAAAGGCCGATCACCAGCCTGTTCTCGCACGTCTCATCGAACCTTCGGCCGGCCTCCATGAGCCAGCGGTTGGCCAGGGCTTCCGTGCCCTCGCCGGGGGCGGCGAGGCTGTAGGCCTCAAGGTTTGCGTTGTCCGGCGTGGTACGGGCCAGCACGCGTCCAAGCCAGCCCAGGGCACGGGGATCGCCATGACCGGCGAGCAGTTCGTCACCGACCGCAGCGAGCCTGATTCTGCGTTGTTCCACGAGTTCCCTTTTCAGTTGCGTGTGTCCAGATGAAGGGTGGGTTAAAAGCCGGGTGGGGCACCACCCGGTGCCCCACCCAAACCTAACCTATTAGCGGCGTTCGAACGCCTTCTTGACCAGGATGTCCTGCTCAACGGCGTGGCGCTTGGCCGAGCCGGTGGCGGTGGAAGCCGACGCAGGACGCGAGACCAGCCGCAGCGGGCGGTCCAGTTCCGGCGGCAGGTTCAGGCCGATGAACGGCCACGGACCCTGGTTGGCCGGCTCGTCCTGTGCCCAGATGAGCTCCGCGTTCGGGTACTTGGCAACGGCGTCCTGGATCTCCTTGTAGGGCAGCGGGTAGAGCTGCTCGACGCGGATGATCGCGGTCTTCTCATCGCCCGCCTTCTGGCGGTTGGCCAGCAGGTCGTAGTACAGGCGGCCGGAGACCAGCAGCACCTTGTCCACGGCGTTGCCGTCCAGTTCAGCATGCTCGGCGATGACCGGCTGGAACGAACCCTGGGTGAAGTCATCCACCGAAGTGGCGGCTGCCTTCAGGCGCAGCAGCTGCTTCGGGGTGAAGATCACCAGCGGCTTGCGCGGCCGGCTGTACGCCTGGCGGCGCAGCAGGTGGAAGTGCGAGGCGCCGGTCGTGGGGTTGGCCACGATCATGTTGTCTTCGGCACACAGCTGCAGGAAGCGTTCGATCCGGGCCGATGAGTGGTCCGGGCCCTGGCCTTCGTAGCCGTGCGGCAGCATCATGACCAGCGAGGAGCGCTGGCCCCACTTCTGCTCGGCAGAAGAGATGAACTCGTCAATGATGGTCTGGGCGCCGTTGACGAAGTCGCCGAACTGCGCCTCCCACAGAACCAGTGCATCGGGACGCTCTACGGAGTACCCGTATTCGAAGCCGAGGGCAGCGAATTCGGACAGCAGCGAGTCGTAGATCCACAGCTTGGCCTGGTTGGGATCCAGATCGCTCAGCGGGGTCCACTCTGCGCCGGTGGCGCGGTCGTGGAAGACAGCGTGGCGCTGCGTGAACGTGCCGCGGCGGGAGTCCTGACCGGCAAGCCGGACGGGAACACCTTCCATAAGCAGCGAACCGAAGGCCGCAATCTCAGCGAAGCCCCAGTCGATGTTGCCTTCCCGGGACATCTGCTCGCGCTTTTCCAGCAGGGACTTCAGCTTCGGGTGGACCGTGAAGCCTTCGGGAATGGTCACGTGTGCCTTGCCGATCCGGGCAAGGGTGTCAGCGGAAATCGCGGTGCTGGCCGGCGCCACAATGGTGGAGCCCTCCTGCTGCGCGGCGGGACGCTCCAGGTCGGAGACAGCCTCGGAATCCTTGGTGATGACCGGGATCGGGGAAGTCTGGGCGGCATGCGTTTCCGCGAAGACCCGCTCAAGGCGGCTCTGGTAATCGCGAAGTGCCTGCTCAGCTTCTTCCTGGCTAATGTCGCCGCGGCCGATCAGCGACTCGGTGTAGAGCTTACGCACCGAACGCTTGGCCTCAATAAGGGAGTACATCATCGGCTGCGTCATCGAGGGGTCGTCGCCCTCGTTGTGGCCGCGGCGGCGGTAGCAGACCATGTCGATGACGACGTCCTTGTTGAACCGCTGGCGGTAGTCGAAAGCCAGCTGGGCCATCCGGACAACCTGCTCGGGGTCATCGCCGTTCACGTGGAAGATCGGAGCCTGGACCATCTTGGCGACGTCGGTTGCGTACACGGAGGAACGCGAAGACGTCGGTGCGGTGGTGAAGCCAACCTGGTTGTTCACGATGACGTGGATCGTGCCGCCGGTACGGTAGCCGCGCAGCTGGGAGAGGTTCAGCGTTTCCGCCACCACGCCCTGGCCGGCAAAGGCCGCGTCGCCGTGGATGAGGATCGGCAGCACGGGGAACTCGTCGCCGCGGTCCAGCCGGTCCTGCTTGGCACGGACAATGCCTTCGAGGACGGAGTCGCCGGCCTCGAGGTGGGACGGGTTAGCGGCAAGGTAGACCTTGGTCTGGTTGCCGTTGTCAGAGGTGAAGGTGCCCTCGGTGCCGAGGTGGTACTTCACGTCGCCCGAACCCTGCACGGAGCGCGGATCCTGGGTGCCTTCGAATTCGCGGAAGACCTGGGCATAGGTCTTGCCGGCGATGTTGGTGAGCACGTTCAGGCGGCCGCGGTGGGCCATTCCAATGCCTACCTCTTCCATGCCTTCGTCCGCGGCACCGGAAATGATGGCGTCAAGCAGCGGAATCAGGGACTCGCCGCCTTCCAGCGAGAAGCGCTTCTGGCCGACGAACTTCGTCTGCAGGAAGGTCTCGAATGCCTCTGCGGCGTTGAGCTTGCTAAGGATGCGCAGCTGCTCTTCGCGGGAAGGCTTGCTGTACGGAGCCTCCAGGCGGTTCTGGAACCAGGAGCGTTCCTCCGGATCCTGGATGTGCATGTACTCGATGCCCGCGGTACGGCAGTAGGCATCGCGGAGCACGCCAAGGATCTTGCGCAGTTTGAGCATCGGCTTGCCGCCGAAGCCGCCTGTGGGCCACTCGCGGTCCAGGTCCCACAGGGTGAGGCCGTGGTTCAGGACGTCGAGGTCCGCATGGCGTCGCTGGACGTACTCCAGCGGGTTGGTGTCCGCCATCAGGTGGCCGCGCACGCGGTAAGCGTGGATCAGCTGCTGGATGCGGGCAACCTTGTTGATCTGCTCGTCCGGGTTGACCTGGATGTCCGGGCTCCAGCGAACCGGCTCGTACGGGATGCGCAGCGATTCGAAGATGTCGTCGTAGAAGTTCTGCTCACCCAGCAGCAGCTGGTGGATGATGCGCAGGAACTCGCCGCTGCCGGCACCCTGGATGACACGGTGGTCATAGGTGGAGGTGAGGGTGATGATCTTGGAGATGGCGTTGCGGGCGAGGATCTTCTCATTCGCGCCCTGGAACTCTGCCGGGTACTCAAGGGCACCTGCGCCGATGATGCAGGCCTGGCCCTTGGAGAGGCGGGGTACGGAGTGAACCGTTCCGATGCCGCCCGGGTTGGTCAGGGAGATGGTGGTGCCCTTGTAGTCATCGGCAGTGAGCTTGCCGGCGCGGGTGCGCTTGACCAGGTCTTCGTAGGCGTGCCAGAACTCGGAGAAGTTAAGGGTCTCAGCCTTCTTGATGTTCGGCACTACCAGCAGGCGGGTTCCGTCCGGCTTGGGCATGTCGATGGCCAGGCCGAAATTGATGTGTGCGGGCTGGACTGCAACGGGCTTGCCGTCCACCTCGTCGTAGTACACGTTCTGGGAAGGGAACTGAGCGGCGGCGCGGATGATGGCGTAGCCGAGCAGGTGGGTGAAGGAAACCTTGCCGCCGCGTGCACGTTCCAGGTGGCTGTTGATGACAATGCGGTTGTCGATCAGCAGCTTGGCCGGCACCGCACGCACGGTGGTGGCCGTGGGTACGCTCAGGCTGAGGTCCATGTTTGTGGCGATAGCCTTGGCCGGACCGCGCAGCACCGTAACGGTATCTTCTTCGGTCTCCGTGCTGGGCTTGGTCTTGGGCAGCTGGGCCGGGATGGGCGCAGACTTGGTTTCCTGCTTTGCTTCCGGCTTCGCAGCGGCAGCAGCGGACTTCGGCTCATCCTTGGGGGATGCTGCTTCCTTGGCCACGGGGGGCTTTCCTGACTGCTGGGTTGCTGCGGGGGATTCGGCGGAGGCCTTCGGGGCCTGGGCCTCGGTGTTCACAACGGGCAGCTGGCGAGTGGCCGGATTGGCGCCGAGTTCGCTCGGAGGGGTCGAACCGTTGCCGGAGGCTGAGTTGCCGGCGGAGGACTTGGCATCCTCTGCTTTAAAGGAGTCGAAAATGCTCCACCACTTCTTGTCGACAGAATTCTTGTCTTTGAGGTACTGCTCGTACAATTCGTCGACAAGCCATTCGTTCCCGCCGAATTCCTCCGGCAGGCGGTGGTTGGGTTGGTCTGGCACTAGATATACGCCTCTTCCATGAGTTGCCGTTTGCCCTGATGGCACCATGATCTGAGCGCTTCCGCCTCAAGACTTGCTGGTGCGGCCCGGTGCGCAGTGACCGAGACTTGGTTGCAAGTCTAGTTACAGATCGATGGAAGTGGCCAATCTCAGGGGTGTCTGCCTGTGGGATGCGACACACTTTGCTCAGCTTTGAGCGCGAGATTGGGCACAGTGGTGCCCTGCGGAATTTGATCTGGTGCGCCGCGGCCAAAGCTGTAAACTGAAAGGTCTATGGACAGCAACTCTAGGCGCCGGCCTGCATCCACTGCGGTAACACCGCCACGGACGCACAGAGCCGGCAACGCCCGCATAAGATCCCCGCACTCTCCGGCTGCGTCATCGGAGCCTTCCAGTTCGGCTTCAGCCGAACCCCCTCCTTCCGGCGGTAATCCGCCAACAGGCTCCCGGGGAACCCCGCGCCCGTGTCTAAGCACGGAGGCTGGTTCCTGAGATGGAGTGGCTTTTCCTTCTGGCCGGGCTGCTGCTTATCTGCGGCACCGGCTTTTTCGTGGCCGTTGAATTCTCCCTGGTCGCCTTGGACCAGCCCACCGTGCGCCGCGCGGTGGAAGACGGAGATACCCGCGCGGAGCCGCTGCTCCGGTGCCTGACAACCCTCTCCACTCAGCTCTCCAGCTGCCAGCTCGGCATCACGCTGACCACCCTGCTGACCGGTTACGTGATGGAACCATCGGTGGGCCGGCTGCTGCAGGGTCCGCTGGCTGCGCTGGGACTGCCTCCCGCGGCGTCGCTTTCGGTATCAGTGGTAGCGGCCATGGTGCTGGCCACCCTGCTCTCGATGCTGCTTGGGGAACTGATCCCAAAGAACATGTCCATTGCCCTGCCCTTTAAAGTAGGGCGGGTGCTGGCGCGTCCGCAGCTGGCGTTCACGTTTGTGTTCAAGCCGGCCATCCTGCTGCTCAACGGCTTTTCCAACAAGGTGCTGAACCTCTTTGGCCTGGAAGCCAAGGAAGAGGTCTCCGGAGCCCGAACCCCTGCGGAGCTTTCATCCATGGTCCGCCGCTCGGCGGAGATGGGAACCCTGGATGCCGGCACCGCCAACTTCCTGGCCCGGACGCTCTCCTTCTCGGAACGGACCGCAGCCGACGTCATGACTCCGCGGATCCGGCTAGAGACGATCGACGCCGAGCAGCCTGTTTCGGACGTCATCGAAGCAGCCCGCCGAACCGGCTACTCACGTTTTCCCGTGCTGGGCGATTCCCCGGATGACATCCGCGGAGTGGTGCATGTGAAGAAGGCTGTTGCTGTTCCGCGCCGGAAGCGGTCTGAGCTTCCGGCGGCCGCCATCATGAGTGACATCCTGAGGGTGCCGGAGACCGTACATCTGGATTCGCTCCTCTCGGAGCTGCGCAGCGCGAACCTGCAGCTCGCCGTCGTGCTCGACGAATACGGCGGCACCGCCGGCGTGGCCACGCTGGAGGATCTGGTGGAGGAAATTGTCGGTGAGGTTTCCGACGAACATGACAAGCTCAAGCCCGGCGTGCTGCAGAGTGCCTCCGGGTACTGGTACTTCCCGGGCATCATGCGACCGGATGAGGTCTCGGACCTGATTCCCTCACTGCACGTACCGGACGAGTCCGGATATGAGACTGTGGGCGGCTACATCATGGCTGAGCTCGGCCGCATTGCAGAGGTTGGCGATACTGTGCCGGTTCCGGGCGGGATGCTGGAAGTTGAACGCATGGATGGCCGGCGGATTGACCGTGTCTGCTTTGTGCCCGGTGAACCCGATCCGGAGTCTGACACTGCCGCTGAGTCGACGCCGTCGGGCCGGCAGCAGCGCGCGGCTGCACTGGGAGTGTCCGGTGAACCCGGCGGTTCGGGTGTTCCCGGAGCGCCGGGGAAGCGCGGGGTATCTGCCCAGCCGGTGTCCAAAGGATCTTCGCCGGATGCGGCCGCTTCGGCGTCACCGGCCGCATCGCCCACTGCGGATGCCAAGGCCGCTGACGCCCCGGTTGCGCCGCATGGCGCACGGGCTGTGAACAGCACCTTCGGTGCGCCTGCCCGCAGGGAGGGAACACGATGAGTGATCTTGCCGGTATTTTCTGGCTCGTAGTCCTGCTGCTGGGCAACGCCTTCTTTGTGGGTGCGGAGTTCGCGGTGATGTCCGCGCGCCGCAGCCAGATCGAACCCCTGGCCGATGCGGGTTCCAAGCGGGCGAAGACCACTCTTTGGGCCATGGAGCACGTTTCGCTGATGCTGGCCTGTGCCCAGCTGGGCATCACGGTGTGTTCTCTGCTGATTCTCTATGTGGCCGAGCCCGCGATTCATCACCTGCTGGCAGCTCCGCTGGAAGCAGTGGGTGTGCCGTCCGAGGTTGCGGACCTTTCCGGTTTCCTGGCGGCGCTGCTGTTCGTCACCTTCCTGCACGTGACCATCGGTGAGATGGTCCCGAAGAACATTTCCGTGTCCGTCGCGGACCGGGCTGCCCTGGCACTGGCGCCGCCGCTGGTCATGATCTCGCGGGTGGTCCGTCCCATCACCGCAAGCCTGAACTGGATTGCCAACCATGCGCTGCGCGTCGTCGGGATCACTCCCAAGGATGAGGTGACCTCTTCCTTCACGCTGCAGGAGGTGCAGTCGATTGTTCAGGAATCCACCAGGCACGGCCTGGTGGCAGACGATTCCGGCGTCATTTCCGGGGCGCTTGAGTTCTCCGGTCAGACGGCCGGGGAAGTTATGGTGCCGCTCGATGAGCTGGTTACCCTGCGTACTGACTGCACGCCTGCAGAGTTTGAAAAGGCTGTGGGGCGCACCGGGTTCTCCCGCTTTGTGCTGATGGATGAGGCCGGCAACTTTACCGGCTACATGCATCTGAAGGACGTCATGGCCATCCCGGAGGAGGCCTACGAGCTGCCGATCACGGAGAACAAGGTCCGCACGCTGGCAAACCTGCGCCTGAGTGACGGAATCGAGGACGCGCTGGCAGTCATGCAGCGCACCGGATCCCATGTGGCCCGTGTCCTTGGCGACGATGCCCAGACCCGCGGGGTGCTGTTCCTGGAGGACATCATCGAACAGCTGGTGGGGGAGATCCGGGATGCTACCCAGTCCCAGGGGCTGCGCCGCTCCGGTGAGAGCTTCACGGGCTGAGCCGAAGGGGCCTGGTCCACGGGCTGGTCGCCGGGGGGCTGGTCGCCGGGGGCCGGTCGCCGGGGGCCGACCACCGGCCGGGCCCCGGGCAGCCCGCTCGGGGAGAGAATTACCTGAGCGGCTGCCCGGCTTCTTAGATGCGAATGATTCGCGTTTAGGTTATGCTGATCAAGCCCCGGTGCCGCCGGAGGTTGCACCAACACTTGAAACGGGGATACTGACACTATGCGCCGCCTGCCCATCCGTGTGGCTGGAATTCTGACCGCTTCCGCACTCGCGCTGTCCGCCTGCTCCGGAGGTTCCTCGGATGACAGCGCAGCCGGTGAGGGCGGAGACACCATCCGCGTGGTGGCCTCCACCAATGTGTACGGGAACATTCTCGAATCCGTAGGCGGCGACTTTGTCAGCGTCGAGTCGATCATCAACCGCCCGTCCCAGGATCCGCACTCTTATGAGGCGACCGCACGGGACAAGCTCGCTGTCTCCGAAGCAGCGGTTGTTGTCCTGAACGGCGGGGGATACGACTCCTTTATGGAGACCCTGGTCCAGGAAGAGTCCGTTGCATCCGAGAACGTGCTCAACGCCGTCGAGATCTCAGGTCTCGAAGAGGAGGGGCACGACGCCGAGGACCATGAAACCGAAGAATCCGGCGGCGATCACGCCGGGCATTCCCACGGCGGCTTCAACGAGCATGTCTGGTACGACCCGGAGGCCATGGGGCTGCTGGCTGAAGCCGCTGCCGAGCGCCTGGCTGAACTGGATCCTGAAAACGAGGAGGCCTTCCGGGACAACGCGGCAAGCTTCAATGCAGGGATCCAGGAACTGGAGGACCGTCTCGCTGAGGTACGTACGGTTGCAGCGGGCCGCGACGTCGCAATGACCGAGCCGGTCCCGGCATACCTGCTGGAAGATGCCGGACTGCACAACGTCACCCCCGATGACTTCACCGAGGCTGTGGAAGAGGGGCAGGATGTTCCTCCTGCCGTGCTCAAGGAGATGCAGGACCTGATGGCGTCCGGGGATATTGCGTTCCTGGCCTACAACGAACAGACCTCCACCTCGCAGACCGATGCTGTCCGCAGCACGGCCGAAAAAGCGGGAGTTCCCGTCGTCGACTTCTCCGAGACCCTGCCCGAGGGCGAGGACTTCCTCGCCTGGATGAACCGTAACGTGACGGACATCCAGGACGTCCTGAAGTGAGCCGCGCCGTCGTACAGCTGCGCGGGGCCTCAATGGCCTTTGGCAGCCGTACGCTCTGGCAGGGGCTTGACCTGGACATTAATGCCGGGGAGTTCCTCGCCGTCCTGGGTCCCAACGGGACGGGAAAAACCACGCTTTTGAAGGTGCTCCTGGGGCTGCAGCCGCTCAGTGCCGGTACCGTCACCATTAACGGGCACAGGGTTGAACGCGGCAGCAAGGACATTGGCTACATTCCGCAGCAGAAGTCCTTTGCTCCCGGAACTCCGCTGCGTGCCCGGGATCTTGTGGGTATGGGGGTCGACGGCGACAAGTGGGGTATCCGCCTGCGCCGCGGTCCGGTTCGTGCCCGGGTTGATGAGCTTCTGGCCCAGGTGGGTGCCACCAGCTACGCCGATGCTCCGGTGGGGAAGCTGTCAGGCGGAGAACTGCAGCGGCTGCGGGCTGCCCAGGCCCTGGCTACCGATCCGGACCTGCTCCTTTGTGATGAGCCTTTGCTCTCTCTCGATTTGCACCACCAGCAGGCGATCAGCGCTTTGATTGATGAGCGGGCGCATGTGCATGACTCTGCTGTTGTGTTCGTGACGCACGAGATCAATCCGATCATCGACTATGTGGACCGCGTCCTCTACCTGGCAGGCGGCCAGTTCCGTACCGGTACGCCGTCGGAAGTTCTGCGCTCTGACGTGCTTTCGGACATGTACGGTTCCCATGTGGAAGTGCTGCGCAGCCACGGCCGGATTGTGGTGCTTGGAGTTCCGGACGCCACTACGCACCACCACGGCGAAAGCGAGTCCGATCTTGGACCTTTCTGAGTTCTTCTCTTCTGTTTTCGACTTCAGCGACTACGGTCAGCTGCTTCCTCTGGTTACCAACTCTCTTTGGGCTGCGGCCATTCTGGGTTTGGTTGGCGGACTTATTGGCGTCTTTGTGATGATGCGCGATCTGGCGTTTGCTGTTCACGGCATTGCCGAGCTGTCCTTTGCCGGTGCTGCTCTGGCTCTGCTTCTGGGTGCGAACGTTGTTCTTGGATCCCTCGTCGGTTCCATAGCTGCCGCTCTAATTCTTGCTCTGCTTGGTTTGAAGGCCCGCGACCGGAACTCGATTACCGGTGTCATCATGCCGTTTGGTCTGGGTCTGGGTATCTTGTTCCTTGCTCTCTATGAGGGCCGTTCTGCCAACAAGTTCGGCTTGCTTACCGGTCAGATTGTTGCTGTGGACAGTGTCCAGCTGAACCTTCTTGCCATTTGTGCCGCCGTCGTTGTTGTGGGTCTTGTTGTTGTGTGGCGTCCGTTGACGTTTGCCAGTGCTGATCCTGAGCTTGCGCAGGCCCGTGGTGTTCCTGTGGGCGTGCTTTCCATAGTGTTTATGTTCCTGTTGGGGCTTTCCGTTGCGCTGTCCATCCAGGTTGTCGGTGCTCTTCTGGTGCTCTCGCTTCTGATTACCCCGGCTGCAGCTGCCCTGCTTGTGACCTCTTCTCCTCGTCTTGTTGTGGGGCTGAGTGTCATCTTCGCGCTGGTTTCTGCTGTGGGAGGCATTCTTCTGGCTCTGGGCGGGCGCATTCCCATCAGTCCCTACGTGACCACAATTTCGTTTGCGATCTATGTGGTTTGCCGGATCATCATGGCTGTCCGTGGCCGGACCCGAAAGCTGGCTACTGCTGCGTGAGCGGTGGGGCTGGCTGCCACGAGAGTTGGCTCCTGCTCCAGCCGCGCCGACGGCATAGGGATCAGGGGGCCGGTTGATGGGCAGCTGTTCAAGACTTTCTGCCCGAGACGTATTCGTGAACCATCAGGCAGATGACTGACGCGGCCGCAGCGACCGGGAGTGCCCGGAGAACGCCTGCTTGGGGGACGAACGTGCCTATCGCCGCGCTCAACAATGCTCCGGCAATGACCACTCCGATGGAGATGAGTGCGATTCTGGGTCCAGACATTTGGGAACCTTCCGGGGAGCCTCAACTCCGGTCAGAGTAACTTCCATCCGGTTTGCCGTCACTATGGACCCCGGCCCCTGGACCCTGGGAATCACTGCCGTCGCAGGTGCAGCGCCGGGCAGCGCCGTCCAGAGGGAGCCGGTTAAAGACGCTATGAGGAGCTAGAACGGTGGTGGATCATCGTCAGGACTCTCGCCTTCCTCCGCCAGGGCTGAGGATCTGGCTGTTGCCCTGGCCGGCATGAAAGCCAGTTCGGCGCCGGTGGTGTAGGTGCGGCCGGTGGGTGAGTCCCATTCGATGGTTCCGGGTTCGGGTTGGCGTGCTTTCCAGTGTCCGAGGGTTTTGAACCGGTGGTGTTTTGGACAGATGTTCCAGGTTCGTATGTTCTGTGGATCCCCCGTGGGAGAACGGTGTGGTGTGGTCGATCTCCGCGTGCGTGACACTGACTGAGCAGCCGGGGAACCGGCAGGTTCCGTCCCGGGCCTGGAGCCAGCGTTTGAGTCCGGCGGGGATGCGGCGTGTTCGTCCTACGCCCAGGATTTCTCCGCTGTTTGGGTCCTGGGCTAGGGGTGTCCAGTGCAGGGCGTGGAGGATCATGGACCGTGCGGTCTCTGGGCTGATTGGTCCGTAGCCGTTGAGTTCGGCGGGGTTCTCGTCGAGTCCGGCCAAGGTGTCTGCGTTGATCAGGACCATGACTTCCGTGCGGACTTTTGAGCGGTTCTGGTTGCGGTGCCGTTCGGCCCGGCGGGGACGTTTGATCGTGCTGGTCCCGGTATCGGGTCCTGCAGGAGCATGTGCCCCGGATTCGGATTCGGAGACGGTTCTGCTCTCAGTTCTGGCTCCGGGCCCGGTGCCGGTTCCCGTCGCAGCGTCGGTCCCAGTCCCGATTCCGGTCCCGGATCCGGTCTCGGGCTGGTTCGTAGCGGGCACGGGTTTCACCAGTCCGGGGCCGCCGTTGGTGTCGGTGCCGGCCCGGCTATCACGGCTGGGCGAGGTGCGGTGGCAGGGTCCTTCCTGATTGTCAGCACCGGACCGAGGAACGGTATGAGGCGCACCAGGATTCGTGCTGGCGGGCCCGGCGTCGATGAGCAGTTCGGTGAGGGTGTCGGCGCGGAGCTGGTCCATAGTTCGTGGATCTCCGGCTCGTTTCCCGGCTTTCGCGGCACCGGTGAGGGCGGCGAACATGGCCTGGCCTTTCTCCGCGGCGATGATCGCGCTAAGGCAGGACATACCGTCGGGCAGGGGCTGGAACATGATCCGGCGTTTGTCCTTGGCCTCCCGGTGGCGGACCGGAATCAGATCCGGGAAGCGGGACTCACGGAGCCTGCGGGCCCGCCGTCCGAATCCGGCAGCAGTCCTGCCCTCAGCCTGCGCGAGCAGATCGCGTTCGAACGCGCCACGGACACTCAGTGCACCGCTGACTACGGCCGTGTCTTCGGTCCCGGTTCCTGTTTCTTCGCCGACTGCTTCGTCCGGGGCGTCGGGACTGTGCTCAGTGCCCAGCCCGCCGTCCTGCCCAAAGTCCAAGTCCAGCTGGCCCGAATCGCTGGTGGACGAACCGTCCGGTGCCGATGGGCTGACGACCTCTGGGCCGGTCCCCGCTTCTGGAACGTCAGGGACGTCGGCGGGAAGGTTGTGGGTTTCGTCGAGGATGATCCGGGCATGCTGGAGCGCGATCTTCCCCTCGGCCAGACGGTCAAGAGTGTCCGGCGCCTCTGTACACAGCCGGGTGGATTCGCTGATCAGCTGCATCGCGGTCATGTGCGGAATGTTGAGGACAGTGGAAGCCTCGGCAGCTGCAAGACTCATGGCCAGGGCGGGCTCTTCCCGGCCGGACGCTTCGGCAATGTCCCGGGCGAAAAGCACTTCCAGGCGGGCAGCAACACGTGCCTGCTGCGCCTGCGCCCAGGACACCAGCATGCCCAGACGCTGCAAGGCCGAGACGGTTTCCTCATAACCCAGGGTCTCGGCACCCCGGAACGACAACCTCCCGGCAAATCCCTCCGGAAGGGACGACACCGACGCATCATCATCCACATCAGGATTGGCGCGGAACACGGATCCTGAACGGTTAACGGAGTCGGGGTGTGGGCCAGACGGGTGCTTGGGATCTGGGCCAGACGGGTGCTGCGGACCAGGCTCTGGGGGCTTTCCAAGATGAGTGTCAGACGGCCCACCGGGATGAGGCCCAGAGAAGGCGCAGGCACCCGGGCAAGCAAAGGACTCGGCACCCGATTCCACGGCGGGTTCAGTACCCGGCACACCATCGCCATCCCGGTCTGCTGACCGGGAAAACGGGGTGTCCGAGGAGCGCTTCATACCCCAACACTGTCAGCTGCCACCGACATTTCAGGGCCCAATCCGGCTCTTTTCAGGACCACCAATTACCGGTGATTTACCCGCTTTTCGCACATCCGGAGCCACTGGATACGGGGGGGAAAGAACGCCAAATCGCTCGGGATCACAAAGCGAACGAGACGCTGCTCGTTATGAGAAACGGAGCTCAGTCGTAGGCAATGCCCACGCGACTAGGCGCCATCAGCGTCTTACCGGAGCCCACAGCTCGGAGCCCGGTGCAGCCGACGTGGCAGCAGCTTTGCATACCCGCCCACGCGGTTGATCTTCAGCAAGCAGACGGAAACGGGACGAGCAGCTTGGTAAACGCCCAGACACACCGCAGGCCATCCAGCAGCTACCGCGAACACTCCGGACAAAGCCCAAAGACCTCAACAGTGTGCGCAACCTCGGTGAAACCATGCTCACGGCCCAACCGGGCGGCCCAGCTCTCCACAGCAGGAGCCTCAACCTCCACTGCCTTCCCGCAGTTGCGGCAAACCAGATGGTGGTGGTGGTGCTCAGCCTCGCAGCGGCGGTACAGAACTTCACCGTCAGCACCACGGAGAACATCAACCTGTTTGTCATCTGCCATGGACTGCAGGATCCGGTAGGTAGTAGCCAGGGAAACTTTGTCGCCGCGGTCCTGAAGCAGACGGTGAAGTTCCTGGGTACTTACAAAGTCATCCAGCGAATCCAAAGTGCGCCCCACAGCCAGCCGCTGCCGGGTAACCCGAGGCTCGGCAGTCCGCCGCGAGGACGATGGCTGCGCTGACATGGAAGCCTCCTGGGCTAACGGGGATCGGACCTGACCCCAGATTATCAGCGTTGGCACACCGTGGCCTGCCCGGAGCCGGCAGCAGACCCGGAGTATCGTGACCCTATGAAAATGACCAAGTACACGCACTCCTGTGTCCGTTTCGAAAAAGAAGGATCAGTCCTGGTACTGGATCCGGGAAACTTTTCCGAGGTCGAAGAGGCACTGCAGGACGCCAACGCCATCCTGCTGACACATGAGCACGCAGACCACATCGACAAGGAACAGGTTCTGCCCATCCTGGCCGAGCGCGCCGACCTCCAGCTATACGCACCCGCAGCACTGGCGGCATCTCTGCGCAAAGAGGCAGCAGAGAACGCACAGGACCGCATCCACGACGTCGAACCCAACACGGTGCAGGACATCGCAGGAATATCGGTACGCTCCTTCGGAGGGCAGCACGCACTGATCCACCCGCTGATTCCGATGGTTGAAAACCTCGCCAACCTGATCGAAGACCGCATTTACCATCCCGGAGATTCGTTCACGGTACCCAACGGACTCAAGGCAGAGGTGCTGCTGGTTCCAATCCACGCTCCCTGGTCCAAGGTGGGGGAGGTCATCGACTTTGTCATTGCAGTCGGAGCCGCAACCGCACATCCGATCCACGACGCACTGCTAAACGGCAAGGGCCGCGGAATTGTGGAGACACACCTGGAACGCTTCGGCGCCATGTACGGAACCAGCTACCAGAGGCTGGCACCTGGAGATGTGGTGGATCTGTGACGGAAATCCTCATCGGTGCGGCAGAGCTCCGCGAGGAACTGGCAGCTGGGAAACCGGTCCGCCTGCTGGACGTGCGCTGGGAGCTGGGGCGCAGCGACGGACACCGCAGGTACCTCGAGGGGCACCTTCCCGGAGCGGTCTACGTTGACCTGGACACTGAGCTCTCCGCCCCGCCGGGACCGGGAGGACGGCACCCGCTGCCATCGCCGTCGGTGTTCGCGGCTCTGGCGCAGGGCTGGGGAATCAACGACGGCGACACAGTAGTCGCGTACGACGCCGCCGGAGGTGCCGCAGCAGCACGGGCCTGGTGGCTGCTGCGCCATGCCGGCTTCGAGACTGTCCGGCTGCTCGACGGCGGTGTGCAGGCCTGGCAGGCAGCCGGCGGAGCGCTGGAGAAGGGGCAGGTCACGGCTGCCCCCGGCTCGGTAAACCTGTCCTGGGGCCACATGCCGGTGGTTGACATGGCTGAAGCGCCGGCCCTGGCAGCCAACGGTGTGTTCATCGATGCGCGGGCACCCGAACGTTTCCGCGGTGAGAGCGAACCCATCGACCCGCAGGCAGGGCACATCCCGGGAGCCATCAACGTTCCCGCAGCGGGCAACCTGGATGCCAACGGACACTACCTGCTGGTCCCGGAACTGAGACAGCGGTTCGAGGCTGCCGGGGTGGACGGTTCAAAACCCGTAGGTGCCTACTGCGGTTCCGGGGTTTACGCATCGGCGGAGGTCGCAGCGCTGGCTATGGCGGGCATTGAAGCTGCACTGTATCCCGGCTCGTGGTCGCAATGGTCCTCCACACCTGGGCAGCCGGTGGCAACCGGCGCCGCGGACGGGTAGCGTCAAAGCCATGTTTACCGGCCGTCCCGTTCCGCCCCCGCTGCGTGTGCAGCTGCCTGGCGGGGACCGCCAGCAGCCCGAGCAAGGAGAACGCATGAGCACGCTTTTCACCAAGATCATTGAGGGTGAAATTCCCGGCCGCTTTGTCTGGAAGGATGACGACGTCGTTGCCTTCCTCAGCATTGGCCCCCTCGCCGACGGGCATACCCTGGTGGTCCCGCGGCAGGAAATCGACAAGTGGACGGACGCTCCGGCTGACCTCCTGGCCAAGATGACGGCCGTCGCCCAGGCCATTGGGAAGGTTCAGGTGGACGTCTTCGGTGCCGAGCGCGCAGGACTGACGATTGCCGGCTTCGAGATCGACCACCTGCACATCCACGTCTGGCCGGCCAACTCGCTGCAGGACTTCGACTTCAGCCGGGCAGAAACCAACCCGGACCAGGACCGTATGGCAGCCAACGCGGAAAAGCTCCGCGAAGGCCTCAAAGCCGCAGGCCACGGCGAGTTTGTCCCCGAGGCGTAGCCCGGCAGAGCCCGGCACAGCCCAGCCCGGCAGATCCTACGCCGGAGCCAGCGCCTGGTTCAGAGCGGTCCGGATCCGTTTCTCCGAAACGGACCGGGCCGTTCCCAGTTCCTGGGCAAAGAAGCTGATCCGCAGCTCCTCGATCATCCAGCGCACCTCAGCCAGCGCCGGCGGAGTGCCGCGCCCGGGCACCAGGGCCGCTACGGCGTCGTCGTAATCATCTTCGAGCCCCTGCACCACCGCCATGCTCAGCGAATCCCGCTGCACGTTGGTGGGCAGTTTCTCCAGCCGCCGCTCAATGCCGGTCAGGTAGCGCGGCAGCTGCGCCAGCTGCGCGTAGCCGGTACGCGCCACGAAACCGGGGTAGACCAGCTGCTCCAGCTGGGCCCGGATGTCATTGAGCGCCGAAATCAGCGCCAGCGACGTGGTTCCCTTGAGCTGCTTCTGGATCCGCCGCGTGGCGGACAGGACCTTCTCAACAATTGCCGTCACGGTGAACACGGTGTCGATCAGGTCAGCACGCACCCGCTCATACAGCGCATCAAACTCCTCGCGGGTCCACGGCAGTGACTCCGGAGTGAGCTTGTCGATCGCAGCATGCGTGCAGTCCTCGATGAGCGCTGAAACGCTGCCGTGCGGATTCTGGCTGAAGGTCAGCTTCTCCGCGTTGCTGAGGTGTTCGAGCACGTACTTCGCCGGGCTCGGCACCCGCAGCGCCAGCAGCCGGATCACGCCGCCGCGCATGGCGGCTTCCTGCTCGGCAGCGCTCTGGAAGACCCGCAGGCCGGCGGTGGATCCTTCGTCAACCAGAGCGGGATAACCGGTGACGGTATGCCCGGCAACCAGCGTGTCGATCCGCCGTTCAAGGGTGCCCACGCTCCACTCGGTGAGGCCGGTCTCCTCACGGAACGACGGCGATGCCTTGCCGTTGGCCGCAGCGCCGGCACGCGCCGGCTTGCCCTTGGCAGCCTTCGGGGCGGGCGTCACCGTACCCGGTGTGGCGCCAAGCGACTCGGCAATGGCCCGGCGGGTTGCAGGAGCCAGCGACTCCTGCAGCGCGGCCAGATCCTTGCCTTCATCCAGTACCCGTCCGGAGGAATCCACCACGGAGAACCGCATGCGCAGGTGCTCCGGGATCGCATCCCAGTTCCAGGAGCCGGGCGGGATGATGTGGCCCTTCAGCCGGCGCAGGGCCAGTTCAAGCGACGGCTCCAGGGGATCCGACGCCGGATCGAAGTCAGCTGCCAGCGCAGCCGCAGCGGCACGCGCCACGTCTGGAGCCGGTATGAAGTTCTTGCGCACGGCCTTGGGCAGCGACTTGATGAGTGCAGTAACGAGTTCGGCGCGCAGCCCGGGAATCTGCCAGCGGAACGGTTCGGGATCCAGCTGGTTCAGGAACAGGACCGGCACCTCGACCGTCACGCCGTCGTTGGCGCCCGGAACGCCGGGAGTGAACTCGTAGGAGAGCGGCAGGTCGAAGTCCGCGTACCGGAAGGTTTTGGGGAACTCGTTCTCGTCCAGTCCCGCGGCGTCGTCCGTACGCAGGGCATCCGGATCAAAGTCCAGCAGTGCGGGGTTCTCGTGCCGCGCGTGCTTCCACCACTTGTCGAAGTGCCGTTCGGAGACCACGTCGGAGCCAACACGCTCGTCATAGAACTCGAAGAGGGTCTCATCGTCCACGCGCAGGCCGCGGCGGCGCACACGGGTTTCCAGCTCTTCGACCTCTGCGAGCAGCGCCTGGTTGCGGTGGAAGAACTTGTGGTGTGTGCGCCAGTCGCCCTCCACCAGGGCATGCCGGATGAACATCTCGCGGGAAAGCACCGGATCGATCCGGCCGTAGTTCACGCTGCGGCGCGGAATGACCGGTACACCGTAGAGCGTGACCTTCTCATAGGCCATCACGGAGCCGTTGCGCTTGGACCAGTGCGGTTCGCTGTAGGTGCGCTTGATCAGGTGCGGGGCCACTTCCTCCACCCAGAGCGGGTCAAACCTGGCCGCGATCCGCGCCCAGAGGCGTGAGGTTTCCACCAGCTCGGCAGCCATCACCCAGTCCGGGGACTTCTTGAACAGGGCCGAGCCGGGGAAGACGGCAAAGCGGGTTCCGCGGGCACCGGCGTATTCACGCTTGCGCTGGTCGTAGAGCCCAATGTGGCTCAACAGTCCCGCGAGCAGGGAGATGTGGACGTCTTTCTCCTTGCCGACCGGATCCACCTCGCCGGGGGAGAGCGTGATGCCCAGGGGCTTGGCCAGCTGGCGCAGCTGGGCGAAGAGGTCCTGCCACTCGCGGATGCGCAGGAAGTTCAGGAACTCGTTCCTGCACAGCTTGCGGAACTGGGAGGAGGAGAGCTCCTTCTGCTTCTCCTGCACATAGCGCCACAGATTGAGGAAGCCGGTGAAGTCCGAATTCTCGTCCACAAAGCGTTTATGCAGCTCAGCGGCCTTCTGCGCGCGGGCCGGATCGTCCTTCGACGGCCGCTCACGCGGATCCTGGATGGTCAGCGCGGCAGCCAGGACCATAACCTCACGCACGCAGCCGCGCTGGCCGGCCTCCACGATCATCCGGCCGAGCCGGGGATCGACGGGCAGCTGGGCCAGCTTGCGCCCGACGGCGGTGATCCCGCCCTTGGGTGCCAGGGCACCGAGCTCGCGCAGCAGCAGCGCGCCGTCGTTCACTGCCTTGGGATCCGGCGGCTGAACAAAGGGGAAATCCGCTACATCCTTGGGCCCCTGGGCCACACCCATCGCGGCCATCTGGAGGATGACGGCGGCGAGGTTGGTGCGCAGGATTTCCGGATCCGTGAACTCCGGCCGGGCTTCGAAGTCTTCCTCGGCGTAGAGCCGGATGGCGATGCCGTCCGAGACGCGGCCGCAGCGGCCGGAACGCTGGTTGGCTGAAGCCTGGGAGATGCGCTCGATCGGCAGGCGCTGCACCTTGGTGCGGTGCGAGTAGCGCGAGATGCGCGCAGTGCCGGTATCAATCACGTACTTGATGCCGGGGACCGTCAGCGAGGTCTCGGCAACGTTGGTGGCCAGCACAATCCGGCGGTGCTTGCCGGGAGAGAAGACCCGGTGCTGCTCCGCCAGGGAGAGCCGGGCGTAGAGCGGCAGGATCTCCGTATTGGCCAGGCGCGGGTTGCGGGTCACGGTCCCGCGCAGGGCATCGGCTGCGTCGCGGATCTCCCGTTCACCGGAGAAGAAGATGAGGATGTCGCCGGGAGCCTCACGGGAGAGCTCATCGACGGCGTCACAGACAGCGTCCAGCGGATCGCGGTCCTCTTCGAGCTCGTCTTCTTCGTCCTCCGCTGCGCCAAGGGCGGGCTGGTTCAGCGGCCGGTAGCGGATTTCCACCGGGAAGGTCCGGCCGGACACCTCGATGATTGGGGCCGGCGTGCCGTCCGGGGCGGCGAAGTGCCGGGCAAAGCGTTCCGGGTCGATGGTGGCTGAGGTGATGATGATCTTCAGGTCCGGGCGCTCAGGCAGCAGGCGCTTGAGGTAGCCGAGGATGAAGTCGATGTTGAGGCTGCGTTCATGCGCCTCGTCAATGATGATGGTGCTGTATTTCTTCAGCTTGCGGTCATGCTGGATTTCCGCGAGCAGGATGCCGTCGGTCATCAGCTTGACCTTGGTGTCCCGGCTGGTCTCGCCGGTAAAACGGACCTGGAAGCCCACCTCCGCGCCGATCTCGACGTCGAGCTCCTCGGCGATCCGTTCCGCGACCGTCCGGGCTGCGAGCCTGCGGGGCTGGGTGTGGCCGATCAGGCCCTTCTCCGCGAGGCCCAGCTCCAGGCACATCTTTGGAATCTGGGTTGTTTTGCCCGAACCCGTGGCACCGGCGATCACGGTGACCTGGTTCGCCGCGATGGCGGCCATGATGTCTTCGCGGCGTTCCGAGACAGGGAGCTGCGTGGGATAGGAGATTGTCAGTGCCATAGTTGGCACCAGTCTAGTGCGTGGGCGGAAGCGCCTGTGGAGAAGGAAGCGGCTGCGGGGCCGGGGGTGCTCCGGCAGCACGTGCCAGCAGCCCGGCGGCCGACCGCGCCCGTTCCCGCATTTCCTCGGGCGCCAGGATCTCGAACTCCACACCCATGCCCGCCATCCGGACCAGCGGCTGGTCCAGAGAGTCCCAGCCGCTGCGCAGCACGGTGTGTCCGGGACCGTCGGCCTCGAGGACAGCAACTTCGGCGGGAACCTGTTCCGCCACCGAAGCCAGGGGAGCCGCAATGCGGATAACGACGTCGTACTGGTAGGGACTGCGGGTGATAGCCGCCTGTACATAGGCGGCGAGGTCCTTGGCAGGCAGCGGTCGGGGAACGAAGCGCTCGCGGAGGACAGGCACCGACTGGCAGCGGTCCACCCGGAAGGTCCGCCAGTCCCGGCGCTCCGTGCACCACGCCACGAGATACCAGCGCCGTCCGGTGCTGACCAGTTTGTACGGCTCCACGATCCGCCGTCCCTCGGCAGCCTCAAGTGCCTGGTAGCGGAAGGCCGCTGTGCGCCGCTCCGAGATCGCAGTTGAGAAGGCGGTCAGGATCTCCGGGTTGACCGCCGAAGCTGCTGCTGAGGGTCCGGCCAAGACACTCACCGACTGGCGCAGGGCAGAGAATTTGGGCCGCAGCCTGCCGGGAAGCACCTGTTCAAGCTTCACCAGGGCACGGATGGAGGCTTCGCCGATGCCGGACACGGGGCCGGAAGCCACCGCGGTCAGGCCCAGGGCGACGGCGAGCGCCTCCTCGTCATCGAGCAGCAGGGGAGGCAGCTGCGCGCCTGCGCCGAGCTGGTAGCCCCCGGCAATCCCAGGAGACGCAGAGATTGGATAGCCAAGACTGCGGAGCTTGCCGATGTCCCGGCGGACGGTGCGTTCGGTGACGGACATGCGCTCGGCCAAAGCGGCGCCGGTCCATTCCCGGCGCAGCTGCAGCAGTGAAAGCAGATGCAGCAGCCTTGCTGATGTCTCGAGCATGTTCCTAAAGCTACTCCGGGATGCGGACAGAAGCTGTCCGGAATGAAAACTAGTCTGGGTGCACTCGAGAAAACCGCCCTTGCTCAATACATCAGGGAGCAGTCATGACTGAGCACACCCATGTCCACCACTCGCCGCCGCAGCCCTTGCTGAACTGGGGGACGGAGCTCACCGACCAGCTCAGGTGGCACTGGGAGAACCAGGCCAGACCCCGGCTGGAGGGTCTCACTGATGAGGAGTACTTCTGGGAACCGGTTCAGGGGTGCTGGAGTGTCCGGCCCCGGGGAACCGGAGACGCTCCAATCCAGGCCGGGTCCGGGGACTACACGTGCGACTGGGCGTACCCCGAGCCGGAACCCGCACCCGTCACCACCATCGCGTGGAGGCTGTCCCACATCCTCTCCGGCGTCCTGGGGCAACGGAATGCCTCCCACTTCGGAGGCCCGCCGGCCGACTATGAGAGTTTTAACTATCCGGGCAGCGCCGCCGCAGCCCTCACCCTGCTCGATGAGTACTACGAGCGGTGGATCAGCCACGTTGCGGCCCTTTCGGAGGAAGAGCTGGCCAGGCCCGTGGGACCCGCCGAAGGGGGATGGGCGGAGGCTCCAATGGCCACGCTGGTGCTCCATATCCACCGGGAACTGATCCACCATCTGGCGGAGGTGGCCCTGCTGCGTGACCTCTATGCCCACCGGGATTTGTCCGATGCGCAGCCCGCGGCGAACGCCGTGGAGGAGCAGGACACCAGCGCCTAATAGCCGCGGGGACGGTAGCTCTGGTAGTGCTCGTCGGCGGACAGCGACGGGAACAGGTCCCGGGTGTCCGTAGTGTCCCACAGGGCATTGCCGTGCCAGGGGCGTCGGGGTACAGGCGGGAGATGGCCGCGGCCGTCGCGGCGGATGGCGATCACCACTGCAGCGGTGACTGCGGCGAGTACCCCGAGAACCATAAGCGTGAAGAAGATTTCCATGGCTTCAGGTTCCGTCCGGGCCGGCGCAAAAATAAGTGGCAGGTATGACCATTAGCGTCAAAAAACTGCCATACTCGCCGCATGCTCAGAAGCGTTGCGCTGATCGCACTGGAGAACACCGGTCCCTTCGAACTGGGGTTGGTGGCAGAGATCTTTGGAATCGACCGCTCATCGCGGGGAACCGGTGTGCCGCGCTTCGACTTCCGGATGGTCACGCTGGTTCCCGGTCCGGTCCGGACCTCCGCCGGGTACTCAATCCAGGTGGAGAACGGACTCGACGCCGCAGCGGACGCGGACCTCGTTGTCATGGCGCCCTACGGACGCTGGCCGGACGGGCCTGATCGATTGCCGGAGCCGGTCCTTGAAACCCTGCGGGACGCCCACCGGCGCTCGGCGTGGGTCATGTCCGTCTGCACCGGCGCGTTCGCGCTCGCAGAAGCCGGAATTCTGGACGGCAGGAAGGCTGCCACTCATTGGAGGAACTCAGCCCTCCTGGCAAGGCTCCATCCCGCTGTTGCCGTGAATGCGGACGTACTGTACGTCCAGGACAGCAACGTCATTACCAGCGCCGGCACAGCTGCCGGCATTGACGCCTGCCTCCATCTGCTGCGGCAGGAACTGGGGGCGAAGGCCGCAGCCGCCATCGCCCGGGACATGGTGGTGCCGCCCCACCGTGACGGCGGGCAGGCGCAGTACATAGACCGGCCCGTTTCGGTGACCCGGGGCGACACGCTGGAAGACGTCCTGGTGTGGATCACCGACACCTTGGACCAGGAGCACTCCGTGGGCACCCTCGCTGCCCGTGCCCACATGTCGGAACGGACTTTCGCACGCCGTTTCAAAGCCGAAACCGGATCGACCCCCGGTGCCTGGATCAACGCCCAGCGCGTCCTCAAGGCGCAGGAACTGCTCGAAGACACGGGCCTGAGCATCGACGAGGTTTCCCGTGCCGTCGGGTTCGGCCAGGCCGTTCTGCTGCGGCACCACTTCAACCGGGCTGTGGGCATCAGCCCGTCGGCATACCGCAGGGTGTTCCGCGGCCGGGCAGACAGGCCCGCCTGGGCGCAGCAGGGATACCCGGTCCATCCGCGTGCGCCCCGGCGGCTGAGTTAACCCGGAGCGCAGGGCCCGGTGCCTGTCCTTCCGGAACATGGTGTAGCCAGGACGGGATTGTTGCGCAGTGCGTCGCCGGGAGGATGAGCCGTCTCCACCCGCGGGATGGATTTGGCGCGGCGCGGGCCGTTTCGCCGTCGTCGGCGGTTTAGTGCTGGTAGCGTCCAACCGCATCAACCGGAACCTGCCAGCGCAGCCGCTGTTCCTGGAACCGGACCATTCCCGCTGCCGGTATCCCGGCAGCGAATCGTACTTGGGGGATCTGCATGAGTGCTGCCCGGCGCTTGGTGTTTCCAGTTCTCTGGCTGGTGGTGTTTGGCGTAATCGCCGCAGCGCTGTTCAAGCTGGCCTTTCTTGACGGTCTGTCCGCGGAGACGGAAACGTACGCTCCTTCGGCTGAACTGCAAACTGCAACAGTCGAAGCCACCCGCGCCAGCGTGACCAACCTGGTCCAGGCGCAGGGCTCCGTCGTCGCCGATCCGGCGGCCAAGGTCCGCAGCACCAGTGACGGGACTGTGGTGTTCATCGACGTGGAGGCTGGCCAGGCGGTGGCCAAGGGGGACCGGCTCTTCCAGGTCCGGAAGCCCGTTGATGAACCGGCTGCACCGGTTATGCAGCAGGGCGACGACGACGCCCCGCCGCCCGCACCTGTCCAGCTGTACACCTATTCGGACGTCGTAGCGACGGCGTCGGGCACCCTCACCGATTTCCCCGTTCTTCTGAACCAGCAGGTCACCGTGGGGACTGACGTCGCATCGGTGGCCCCCGGAACGTTCTCGGTTCAGGGAACCCTCAGTGCGGAGCAGCAGTTCCGCATCCTGGACCGTCCGCAGACCGCCACCGTGACCCTCAACGGCGGACCGGCTCCGTTTGCATGCGCAGACATCACCACCGGCGGGGCCGCAGAAGGCGATGCAGGCCAGGACCCCGCATCCCCTGAAATGCAGCCTGCCGGCGGAACAACGGGAACATTCAGCTGTGCCGTCCCGGCTGGAGTCTCGGTGTTTGCCGGGCTCGGGGCGAGCGTGGACATCACCGCAGGCCAGGCGGATGACGTAGTCACCGTGCCTGCCACCGCCGTCCGCGGAGCGGTGCAGAACGGTGTGGTCTGGGTAGTCCAGGACGCTGCCGGCGCGCCGGAAGAGCGTGCCGTGGGCCTGGGACTGAACGACGGCCAACAGGTGGAGATCACCGAAGGGCTTGCCGAAGGCGAGCAGATCCTCCAGTTTGTTCCCGGGGCCCCGGCCCAGGACGGCGACCAGTTCGCCATGACGGGGGCGATGGGAGGATGACCCGGTACCTGTTCCCCGGCGGGGACGGTTCCCCCGCGGCGGAGGACCAGCCGCTGGTGCGGCTGCGGGACGTCACCCGGACGGTCCGGCTGCCGGATAACGAAGAGCTGCATATCCTCGGCGGCGTTGACCTGGACGTCCGGCAGGGAGACCACCTTTCGATCGTGGGGCGTTCCGGGTCCGGAAAGTCGACCCTGCTGAACATCCTGGGCATGCTGGACCTTCCCTCCACCGGCACCGTTGAGTTCAACGGTGTGCGGGTGGACACCATGGGAGGCAACCAGCGGGCCGTGCTGCGCGGCGCCGCCGTCGGGTTCATCTTCCAGCAGTTCAACCTCCTGGCGGAGCGGACGGCACTGGAGAACGTCATGACACCCCTGCTCTATGCGAAGGGGAGTGCCTTTTGGCGCAGGGAGAGGCTGGCAGCCGAAATGCTGGACCGGGTGGGGCTGGGAAACCGGCTGCGGGAGAAACCGCAGCGGCTCTCCGGCGGCGAGCAGCAGCGGGTAGCGATTGCCCGGGCTTTGGTCCGCAGCCCCCGGCTGATCCTCGCCGATGAGCCCACCGGTGCCCTGGACATTGCCACGGGTCAGTCCGTGATGGCACTGCTCTCTGAAGTGGCAGGCGAATCCGGGGCGGCACTGATCACGATCACCCACGACCCGAACGTGGCAGCCCTGGCCCACAGCCACTACCTCCTGGAGGGCGGGCACCTGCGTCTAGGGTCGGAGGCAGCGGCATGAGCTTCTCAGGCATTGCCGGTTCCCTGGTTGAAGCATGGGCCGAACTGCGGACGCATAAGACCCGGATCCTGCTGGCACTCGTTGGTGTGGCCCTCTCCGTGGCGTCCCTGACCACCGTCGTCGCGCTGGCGGACATGTCCCGGGAAGCGATGGAGCAGGGCTCGGAGGCCACCAGCGGGCGGCCGGCCACACTCACCGTGGGCGCCTATCCGATGGACGGGAGCCTCACGGACCCGGCGCCGCTGCGGCAGGCCTTCAGCTCTGTGACGGAACGGTATGCAGTCGAGTACTCGTCGCTGAACCTGCGGACCGTGGTTCCTTTCCAGTTCCCGGATGGGGTTGTGCAGGCGGAGACATCGGTGGTTGAAGCCGATTACGGTCTGATGCGGCGGGTCAACCTCACGTCCGGGTCATGGTTCAGCGAAACGGACGGCCAGCGTCTGGCCCCAGCCGTCATCGTGAACGAAGCGTTTTACGCCCGCATGGGTTCGCCGGACCTTGCTGTGGATCCCGTGGTGCGGATTTCGAACGGCACACCGGTGGACGCTGTCATTACCGGCGTCCGCCGGGACCTTTGGCCTGATGAACCTCCCTCGGCCTACATGCTCGCGGAGGCTTACGACCGGATGGGCGCAGGGGGCGGAACGGACATGAACGGCCAGCCCATGCTGGAGCTGTGGGTCCCGGAGGAACTCGCCGAACCCCTGCAGGCCGCAATCGTCTCGGATCTCTCAGCAGAGTTCCCGTCCATGCAGATCGATGCCTACCGCGGAGACTATGCGGCCTGGGGCGATCCCTACGCCGGAATGCAGCTGGCGGTGGGCGGAATCGCCGGCCTGGTGCTGCTGCTTGGGGCGGTGGGGCTGCTGAACATCTCCATGGTCACGGTGAAGTACCGCGTCCGCGAGATTGGCATCCGGCGCAGCTTCGGGGCCACCTCGGGCCGGATCTTCTTCGGGGTGATGCTCGAATCCGTTGTGGCAACCTTCGTCGCCGGGCTGGTCGGTGTGATGGCGGCCATCGCCGTAGCCAAACTGCCGGTTGTCCAACGCCAGGTCGCCTTCGGCATTTCCGAGCTGCCGCCGTTCCCGATTGAGGCCGCGCTGCTGGGACTGGGTGCCGCCACGGCGGTGGGTGCGCTGGCCGGACTGATCCCGGCACTGGTGGCGGTGCGGGTGAAGGTCATCGACGCGATCCGCTTTTAGCCCGCGGGGCCGGAAAGAAGGACACAAAAAACCCCGCTGCCTGTAATGGCAGCGGGGTTTTCCCTGCAGGTTTGGTGCCCTCGATAGGATTCGAACCTACGGCCTGTTGCTCCGGAGGCAACCGCTCTATCCCCTGAGCTACGAGGGCGGGACACCGGAAAACCGGTGTGTCCTGCAGGGACTAAAGAAGCTTAGCAGGTTCTGGCCGCTGCCTGGAAACCACTTTCGTTTCTTATCCCTCGAGAGGCCAGTTACGGCTCTTCTCAGCGCTGAAAAGAGCCGTAACTGGCCTCTCGGGGGGGGGGACGGGGAGGGGAGAGGAAGGTTAGTAGCCCAGGAACGGATCGGTGTGGACGCGGCGCACACCGGCACCCTTGAGCGCACTGCGGGCAGCAGCAACAGTCGACGGCGAGCCGGCCACAAAGGCGGTCCGTTCAGCGGCGTCGGGCACTGCCTTGGCCAGGGCTGCGGCATCGGGCAGTCCAGAACCCAGCCAGGTCCACCCCGGGATCGATGGGTCGGCAGGAGTGCACACCAGTACCCGGACCCCAAGATCCGAAAGCTCCTTGGCGTAGGCAAGCTCTTCCACGGAGGAGGCGGCGTAGACCAGCACAACGTCCCGGTCCATGGCCGCCGCAGACCGCAGCTGGCTGAGGAACGGCGTGATGCCGATTCCGGAGGCGACCATCAGGACCTTGCGGGACACGTCGCGGGGAAGCTGGAAATCGCCGCCGACCGAAGTTGCCGAGATCCGGGCACCTGGTTTGAGGGCCAGCAGCTTCGTCTTGAACGAACTGCCCGGCACTGACACGCGCAGGGCCACGGACACGGTCTTCGGATCCGCCGGATCGGAGGTGAGGCTGAAGATCCGGCGCAGGCCACGGCCATCCGGGCTGGGATGCGGCAGGCTGAGTTCCAGGTACTGGCCGGCGGTGTAGCGCAGCGGCCGCTCGGGTTCAAACACCAGCTCACGCGAGCTCGGCGTCAGCTCCCGGGAGGAGACCAGCCGCAGCGCAATGCCGCCGCGTTGTCCCGCCGCGAACGCCAGCAGGTTGCCGATCAGCAGAGCCAGCTCCGGCGACATAAAGACCGGGCCCACGGACAGCGGAACCGCAAACAGGACGCCCACGACGGCGGCCTCCGCCAGCCGCTGCCAGCGCAGCGGCGGCAGGGTCAGGGGCTCGGAAAGCATAAAGCCGGCGAAGAACAGTATGGGGTAGGAGGTAAAGGCAGTGGCAAGACCTTCCAGCACGGGTTCCCCTGCGGAAGCGAAACGCACGGTAACAATTCCGGCGGTGACGGCGGTGAACACCGCGGCCATCGGCAGCAGCCGGCTGCGGTAAAGCACCAGCAGAGCGGCGGGAACCACCACTGCCAGCATCAGCGGAGCCGCCACCCACCACACGGGAGCGTTCAGCCCGGTAACGCCCATAACAAAGGCACCAACGGCAGCCGGGTTGAAGATGTGGCGCCGGCGCCATACCAGCAGGTATTTCGATGCTGTGGCGGCCAGCCCGGCAAGGGCAATCCAGCCCAGCTGCGCGCCGTCAGTGGTCGGCCAGAACAGGAAGAACAGCAGCAGGCCGGTGATGAGCGCCGAGTCGGTCTGCGGGAAGGTCCGGAACAGCAGTCCCATAACGCGGCTGGCCATCAGGGTGGAGACAACGGCTGTGGCCAGGGTGGCAGCGAGCTCAGCCGGGCTGTAGAAGAGCGCCCCCGTAAGGGAAAGCACAAAGGACCACGCGGCCATGGCCAGCAGCAGCACCACAAGCATGCGGTACATGCTCATCCTGCCAAGCAGGCGCTGCAGCCGTGCGGAGGGAGTGCTCAGGGATACGGTCATGAAAAAAGGACTCCAGCCATTGCGGGTGAGAATTCTGCCCTGCCGTCGGAGAACATCCGTACATAGTCGAAGTCGAACTCGGCGGCGAGGGAGGAAGGGTCGGTAAGGAAAAGTGCTGTGGCCAGGCCGTCTGCTGTCATGGCGTCCCGGGCGAGCACCCAGGTTGCAGCTACGGCCTGGACCGGTGTGCCGGTGGAGGCATCCAGGACGTGGTGCAGGCCCCCGCCCCATGCCCGGCGGTTGGTGGCGGAGGCGCACAGTGCACGGTCCTGAAGCTGCACGACGCCGATCGCCTGGCTTGGGTTGTAAGGGTGCTCCAGGGCGACCCGCAGGTTTTCAGGCCCGGAATGGCGCATGTCTGAACCGGCATCAACCACAACCGAAGCATAGCCGCGTCCGGTGATCAGCTCCCAGACGAGGTCAACCAGCTGGCCTTTTCCGGCGGCTCCCACATCCACGGTTGCCGGCCGGTCCAGATGAAGCAGGATGTCCCCGGAATCTCCGCGCTCCCACCGTGCTGCTTCCCGCCACGCAGGGGCGCCGGAGGCTTCTCCCTGCGGTGTCAGGCGGTAGCCGGGACCATAACCGAGGCGTTCCAGGGATCCGCCGACCAGCGGGTTCATCCGTCCGCCGGTCAGCCGGTCCAGGGAATCGAAGAGGGTGAACAGCCCTGCCGTGTAGCCGGGCAGGGAAACACTTCCGCCGCTGCGGGCCGGGGTGGCCAGCAGTGAGTCGGGCCGGAAGCGGGACAGTGCCTTGTCGTAGCCGGCTACCAGCGCCGAGACAGCAGCGCGGGTAGCGGCGTCGATTGGTGCCCCGGCACTGATCTCCCATTGTGTGCCGATCGCTTCGAATCCCCAGGACTCCATGGCAGCCGCTAGCTGGCAGCCTCATTCATGATGGCGTCCAGGGCCTTGTTGAAACCGGAGCTTGTGAGTGAGGAAGAAGCAATCTTGTGGACGTCCAGCTCGTCAATGGGCTTTCCGACGACTTCTTTCTGCACGCCGTCGGTGAACTCTGCCTGGTAGCGCTTGGACGTCGGGTGGTTTCCCGAGGTGGAGACATTCAGCTCAGTGACGACTCCGTCACTGAGGGTCAGGGAGACAGTGACTTCTTCCTTGGTGTTGGACGGCGGAATGTAGCTGCCGGTGGCCGTGTACTCGCCGTCCGCGAACTCACGGGTGCCGGGAGCAGGAGCGGCGGAGGGGGTGCCTGAAGCCTCATCGACGGCGGCGTCCTGGGCGGTCCCGGCAGAGCCGCAGCCTGCGGTGCCCAACAGTGCCAGCCCTGCTGCAGCGCTCAGCAGCGGTTTCTTGGAATTCACGGATGCTCCTTCATTGCAGGCGGTTCTCCCCTTCTTTATTACAACCCATCAACGCAGCCGGGTGCCTTTCGGTGCCCGGCTGTGCCGCAGGACACACCGTCGCCGCTCCGGGACCGACACGGACGCAAACGGGAGGAATAAGGCCCGCGTGTGCCGCCCCGCTATGCTTAACCGGTGACTCCTGAAGAACTTTCCTCTGCCGTAACTGCCTGCCTCAAAGACGCCATCGATGCGGGTGAATTCAGCATCGAGCTTCCCTCCGAGGTCCGCGTGGAGCGGCCGCGGAACCGGGACCACGGTGACTGGGCCACCAACATCGCCCTGCAGCTCTCCAAGCAGGCCGGCATGAATCCCCGCCAGTTCGCACAAATCCTCTCCTCGCGGCTGGAGAAGATCGACGGCGTGGCGAAGGTGGACATTGCCGGCCCCGGCTTCCTGAACATCACGCTCGACGCCGGTGCCGCCGGTGAACTCGCCAAGGCAATTGTTGAAGCGGGCCCCGCCTACGGCCGTTCCGATGCGCTCTCCGGCACCCGGATCAACCTCGAATTCGTGTCCGCCAATCCCACCGGCCCGATCCACCTGGGCGGAACCCGCTGGGCCGCCGTCGGCGACGCCCTGGCCCGGGTCTTCGAATCCCAGGGCGCGGAGGTCACCCGCGAGTACTACTTCAATGACCACGGAGCCCAGATCGACCGTTTTGCCCGCTCCCTGCTGGCCTCCGCCAAAGGTGAACCGGCACCCGAAGACGGCTACGCCGGCGCCTACATTGAAGACATTGCCTCACGGGTGCTCGCCGTTGAATCCAACATCCTGGAACTGCCGGAGGCAGAAGCACAGGAGCGTTTCCGTGCCATTGGCGTGGACCTGATGTTCGGGGACATCAAGGAATCCCTGCACAACTTCGGGGTGGACTTCGACGTGTACTTCCACGAGGACTCCCTGCATGAGAACGGGCAGGTTGAAATGCTGCTCGAGAAGCTCAAGGGCTCCAAGAACCTGTATGAAAAAGACGGTGCCTGGTGGCTGAACTCCACCGAGTTCGGCGACGACAAGGACCGCGTGGTCATCAAGTCCGACGGCAACGCCGCCTACATCGCCGGTGACATCGCCTACATCCAGAACAAGCGCGAGCGCGGGTTCGACCTGAATATCTACATGCTCGGCGCCGACCACCACGGCTACGTTGCACGCCTCAAGGCCGCCGCTGCAGCGCTGGGCCATGACCCGGAGTGCGTTGAGGTACTAATCGGCCAGATGGTGAACCTGGTCAAGGACGGCAAGCCCGTGCGTATGTCCAAGCGCGCCGGAACCGTGGTCACGCTCGAAGACCTGGTGGACGCCGTCGGCGTGGACGCTGCCCGCTACACCCTGGCCCGGTTCTCCGCGGACTCGAACATTGACATTGACCTGGATCTGCTGACCAAGCGCAGTAACGAGAACCCGGTGTTCTACGTCCAGTACGCGCACGCCCGGACCTACGCCCTGGCCCGCAACGCCGAAGCCGCCGGCGTGGATGATTCAGCGTTCGACGCCGCGCTGCTGTCCCACCCGACCGAAAGCGCGCTGCTGGCTGCTCTTGGCCAGTACCCCGGCGTTGTGGCCCAGGCCAGCGTCTTCCGTGAACCGCACCGCGTGGCCCGGCACCTGGAAGTAATCGCCGGCACCTACCACCGCTGGTACGACGCCTGCCGCATCGCACCGCAGAACGGCGAAGAGGTCACCGACGTGAACCGCACCCGCCTGTGGCTGAATTCCGCCGCCCGCCAGGTCCTGGCCAACGGGCTGGACCTGCTGGGCGTCTCCGCTCCGGAGAGGATGTAAGGCCCGGCTATGACCGTTTCCCCGCTGGCCCCTGACTGGCTCAGCTGTCCCGAAGACGCCAACGTGCTCCGCCCCGGAATGTGGGCGCAGGATGTGCAGCGCGGCCGGGACGGTGAGCTGGAGATTTCCGGCATTTCCGTCTCAGCCCTCGCCGCTGAATTCGGTACGCCGCTGTTTGTGGTCTCCGAAACCGACTTCCGGGCCCGTGCCCGCGACTTCAAGGACTCCTTCGACGCCGCGTTCGCCGAGGCCTGCGGGGGAGTGGATGTCTACTACGCCGGCAAGGCGTTCCTCTGCACCGAAATCGCCCGCTGGGTGGCGCAGGAAGGGCTCCGGCTGGACACCTGCTCCGGCGGCGAGCTGGCAGTAGCTGCCCGTGCCGGCATTCCCGGCGCCAGCCTGGGCCTGCACGGCAACAACAAGTCCGACGCCGAACTGAACCGCGCGCTGGACATGGATCTGGGCCGTATTGTGGTGGACTCCCTGCCCGAACTGCACCGGCTCGGCGCCCTCGCCAGGGACCGCGGCGTGCAGGCCAACGTGATGCTGCGCCTGACCCCCGGCGTCCACGCCCACACCCATGAGTTCATTGCCACAGCGCACGAGGACCAGAAGTTCGGCCTGTCCATGGCAGCCGACCCGGACACCGGCACGTCCCCGGCTGCGGACGCCGTCGCTGCAGCTCTGCAGAACCCGGGCATCCGGCTGCTGGGCCTGCACAGCCACATCGGCTCGCAGATCTTCGACCCGGCCGGATTCGAGGAAGCGGCCCGCCGCCTGCTCGGCTTCCTGGCCGAAGTCAAGGCGCAGCACGGCGTCGAACTGCCTGAGCTGGACCTGGGCGGCGGCTACGGCATTGCCTACACCGAAGCGGACACCCCGCGCCCGGCCGCGGAGATCGCTGCCGCCATGGCCGCCGTTGTCTCCGGAACCTGCGCAGACCTTGGTCTGTCCGTACCGCGGATCTCGATTGAACCCGGCCGTGCGATCGTGGGACCAACCACCTTTACGCTGTACCGCGCCGGCACCATCAAGACAGTGCGCGTGGACACCGCCGACGGCGGCACCGCGGAACGCCGCTACGTCTCCGTTGACGGGGGCATGAGTGACAACGCCCGCCCGGTGCTCTACGACGCGGACTACTCCGCCGTCCTGGCCTCGCGCAGGTCCGAACATGACGCGGTTATGTCGCGCGTGGTTGGCAAACACTGTGAGAGCGGGGACATAGTGGTGAGGGATGTTTATCTGCCCTCGGACGTTGACCACGGAGATCTGGTGGCCGTACCCGGCACCGGCGCCTACTGCTGGGCGCTGTCGAGCAACTACAACTACATCGCCCGTCCGCCCGTCGTGGCTGTCCGCGACGGCGCCGCACGGCTGATCATCCGCGGCGAAACCGAAGAAGACCTGCTGGCGCGGGACGTTTCATGACCGGTATAGGAGAACGCAAAGCAATGAAGACCCTCAAGGTGGCCCTGCTGGGCTGCGGCAACGTGGGATCCCAGGTAGCCCGGATTCTCCTGAACGACGCCGCGGACCTCACGGCGCGCACCGGTGCAAAGCTCGAACTGGCCGGTATTGTCGTGCGCAATCCGGACGCGCCGCGCGACGTCGAGCTTCCCCGCGACCTGTTCACCACCGACGCGGAAACCCTGGTGGAGTCCGCGGACATCGTCATTGAGCTGATGGGCGGTCTGGAACCGGCACGCACACTGATCCTGCACGCGATCGGCCACGGCGCATCCGTAGTCACCGGCAACAAGGCGCTGCTGGCCGCCGACGGCGCCGCACTGTATGAAAAGGCAGACGCGGCCGGTGTCCGGCTGGCCTACGAGGCAGCGGTTGCCGGAGCCATCCCGATCCTGGGCCCGATCCGTGACAGCCTCTCCGGGGACCGGATCACCCGTGTGCTGGGCATCGTCAACGGCACCACCAACTACATCCTCGACGCCATGGACTCCACCGGCGCGCAGTTCGCCGATGCCCTGGCCGAAGCCCAGCGCCTCGGTTACGCCGAAGCGGACCCCACTGCCGACGTCGAAGGACACGACGCCGCAGCCAAGGGAGCGATCCTGGCTTCACTGGCTTTCCACACCACCTTCGAGATGGCGAACGTGTCCTGCGAGGGCATTACGTCAGTCACCGCAGAGGACATTGCCGCAGCCAAGGACGCCGGGTTTGTCATCAAGCTCCTGGCGATCGCCGAGAAGCTGGAGGCCGACGGCGCCGAGGGCGTCAGCGTGCGGGTCCACCCCACGCTGCTTCCGCGCACGCACCCGCTTGCGGCAGTGCACGGCGCGTTCAACGCCGTCTTCGTCGAAGCTGAAAACGCCGGCGAGCTGATGTTCTACGGCCAGGGAGCCGGCGGAACGCCCACTGCCTCGGCTGTGATGGGCGACGTCGTTACGGTTGCCCGCCGCCTGGTCCTGGGCGGACACATGGGAGTAGAAGCGGCTTCCGGGCATGTTCCGGCACTGCCGCTGGAGAAGGTTTCCACCAGCTACAGCATCGGGCTGGACGTTGCGGACGCCCCCGGCGTCCTCTCCGCCGTCGCCCGGGTCTTCGCCGAAAACGGCGTTTCGATCGAGACCATGCGCCAGACGAGCCACACCGACGCAGCCGGCGCCAGCGCCGAACTGCGCTTTGTCACCCACCGGGCGTCCGAGGCCGCACTGGCGGCCACCGTCGAGGCCATCAAGGGCCTGGACGTCATCAATTCAGTTACATCCGTCCTGCGGGTAGAAGGGGTCTAGAACCTTGGCTCATCAATGGCGCGGCGTTATCCGCGAATATGCCGAACGTCTGCCGGTTACCGAGAACACCGAAGTCATTACCCTCGGTGAAGGCGGCACACCGCTGGTTCATGCAAAGGCCCTCTCCGAGCTGACCGGCAACGAGGTCTACCTCAAGGTCGAAGGCATGAACCCCACCGGTTCGTTCAAGGACCGCGGCATGACCATGGCCATCACCGCTGCCGTGGAAGCCGGTGCGAAGGCTGTTGTCTGCGCCTCGACCGGCAACACCAGCGCATCCGCCGCTGCCTACGCCACCCAGGCCGGGCTCACCTGCGCCGTGCTGGTGCCGGACGGCAAGATCTCCATGGGCAAGCTCAGCCAGGCAATCGCCCACGGTGCCCAGCTGCTCCAGGTGAACGGCAACTTCGACAACTGCCTGGAAGTGGCCCGCAAGCTGGCCGAGGCCTACCCGGTGTTCCTGGTCAACTCCGTGAACCCGGCCCGCATCGAAGGCCAGAAGACCGCCTCCTTCGAGGTTGTGGACTACCTCGGCGATGCGCCGGACTACCACCTCCTCCCGGTTGGTAACGCCGGCAACATCACTGCGTACTGGCGCGGCTACCAGGAGTACGCACAGCCCTGGACCAACCAGGCCGGCACCGAACTGGCTCCGGTTGCCACCAAAACCCCCGTCATGTGGGGTTTCCAGGCTGAAGGCGCATCCCCGCTGGTCAAGGGACACCCGGTTACGGACCCGGACACCATCGCTACTGCCATCCGCATCGGCAACCCGGCGTCCTGGGACCAGGCAATTGCCGCCCGCGACGAATCCGGCGGGCTGATCGAAGCTGTTTCGGACACCGAGATCCTCGAAGCGCACCGCTGGCTGTCTTCCCGCGAAGGAGTCTTCGTGGAGCCGGCTTCCGCTGCCGGCGTTGCGGGCCTGCTCAAGAAGCATGCCGCAGGCGAGGCACCCACGGGCAAGAAGATCGTCATCACTGTCACCGGCCACGGCCTGAAGGACCCGCAGTGGGCACTGCGCACCGCAGACGGATCCGATGTTGAACCCACCAAGGTGGACTTCGACGTCGTCAGCGTTGCCGCTGCCCTGGGGCTGGAAGAGTCCGCCCCCGCTGAAGCCCGCTAGCCGGGCATGCAGGTGGAAATCCAGAACACCGACGCGGCTCCGGGCGCACTGGTAGCTGCCGGGCAGGACCTGAGCGTCCGGGTTCCGGCAACCAGCGCCAACCTGGGGCCGGGCTTCGATTCCCTGGGGCTGGCCGTCACCCTGTTCGACACCGTGCGTGTGCGCACCACGGACTCGGACGAGGTCCGGGTTCGCGTGCGCGGCGAAGGTGAGGCAGTGCTGCCCACGGATGGAACCCATCTGGTGGCCCGGACCATCGTGGACACCGTCCGCGCTGCAGGGTACTCCGTGCGCGGGCTTGAACTGGACTGCGAGAACATCATTCCGCACGGCCGCGGGCTGGGCTCCTCAGCCTCGGCGATCGTCTCCGGCGTTCTGGCGGGCAACGCACTGCTGCCCGAATCCGCACGCCTGGACGCGGCGGGACTGCTCCACGCCTGTTCTGCCTTGGAAGGCCATCCGGACAACGTGGCTCCGGCTCTTGCCGGGGCGCTGGCCGTCTCCTGGGAACAGGAGGGTGTGTTCCGCTCCGTGAAGGCCGACGTGCATCCGGACATCATTCCGGTTGCTGCTGTTCCCGCGACTGAACTTTCCACCGAGAGCGCCCGCGGGCTGCTGCCGGCCATGGTTCCGCACCGGGACGCCGCTGCCAATTCCGGACGCGCGGCACTGCTGATGCTGGCCCTGACATCGGATCCCTCACTGCTGCGTGAAGGAACAGAGGATTTCCTGCACCAGGGCTACCGGGCGCCGGCCATGGGTCCGAGCGCGCAGCTGATTGCCGCCCTGCGTGCGGCCGGTTTTGCCGCCGTTGTCTCCGGAGCGGGGCCAACCGTAATGACCCTGGCCACGGGCCCGGAGCAGGCCAGTGCCGCAGAAGCCTTCATCACCTCGCACCTCAGCGGGGAAGCTGCCGGGAATTGGCGTGTGCTGCGGCTTGGCGTGGACCGAGATGGTGCTAGAGTGGTAGTGCACCAGCGGTAAATACCGTAATTCAGTACATGAATCGGTATGAGACCGTATTGTGCTTCCACCGGCAGGTCGTCCCGTTCTGTGGACCACCGTGGCTCGCTCCTATGACCGGATTTGTTGACTGTTCTGCACAGCTTCCAGCTCAGGTGCTGATAGCAAAGCAGCCTTCATAACGATTCGGACGGCAGGGTCAAGTCCACCCGCGGAAATGCAAGCATCGGTGTAGCCTTCCGGAGACTGCCAAGAAACGGTCAGTCGAACGATTATCTGATCCGCGCGTTTTCCGGCAGCCAAGCTGCCGTAGCTCCCGTGGACTCTCCAATCAAGGCACCAGCAGATTCACCGTTGCCGGGAATCCCCCGCAGCAGGTGAACCCTGGACCGCATGTCAGATCATCGGTCCCAGGGCCATTCAACGCGGCCGGCACCCATGCCGGACCGCCCGACGAGGGGGAAGGATCCTTCGTGACAGATACCACCGACCTGACTGCAGGTGTGGACTCATCAGCATCCGCCGGTTCCAACGGTGAATCGAATTCCAAGAGCTCCGGACTTGCCGGCTTGAAGCTTGCACAGCTGCAGGCACTGGCCGGCCAGCTGGGCATCACCGGCGGGTCCCGCATGCGCAAGGGCGACCTGGTTACGGCCATCTCGAACCACCAGCGCGGCGGAGCAGTGGCAGACCGTGCCGCAGCAGACCGTCCGGTCCGCGGCTCCAAGGCCGAGGCTCCGCAGGCGGACAAGGCCGTAGCCGAGCACAAGGAAGCCGCTCCGGCTGCCGCAGCCCCGGCTGAGGCTCCCGCTGAGGGCGAGAAGGCCGCTGAGCGTCCCTCCCGCACCCGCAACCGCAACCGCCGTGCAGCGAGCGACGGCGTAGTTTCTCCCGCCGGCAGCGACGCCGCGGAAGCTGCGCCCGCCGAAGCTCCGGCTGCCGCACCGGCGCAGGAAAACAGCCGCGAGGAAGGCCAGCGCGAGCGCGGCCGGAACCGCCGCAACCGCCGCAGCGACAGCGAGAACACGGGAGAGGAAGCCGCCTCTGAGGCAGCTTCGACGGACACCCAGGACAAGGGCGAGAAGGCTGAGAACAGCCGGGAGCCCCGCGAGTCCCGTGAGGACGAGCGGAACGAACGCTCCGGCCGCAACCGCAGCCGCAGCGACCGCAATGACCGGAACGATAAGAACGACCGCGACGGCAGCCGGAACGAGCGCGAGAACAACCGCGACGGTAACCGGGACAGCAACCGCGAAAACAACCGGAACGAGCGGGAGAACAACCGCGAGAACAGCCGGGACAACAACCGCAGCGACCGCGACAACCGCGATTCCGACGGCGATGACAACAGCCGCAGCGGACGCAACCGCCGCAACCGCAACCGGAATGACCGCGGCGACCGCAACGACCGGTTCCGCGACCGCAACGAGCGCCGCCGCAACCGCGACCGCAACCCCGAGGTTGACGACGTCGAGGTCACCGAAGACGACGTCCTGCTGCCCGTAGCCGGCATCCTGGATGTCCTGGAGAACTACGCGTTCGTGCGTACCTCCGGCTACCTGCCGGGCCCGAACGACGTTTACGTTTCCCTGGCCCAGGTCAAGAAGTACAACCTGCGCAAGGGCGACGCCGTGGTTGGCGCCATCCGCGCCCCGCGTGAAGGCGAGAACCAGGGCAGCAGCCAGCGCCAGAAGTTCAACGCACTTGTCCGCCTGACTTCCGTCAACGGCAAGCCCGCGGAAGACAACAAGGACCGCGTTGAATTCAACAAGCTGGTTCCGCTCTACCCCTCCGAGCGCCTGCGCCTGGAGACTTCGCCCAAGGTGATCGGCCCCCGCGTCATTGACCTGGTTGCCCCGATTGGCAAGGGCCAGCGCGGCCTGATCGTCTCCCCGCCGAAGGCCGGCAAGACGCTGATCCTGCAGGCGATCGCCAACGCGATCTCCATCAACAACCCCGAAGTGCACCTGATGATGGTCCTCGTGGACGAACGTCCCGAAGAAGTCACCGACATGCAGCGCACCGTCAAGGGCGAGGTCATTGCCTCCACCTTCGACCGTCCGGCCGATGACCACACCACGGTCGCCGAACTCGCCATTGAGCGGGCCAAGCGCCTTGTGGAAATGGGCAACGACGTCGTGGTCCTGCTGGACTCCATGACCCGCCTGGGCCGTGCCTACAACCTGGCCGCTCCGGCGTCGGGCCGTATCCTCTCCGGCGGTGTGGATTCCTCCGCACTGTACCCGCCGAAGCGTTTCTTCGGCGCAGCCCGGAACATCGAAAACGGCGGCTCGCTGACCATCCTGGCCACCGCTCTCGTCGAGACCGGATCCAAGATGGACGAGGTCATCTTCGAAGAATTCAAGGGCACCGGCAACATGGAACTGCGCCTTTCCCGCAACCTTGCGGACAAGCGCATCTTCCCGGCCGTGGACGTCAACGCCTCCGGCACCCGCCGCGAGGAGAACCTGCTCTCCGCCGAAGAGGTCAAGATCATGTGGCGCCTGCGCCGCGTCCTCTCCGGTCTGGACACTCAGCAGGCACTGGAACTGCTTACCGGCAAGATCAAGGAAACCCAGTCCAACGTGGAGTTCCTGATGCAGGTGCAGAAGACCACCCTGGGCACCAAGAACGATTAGCTGCCCCACCGAGCCGCTCATGCCCCCGGTCCTTGTTATGAGGACCCGGGGGCCTGGGCGGCTTGGCAGTTAACGTTCAGAAGGGCAGCGCAATTATCCCCAGGTGCCGTCCGGGGCGAGAATGGTGCTAAGACAGCAGCGGGATCCGCGTACAACAGGCGCATCCCACGGTGCGAAGAAGGAATGGAAAACAATGTTTGAGTCCATACAGGGACTGCTGGACGAGCACGCCGAACTCCAGATGCGGCTCTCCGACCCCGCTGTGCACGCCGACCAGGGCCTGGCCCGCCGGCTGGGCCGGCGCTACGCCGAACTGAGCCGTATCGTCGACGCCTACAACACCTGGCACGGTCTGGAAGATGACCTCGCTGCTGCCCAGGAAATGGCAGACGAGGATCCCGAGTTTGCCGCTGAGGTCCCCGTGCTCAAGGACCAGCTGGCCGAAGCGCAGGAAAAGCTGCGCCGCCTGCTGATTCCGCGTGACCCCAACGACGGCCGCGACGTCATCATCGAGGTCAAGGGCGGTGAAGGCGGCGACGAAGCAGCCCTGTTCGCCGGCGACCTGCTGCGTATGTACACCCGGTACGCGGAGTCCCGCGGCTGGCGGACCGAGATCATCTCCGCCACCGAGTCGGACCTGGGCGGCTACAAGGACGTCTCCATGGCCATCAAGGGCTCGTCCAGTGACCCGGCTGAAGGCGTCTACGCCCGCCTGAAATACGAGGGCGGTGTGCACCGTGTGCAGCGTGTTCCCGTAACCGAGTCCCAGGGCCGGATCCACACTTCCGCTGCCGGCGTGCTGGTGCTGCCCGAAGTTGATGAGCCCGAAGAAGTCGAGATCAACCAGAACGATCTTAAGATCGACGTCTACCGGTCCTCCGGTCCCGGCGGCCAGTCGGTGAATACCACCGACTCCGCCGTGCGAATCACCCACCTGCCCACCGGCATTGTGGTGGCCATGCAGAACGAGAAGTCCCAGCTGCAGAACCGTGAAGCCGCCATGCGCGTGCTGCGTTCGCGGATCCTGGCGCACGAACAGGAGAAGATCGACGCCGCGAACTCGGACATCCGCAAGTCCCAGATCCGCACCATGGACCGTTCCGAGCGGATCCGCACCTACAACTACCCGGAGAACCGGATTGTTGACCACCGCACCGGCTATAAGGCCTACAACCTGGACACCGTAATGAACGGTGACCTGGAAGCTGTTGTCCAGGCTGCCATCGAGATGGATGAGCAGGCCCGCCTGGACGCAATCGGCGACGAAGCCTAGGCAAAGCCGATGCCCGCACTGACCCTGGAGCAGGCGCTGCGGCACGCGGCGGCGGAACTTGCCGCCGCCGGTGTGCCCAGCCCGCGCGTCGACGCCGAACTGCTCGCCGCACACCTTCTGGGAGAAAGCGTGGGCCGGGTGAAGGCTCTCGCCTTCACCGATGCCGCTGCGCCGGAAGGCTACGCGGAGCTGGTTGCGGAACGCGCCCGCCGCATTCCGCTGCAGCACCTGACCGGGAAAGCATACTTCCGGCGCCTGGAACTTGCTGTTGGTCCCGGGGTGTTTGTGCCGCGGCCGGAAACCGAAACCGTGGCACAGCTGGCCATTGACAAGGCACTTTTGGTGCCGGCCCCGGCAAGGGCCGCAGACCTCGGCACCGGGTCCGGTGCGATTGCCGGATCGATTGCCGCGGAGGTCCCGGGCGCGGAGGTCTACGCGGTGGAACTGAGCCCGCTGGCCCTGGCCTGGGCCCGGAAAAACCTTGAACCGCTGGGAGTGCACGTGCTCGAAGGCGACCTTCGGACGGCTTTGGCCGGGCACGAGGGAACGTTCGACGTCGTTGCCTCCAACCCGCCCTACATCCCTGCGGACGCTGTGCCCAATGAGCCCGAGGCCGCTGAACACGACCCCGCCATGGCTCTGTACGGCGGGGGAGAAGACGGCATGGAGCTTCCCGCCGCCGCAGCTCGGACGGCAGCCCGGCTGCTGCGCCCGGGAGGCTACTTTGTGATGGAACACGCCGAGGTCCAGGCCGGCACCATTGCCGAGCGGCTGGCAGCGGATCCTGCCTGGCAGGATGTCTCCTCCCACACAGACCTCAACGACCGCCCCCGCGCGACTTCCGCGGTTAGAACCGCAGCCGCCGCCCCCACCCTGACGTGAAAGAATAATCCCCGTGACCACCAGCTTTGACTGCTCCGATACAGATACCCGCAGCGCCGGACTGGCCGCTGCACAGCACGCCATCGCCAACCGGCAGTGCATCGTGCTGCCGACGGACACCGTGTACGGGATTGGCGCCGATGCATTCTCGCCCCAGGCTGTGGCGACCCTGCTCGCGGCCAAGGGACGGGGACGCTCCATGCCGCCGCCCGTGCTGGTGCCGCGGCTGCAGACCATGGATGGCCTTGCGGTTGACGTATCGGCCGAAGCCCGAGCCCTGGCCGAGGCATTCTGGCCCGGCGGCCTCACTCTGATCTTCCATGCCCAGCCATCGCTGACCTGGGACCTGGGGGATACCAAGGGCACGGTGGCGCTGCGGATGCCCGACGATGAGATTGCCCTGGACCTGCTGGCCCTGACCGGGCCGATGGCCGTTTCCTCGGCTAACCGCACGGGACAGCCTGCGGCACAGACCGCAGCCCAGGCACAGGCGCAGCTTGCCGAATCGGTGGAGGTCTATCTCGAGGCGGGACCCCGTCCGGCCGAAGGCAGCGAGGGAATTCCGTCCACGATCGTGGACGCCACAGCTTTTCCGCTGCGGGTTGTGCGCGAGGGTGCCATCAGCCTGGAGCAGCTGCGCACCGTGGTGCCCGGAGTCCTGGGACTGGGCGAAGAGCCGGCCATGGAGGATCCCGACGCCGAAAACACCGGCGCCGAAAACACCGGCGGCGCGGACACCGCTGAGGCTGGGTCCGGTGACGTCACGGAGACCTCCGCCGGCACACCCCGGCAGTCCTAGAACCGTTCTCCCGGATCAGCGGTCCGCGCGGCAGCAGCCCTAGCGCTGCTGCCGGGCCGCGCGGAGGATCTGGTCAACGCGCGCTTCGGGAACATTTCCGGTAGCTTCGGCCCAGCCACGTTCCTGCCGCTGCCCGAACCACATCATTTCAACCCGGCGCAGTGTGCCGTGCAGCCGCTCCCCGAGCAGCGCGGAAACGACATATCCGGCCTTCAGCCCGGCACGGCAGAGCCATGCCGGCAGCTGCAGCGGCTTCCGGCCGCCGGCGGCTGAAAGCACCGAAGCGACGGTCGCACCTTCCCACGGCTGCAGGATGACCGGAGGCACAGTGCCCGGATACCGTCCCGCCGCCAGTACAAAGTCGCACAGGGCGTCCACGGAACTCACCGGGCTGGGCGCGTTCCCTCGGCCTGCCACAGAAGCCAGGGGAGTGGAGGCAATGCGCACCAGGGAGTCCGTGGTCTCCCGGGCCGTACCCTGCACCGAAGTGGCACGCAGGCAGGTGACCGGACACTTCCCGGGTGTGCGGGCCGCCAGCGCAGCCTCACCGAGGGCCTTGGAACGCGAGTAGGCGGAGAACGGCTCCACCTCGGCGCTTTCGTCCAGCACCGGCCGGTGGCCCTGTACGGCAGCGCTGCTCAGATGCAGGAAGCGGCGTGCTCCGGCGTCGTCCGCGGCATCGGCAATGAGCACCGGCAGCAGTGCGTTGGCTCCCCTGAGCTCGGGGGAGTCGGCTCCCGTGGGCGTGGCCAGTCCGGCGGCATTGATCACGACGTCGGTGCCGGCCAGTTCGGCAGCAAGATCCTGGCGAACGTCGCGGAGCTCCGCCGCCTCGGCCAGAATGCCCGCAGGGTTTGTGGAGCCGGCGCTGAGGCGGGGAGCCTTCACAAAGCGCACGGTGATGCCGGCGCGTGTGAGGACTGCCTGCAGGGAGCTGCCAATGAAGCCGCTGGCACCGAGGACAGCCCATATGGGCTCGGGGGTATTGCTGGATGTAGTGCTGCTTATCAAGGTTTAACGGTCCTGGTTGGTGGAATTCGACGGCGGTGCGTCTGCTGATCCGGAGCCCGCGTCCGGACCGGACAGCGGAGACATGGGCTGCCAGCCGGTGTCCTTGAGGATGGAACGGGATTCACGCCAGCCGCGCCAGAGGCTTCCGGCGCCGCTGAAGCGGTGTTCGACGGCGGCCAGACGGAGCAGCTCCTTCGCCGCTGTGAGTGCGGTACCTGCGGCGAAACCGGCGCGGTTGAAGAGCCCGTGCGCACGCAGGTAGCCGGCGGTGTGCCCGCGGTTGCGCATGGCACAGAACCGGCTGAGGTCACTGGAGTCGTTCAGGTGACGGATGCCCAGGTCGATCTGCTTCTGCGGACGGACCTTCCGAAGGACAAAGTCATTGACGTAGGCAACTTTGTGGTTCAGGGAAGCAAGCCAGCCGTAGATCTCGTCATCGCCGTTGATGAAGAACCGGGGGTCCGGAAGCCCGATTGCACGCACGGTTTCAGCGCGGATCAGCATTCCCTCAAAGCACCCTACGTTGGTGTGGAAGACCGGGCTGTCACGGAAAACGTTGCCGCGGACAGGAACGTGCACACCCAGCAGCGGAATGAACCGGTGCTGCCAGAAGAAAGGGCGTCCGGTTTCATCGAAGCGGCGGCCGTGGATGCAGTCATACTCGGCGGTCCACTTGCCCAGGGCGGCCAGCGCTCCGGGCAGTGCCACGACGTCGTCGTCCATCAGCCACAGCCACCGGGCATCGAGGTCAAGGGCCGCGCTGATGCCGGCTGCGAATCCTCCGGAACCGCCGGTGTTTTCGGTCAGGGTGCAGACCGTGAGCGGCACCGGGAACTCACCGGCAACGCTGTCGAGGTACTCCGCGGTGTCATCGGTGCTGGCGTTGTTCACGACGACAACCCGCTCCGGTGCCGGGTCCAGGGCGGCTACGGACTCCAGCAGGCCGCGCAGGTAGCCGGACCTGTTGAAGGTCACAATGACCAGGGCCAGGCGCTCGATCCCCGCTGCCGTCCCGGACATGCTAGAAACCCTGGTCCGACGGCGGACCGAACATGTTTCCGCGGACGCCGCCTGCGTAGGCGCGCAGCCAGGAACGGAAGCCGCGCACATCACGGGTTCGGGCGAAGTGGATCGGGTACCCGGCTGCGTCGGCGGCGAGGGAGCGCAGGCGCTTGTATTTCCACGTGAGGTGTCCGCGGTTGCGGTAGAAGTAAAAGCGCTTGAATTCGGTGTCGGGAACCAGCACATGCAGGCGTCCGCCCAGCATCTCCTGGACTTCGGACCAGGCCGCGGGGTGGCTTAGGGCCACGGAGGTCAGGGTTCCGAAGGGAATCCCGGCCCGGCGCAGCCGGATCATGAAGTCGGTCTCGTCCCCGCGGATGAACAGCCGCAGGTCCGGCAGGCCTACACGGAAGAAAACTTCGCGGCGGATGAGAGCACCATTGAAGAAGTGTCCGACGCCGGGCAGGAAGCCTGCCTCGGCAACTTCAGCCCGGTTGTGGGTCAGGCGGCCGTCGATGCGAAAGTGGAAGGAGAGGGTATCGGGTTTGCCGGGGGCAACCACCAAGGGAAGGATGACATCCAGGCCGCGTTCGTTCGCGCCGTCCAGCAGTGCCTGCAGGCACTCCGGGTCCTCCGGGTGGGCGTCGTCATCCATGATCCAGATCCAGTCTGCGCCGGAGGCCATGGCCGTCAGGATGGCCAGGGAGAATCCGCCTGCGCCGCCCAGATTGGTTTCCGAACGCACATACGTGACGTTGGCTGCGGAGGACTCAGCGATATCCGCAACCGGGTTTTTGCCGGAGTCAACCAGCGCCACGGAAGAAACAGGTGCAGACTGCGCAGCCAGGGCTCCCAGCAGGGTCTTGACGTCATCGGGGCGGTCGAATGTCACCGCGGCCACGGCCACTGATTCCGGCAAGACGATCCTTTCAGGGCCCGCCCCGATACACGGCCAGTGCCGGACGTTCAGGGGGGTGCAGTTAGTATGCTGAATAGAATTCAGTCTATTACACCGGATTGGACGCTCTGGCGTGCCTGCGGCACGGCAGGACCGCTTACAACCTAGACACGAACCGGGCGCAGGCCCGCTGAGGACTATGAACGATTCAAGCAGGGACAGAACCACCCCGGCCAGGGAAGAGAAGCCGGCTCTCTGGCTCTGGTCCCAATATGTGCTGGACTCTCTGGCCTGGGTGGTGGCCATTGTCCTGGCGCTGGTCCTGCGCTACGAGCTTTCCGTGGACGAGATCAATGTGGCCGGCCTTGCCGCGTTCTGCGGCGTGGCTGTGGTGACGCAGCTCGCTGTGGGCTACTCGTTTGCCCTCTACCGCGGGCGGTACAGCTTCGGCAGCTTCCACGAAATGCGGCTGCTGGCTGTAGTCACCATTGTGGTCTCCGCCATTCTGGTGCTGGTCAGCGCACTCTTTGGCCTGGCGATTGACATTCCGCGAAGCACGGGCGTGCTCGCCTTCCCCTTCGCCTGCCTGTTCATGGCAGCCATCCGGTACATGAAGCGGATGTATGTGGAGAGCAAGGTGCGTCCCGGCGATGAAGCCCAGCGGACCCTCATCTACGGTGCCGGTTTCCTGGGCAACTCCCTGGTGACCCGGATGATGAATGATCCGGATTCTCCGTACTTCCCCGTAGGCCTGATCGACGACGATCCCGCCAAAAAGCACCTGCGCCTGGGAACCGTGCCCGTTGTGGGCAAGCTCTCGGACCTGCCCGAGGTTGTCCAGCGCACCCGGGCCAGCGTGCTGATCATCGCTATTGCCGACGTCGATGCCGCACAGGTCCGGCAGGTTACCGACCACGCCGAAGGGCTGGACCTGCGGGTCATGGTGCTTCCGCCGCTGCGGGACATGCTGGCCAAAGGCTCCGGCGCCGGGCTCACCGACTTCCGCGAAGTTGCAGTTGAAGACCTCATCGGCCGCCGCCCGGTGGACATCCACGTCGATGAAGTAGCCGGCTACCTCACCGGCAAGAAGGTCCTCGTTACCGGTGCCGGCGGATCAATCGGTTCCGAGCTCTGCCGGCAGATCACCGCGTTCGAACCGAGCGAGCTGATCATGGTGGACCGGGACGAGACAGGCCTGCAGCTGACGCAGCTTTCCATCACCGGCCAGGGCCTGCTGAATGGCAAAGACACCGTCCTGGCTGACATCCGGGACGCCCGGGCGCTGGATGAGATCTTTGCCCAGCGCCAGCCCGACGTCGTATTCCATGCAGCCGCGCTCAAGCATGTGTCGCTGCTGGAGCAGTACCCGCTGGAAGCCTGGAAGACCAATGTGCTGGGCACCGCGAACGTGCTCCGTTCGGCACAGAAGGCCGGCGTCAGCCACTTCGTGAACATCTCCACGGACAAGGCAGCCAACCCCACCACTGTTCTGGGACACTCCAAGCGCGTGGCGGAGAAGCTCACCGCGTGGATGGCCGGACGCAGCGGACGCCGTTTTGTCTCCGTGCGCTTCGGCAACGTGATCGGCAGCCGCGGGTCCATGCTTCCGCTCTTCACAGAGCAGATCCGCCAGGGCGGCCCGGTAACGGTCACCGATCCGGAGGTCACCCGCTTCTTTATGACCATCCCCGAGGCCTGCCAGCTGGTGATCCAGGCCGGAGCCATCGGCCGCGGGGGAGAGGTGCTCATCCTGGATATGGGCGAACCCGTTCGGATCCTGGACGTGGCCCAGCGCATGATCGCCATGTCCGGCAAGGACATCGAGATTGTCTTTACCGGCCTGCGAAAGGGCGAGAAGCTGCACGAGATCCTGGTGGGAACAGGCGAGGACGATTCACGGCCGCTTCATCCGAAGATCTCCCACACCTCCGTGGCTGTGCTGGATCCCGAGGAACTCGACGCCGAGGACTGGCTGCGCCGCTGCGGCTTCGGCGCATCGGCAGCCGCCGAGCCCGCCGGAGGCGCCGCTGCGGCGCTGTTCCCGCTGCCGGACACAGCCGCCCTGCGCCTGGCTGACATTCAGGACCCAAGTCCCTCTTCCGGGCAGGGCGAGCGGCGGACCGGCTGATGGCCCTTGCAGCCTCGGCAGCGGTGGCGTTTCTTGCCAGCCTGCTGCTGCCTTTCGCCTTTATCCCGCTGCTGCGCCGCCTGGGCGTTGTGGATGTCCCCAACGAGCGTTCCTCCCATACCAAGACCGTTATCCGCGGGGTGGGTGCCACCATCGCCGCAGGAGTCCTGCTGGGCCTGGGCACATCCCTGGGGACCGGTTACGTGGCCGTCGACCGTTCACTGGTGCTGCTGCTGATGGGCGTGATTGCCTCCGCTTCGCTGCTGGGCTGGGTGGAGGATTTCCGCGGTCTGTCCGTGAAAGTCCGCTTTGGTCTTCAGCTGGTGATCGGCGCAGCCGGGACGACTGCGCTGGCCGCAGCCCTGGGCCAGAGTTTCTGGTGGGTTCCGGTGGGAACCCTGGTCATTGCCGGCTACATCAACGTGGCCAACTTCATGGACGGAGTCAACGGCATATCCGGACTGCATGGCCTGGCCGTCGGCGTCCTGTATGCGGTTGCCGGGGTACTCTCCGACCAGGTGTGGCTGATCGCTGCCGGAACCGTGATCGCCGCTGCGTTCGCTGCCTTCCTGCCCTGGAACCTGGGCCGCGGGTCGGTCTTTATGGGCGACGTCGGCAGCTACCTGCTGGGGGCGGCGATCGCGGGCACCGCGGTCGCCGCCTTCCTGGCCGGGGTCTACGTGGAGTACCTGCTGTTCCCGATCCTGATTTACCTGCTGGATTCCTTCACCACGCTGGTGCGCCGGATCTGGCGCGGGGAACGGTGGTATGCCGCGCACCGCCAGCATGTCTACCAGCGGCTTACGGACGCCGGTCTTACCCATCTGCAGTCAGCCTCGGTGGTCACTGTGGCCACCGTCCTCATTGGCGGCACCGGACTGGTCACGGGCGGCTCAGGATGGGGCATCACGGCCGCCGGCACCCTGTTCGTGGCTGCGGTGGCCGCACTGTACCTCGCCGCACCGCGGATCGCTGCCCGGCTGCGGCACCGGACCCGCGCCTGATGCCCCTGCCGGAATATGCCGCGCTGTCACGCTTGGACGCCGATGTCACGGAGCAGTTCTATGTACTGTAGAATTCAAGCGTTACGGCGTAAAAAGACGCGTCCGCACTATCTTTTCCCCCACAGCACAAGGATGATCCTGCAGCCATGAGCCAAGCCAACGGCGCACGCGCTAAGCAGATCAGTGCTTCCGGGCCCACGGAGGCTCCCTGGCTCCGTATTCTGAAGACTTCCCTGCTCTGGACTGCCATACCGGCAGCCCTGGCTGCCGGAGTAGCAATGCTCGGCCCCGGCGTCAGCGGAGCAGCCAGCGTTGCGGCCGGCTGGGCGCTTATTGCGCTCTTCTTCGGCATCAGCCTCCTGGTTGGCCACATCATGGGGCGCAGGAATCCCTCCGGTGCCATTGGAATGTTCGCCGTAACATATGCCGTCAAAGTCGTCGGTTTCGCGGTGGCCCTGTGGAGTGTGGGAGTGCCCGAATGGCTCGAGCGTCCCTGGTTCGCCTTCGCTGGACTTGGCACCGTGGTGATTTGGCAGGTTGCGGAAATACGCGCCTTCTCCCGCACCCGTCAGCTTATTTTTTCCGATGCGCCCGCACGTGCAGACAACGAAGTGAAAGGAGCCTGAGGTGGCAGCCAAATCAAAGAAGAATGCAGCCGGCCAGGTTCCCGCAGCGTTTGAAGCACCGCTCAGTAAGCGCCGCGCAATCCTCCAATATGTCCTGTCCGGAATCATTGCCCTTGGTTTGATAGGGTGGGGGCTGGACAGTCTTCTGGGGACCCGCTGGATTCTTTTTGCAGGTATCGCCCTGGGCGGGCTGAGCGGTTTTTACGTAGCCGCCGCCCACGGGCTCACTTCCACTAAGCCAAAACCACCTGCGGGTGGAGAGCGGCCGGATGAGGGTTAGACGAAGCAATGTCACACAACTTAGTAAACGGATGCATGCCACATGCCCCCGCCAATGAAATGCCCAACGATGGACAAAGCAGAGAGGAAACGCGTTGATCGCGCTTGCGCTTCCCGCCGCCAATGAAGAGGGGTTTGTTCCACCAACCCTCGATGAAATGCACCTCCCTGAGATCCTTCCCTGGGGCGCCGAGTACGGCGAGGGCTTTGGAAAGCAGATGCTGCTTATCCTCCTGTCCGTTGCCCTGATCAGCTGGTTCTTTATTGCTGCCGCACGGAAGCGGCAGCTTGTTCCGGGCCGGCTGCAGTTCCTGGGCGAGTTCAGCTACAACCTGGTCCGCAACTCGATCGGCCGCGACATCATCGGTGAAAAGGACTTCCGTCCGTTCATCCCGCTGCTGTTCTCGCTGTTCTTCTTCATCCTGCTGAACAACCTGTGGGGCAGCATCCCGCTGGCGCAGCTGCCGACCACCTCACACGTAGGCACGGCGTACGCGCTGGCCGGCATCGTGTACTTCACCTGGATCATCCTGGGCATCAAGAAGCACGGCATCAAGTACTTCAAGTACGCCACTGTTCCCTCCGGTGTTCCGATGGCGATCCTGCCGCTGGTCGTGCTGATCGAAATCATCTCGACCTTCCTGGTCCGCCCGATCACCCACTCGCTGCGACTCTTCGCCACGATGCTCTCGGGCCACCTGATCATCATGCTCGCTGCCTCGGGCACCGAATTCCTGCTGCTGGAGGCCGAAGGCCTGCTGAAGCCGCTCGGTGCGCTGACCCTGGTCGGCGGCGTGGCGATGTTCTTGTTCGAAGTTTTGATCCAGTGCCTGCAGGCGTACGTCTTCACCCTGCTGACTGCGATCTACATCCAAGGCTCAGTCGCAGCCGCGGACCACTAAACCTCCCCTTAGGGGGAAACCCCTGAACCAAACAACCTGCCTGCGGGCATCTTGAAAGGAACAAACCAAATGACTGGTGAAATCAACGGCAGCCTTAACCTCATCGGCTACGGCCTCTCCGCAATCGGTGGTGCAATTGGTGTGGGCCTGGTCTTCGCCGCTTACATCAACGGTGTGGCACGCCAGCCCGAAGCACAGCGCGTGCTGCAGCCGATCGCCTTCCTTGGCCTCGCCCTGACCGAAGCACTCGCCATCCTTGGTCTGGTTTTCGCGTTCGTCCTCGGATAGTTTCAGCGCGTTTTCCCACACCAAGTAGATAGGACGGATGAGAAATGAACGAGGCAGTAATCCTCGCCGCCGCTGAAGGCGCTAATCCTCTGATCCCAAACATCTGGGAGATCCTGGTAACACTGCTTGGCTTCGCCGTGCTGATGTTCATCGTCGTCAAGTTCGTCGTCCCGATGTTCGAGAAGACGTATGCAGAACGTACCGAGGCCATCGAAGGCGGACTTGCCAAGGCCGAGGCAGCACAGGCTGAAGCCAGCGCTGCCCTCGACGAGTACAAGCAGCAGCTGATTGACGCACGCACCGAAGCCAACCGGATCCGTGAGGAAGCGCGCGCTGAAGGCGCTCAGATTCTCGCCGACCTGAAGGCAAAGGCTGCTGCCGAATCGGCACGCATCATGGAACAGTCCCAGGTAACCATCGAAGCAGAGCGCCAGGCAGCAGTTGTCTCGCTCCGCAGCGAAGTCGGAACCCTGGCCACCGAGCTGGCAAGCCGGATTGTTGGCGAATCCCTCGCTGACGATGCACGCTCCGCCCGCGTAGTTGACCGTTTCCTGGATGAGCTGGAAACCTCGCAGAACGCAGGTGCGGTTCAGTAATGGCAGGTATATCGAGCGAGTCACTGGCAGCGGCCCAGGGTCAGTTGGAAGCACGTCTTCCCAACGCGACCCTTGGCCTTGCCGAGGAACTCTTTGGAATCCTGGGCCTCCTGGACGGCCAGACCGGCCTGCTGCGGGCCCTGACTGATCCGGCTCGTGACGGCCATGAGAAGGCAGCCCTGGTCTCCAAACTGGTTGGCGGCAAGGTTTCGGCCGACGCCGAGCAGATTGTTGCTTCTTTGGTTGAATCCCGGTGGCGCACACCGCGCGACCTCGGGGATGCTCTGGAAACCCTGGCTGCAACGGTTGTCTCCGCGGTCGCGGAAAACAAGGGACCGGGTTCCGCCGGCCTTGAGGAACTTGAGGGCGACCTCTTCCGTTTCAACGAGACCGTGGCGTCCAGCCATGAGGTGCAGCGAGCACTGTCCAACCCGCAGGCAACCCTGCAGGCACGGGCAGAGCTGGCAGAGAAACTGGTACCCGGCAGCTCTGACGCTGCGAGGGTACTGATCCGTCAGGCTGTCACCGCTCCGCGCGGACTCCGCCCGACCGCCCTGGTCACCCGGTTCCTGGAACTGGTTGCCGGACGGCAGCAGCGGTGGATCGCCGAAGTGCGGACCAGCCGGCCCCTGACCGATGAGCAGCGCTCCCGGCTGCAGGCGTCTTTGAACGCCCTGTACGGCCGCGAGCTGAAGATCAACGCAACTGTTGATCCCTCGATCGTCGGTGGTATCCGGGTTACGGTGGGCGATGAAGTCGTCGATTCCACCGTAGTGACCCGGTTGTCGGAACTGCGCCGGAAGCTCGCGGTTTAGCCACCTTCGTGGCTTTACCGGGCCATGAGAAACATTTGAGAACCAATCGAAGGTCATCGGCACGAAGCGATGATCACAACATAGGAGAGCAGGGACTGCAGATGGCCGAATTGACCATCAACGCCGACGACGTCCGTAATGCGTTGAATGAATTTGCGGCGTCCTACGAACCCGGAAACGCAGAGCGCGTTGAAGTTGGCCGCGTAACCACCGCCAGCGACGGCATTGCCCGTGTGGAGGGCCTGCCCTCCGTGATGGCGAACGAGCTGCTTCGGTTTGAGGACGGCACGCTGGGCCTGGCCCAGAACCTCGACACCCGTGAAATCGGTGTCGTTGTCCTTGGCGACTTTGGCGGCATTGAAGAAGGCCAGGAAGTTCACCGCACCGGTGAAGTCCTGTCCGTCCCCGTTGGGGATGCCTTCCTCGGCCGCGTCGTCGATCCCCTGGGCGAGCCCATGGATGACATGGGTCCGATCCAGGCTGAAGCACGCCGTGCACTGGAACTCCAGGCACCGGGTGTTACCCAGCGTAAGTCGGTTCACGAGCCGCTTCAGACCGGTCTGAAGGCCATCGACGCCATGATCCCGATCGGCCGCGGCCAGCGCCAGCTGATCATTGGTGACCGCAAGACCGGCAAGACCGCGATCGCCGTCGACACCATCCTGAACCAGAAGGCCAACTGGGCCTCGGGCGACGCCGAGAAGCAGGTGCGCTGCATCTACGTGGCCATCGGCCAGAAGGCTTCCACGATCGCCGAGATCAAGCGGACCCTCGAAGACGCAGGCGCCATGGAGTACACCACCATCGTGGCCTCCCCGGCATCTGACCCCGCAGGCTTCAAGTACCTGGCACCGTACGCCGGCTCGGCCATCGGCCAGCACTGGATGTACGGCGGCAAGCACGTCCTGATCATCTTTGATGATCTCTCGAAGCAGGCTGAAGCCTACCGTGCCGTGTCGCTGCTGCTGCGCCGCCCGCCGGGACGCGAAGCCTACCCGGGTGACGTCTTCTACCTGCACTCCCGCCTGCTGGAGCGCTGCGCAAAGCTCTCCGACGAGCTCGGCGCAGGTTCAATGACCGGCCTGCCGATCATTGAAACCAAGGCAAATGACGTATCGGCTTACATTCCGACCAACGTCATCTCCATCACCGACGGCCAGATCTTCCTTCAGTCGGACCTCTTCAACGCCAACCAGCGCCCCGCCGTGGACGTCGGTATCTCTGTCTCCCGCGTTGGCGGTGCTGCACAGCAGAAGGCCATGAAGAAGGTCTCCGGTACTTTGAAGCTGGAACTGGCCCAGTACCGCGACATGCAGGCATTCGCCATGTTCGCCTCGGACCTGGATGCGGCTTCCCGCCAGCAGCTGACCCGCGGCGCACGCCTGATGGAACTGCTCAAGCAGGGTCAGTACGCTCCGTTCCCCGTTGAAGACCAGGTTGTCTCCATCTGGGCCGGTACGAACGGCTTCCTCGACGACGTTCCGGTGGAAGATGTCCGCCGCTTCGAAACCGAGTTCCTTGACCACGTCCGCCACTCTTCGAAGGTCATGACCGTTCTGGCTGAGACCAACAAGCTCGAAGACTCCACGGTGGATGAACTCAAGACCCTCATCACCAACTTCAAGCAGGGCTTCTTCGGCGAAGGTGACAACCGCATGGTTGCTGCCGGCCACGAAGAAGCATCGGCTCTGGACGAGGATGCAGTCGACCAGGAAAAGATCGTCAAGCAGAAGCGCTAGCGGCTTTGGGTTCCGCGGCCGGTGAAAGCCGGCCGCGGAACTCCTGGCCATTGCCTTAGCCCTAGTCAACGCTAGGAACCGAAAGGAAGAGTATGGGAGCCCAAATTCGGGTCTACCGCCAGAAGATCGCGTCGACCACGTCGATGCAGAAGATCTTCAAGGCGATGGAGCTGATTGCTGCCTCTCGCATTGGAAAGGCCCGCACCCGCGTTGCCGCGGCGCTGCCTTATTCCAATGCGATCACCCGTGCCGTTTCTGCTGTGGCGTCCCAGTCGGAAATCGACCACCCGCTGACTACCGAGCCGGAGCAGATCCGCCGGGCGGCAGTGGTCATCATGACTTCCGACCGCGGTCTTGCCGGATCGTACTCCGCCGGCGTCCTGAAGCAGAGCGAATCGCTTAACGAATTGCTCCGTGAAGAGGGCAAAGAGGTCAAGACGTACCTGGTGGGCCGCAAGGCCCAGGCGTACTACGACTTCCGTGACCGTGCCTACGAGCGCGTGTGGACCGGCGGTACGGATGCGCCCGAGTTCGAGACTGCCCGTGAAATCGGCAAGACACTCCTCGATGACTTCAATACGGCCTATGAAGACGGCGGCGTGGACGAAATCCACATCGTGTTCACGCGCTTCAAGTCCATGGTTGTCCAGGAACCTGCGGTAATCCGTCTGCTGCCGCTGGAAGTAGTCGAAGAGGAAGCACCGTCCGAATCGGACATCCTGCCCCTCTACGAGTACGAGCCCGAACCGGAACAGGTTCTTGACGCACTGCTGCCGCGCTACATCGAGTCGCGCATCTTCGCAGCAATGCTTCAGGCCGCCGCTTCTGAGCTCGCAGCCCGCCAGCGCGCCATGAAGTCCGCAGGGGACAACGCCTCCGAACTTATTAAGAAGTACACCCGTCTTCGTAATAACGCCCGTCAGGCTGAAATCACCCAGGAACTCTCCGAGATCGTGGCAGGTGCGGACGCGCTCAGCGCTTCCTAGCCCGCCTTCGAAGAGATCCATCAGAAAATACTTAGTCCACACGCCATCTAACTGAGTGAAGTGAGAGAGATGACTGCCCAAACTGCCGAGCACGGAGCAACCTCCGTAGCACCGGGCGCCACAGGCCGTATCGCCCGTGTCATTGGCCCGGTTGTCGACGTCGAATTCCCGGCTGACGCAATCCCCACAATCTACAACGCACTCACCACTGAGCTGACGCTCAACGGTGAGACCAAAACCATCACGTTCGAGACCTCCCAGCACCTGGGTGACAACCTCGTCCGCGCCATCTCCCTGCAGGCCACCGACGGCCTGGTCCGCGGCGCTGCCGTGGTCGACACCGGTGCTCCGATCTCCGTTCCCGTTGGTGACGGCGTCAAGGGCCACATCTTCAACGTGCTCGGTGAGCCGCTGGATGTTCCGGCTGAGCAGCTGGAAATCAGCGAACGCTGGCCGATCCACCGCAAGGCCCCGAACTTCGCGGACCTTGAGGGCTCCACCGAGATGCTGGAAACCGGCATCAAGGTCATCGACCTTCTCACCCCGTACATCAAGGGTGGAAAGATCGGCCTGTTCGGCGGCGCCGGCGTTGGCAAGACCGTTCTGATCCAGGAAATGATCACCCGTGTTGCCCGTAACTTCGGCGGCACCTCGGTGTTCGCCGGTGTTGGCGAGCGTACCCGTGAAGGCAACGACCTCTGGGTTGAAATGGAAGAGGCAGGCGTCCTGAAGGACACCGCCCTTGTATTCGGCCAGATGGATGAGCCGCCGGGAACGCGTCTGCGCGTTGCACTGTCCGGCCTGACCATGGCGGAGTACTTCCGCGATGTGCAGAACCAGGACGTGCTGCTCTTCATCGACAACATCTTCCGCTTCACCCAGGCCGGTTCCGAGGTGTCGACCCTGCTGGGCCGCATGCCTTCCGCCGTGGGCTACCAGCCCAACCTGGCTGACGAGATGGGTCTGCTGCAGGAGCGCATCACCTCGACCAAGGGCCACTCCATCACCTCGATGCAGGCCATTTACGTCCCGGCTGATGACTACACCGACCCGGCTCCGGCCACCACCTTCGCGCACCTGGATGCCACCACGGAACTTTCCCGTGAAATCGCATCCCGTGGCCTGTACCCGGCCGTGGATCCGCTGACTTCAACCTCGCGTATCCTCGACCCGCAGTACGTTGGCCAGGAGCACTACGACACGGCTGTCCGCGTCAAGCAGATCCTCCAGAAGAACAAGGAACTGCAGGACATCATTGCCATCCTCGGCATTGACGAACTGGGCGAAGAAGACAAGATCGTCGTCGCCCGTGCACGCCGCATCCAGCAGTTCCTGTCGCAGAACACCTACACCGCCAAGCAGTTCACCGGCGTCGAAGGCTCGACCGTGTCCGTCAAGGACACCATCGAAGGCTTCAAGGCCATCTGCGACGGCGACGTGGACCACATTGCCGAGCAGGCCTTCTTCAACGTTGGCGGCATGGACGATGTTGAGCGTCAGTGGGCGAAGATCCAAGAGCAGACCGGGAAGTAAGCCCCATGGCTGACACTGCTGAACTCGAAGTCGAGATTGTCGCGGCCGACCACTTCGTGTGGTCCGGCCCGGCAAAGATGGTCAAGGCACGCACTGCAGACGGTGAAATCGGGATCCTTCCCGGCCACGCGCCGGTGCTGGCGATCCTGGCCGAGGGCGAGCTGGCCATCGAACCGGTGTCCGGCAGCCGCATCACCGTTGGCGTTGACGGCGGATTCTTCTCCGTCGACTCCAACCGTGTGGTCATCGTCGCGGACAACGCCCAGCTGAACGACGCAGCCAACGCTGGGACCCGCTGACCCCCTCCAATGGACAGTACCTACGTGTTCATTGCGCTGGCAGCCTTCTTTGGCCTGCTGGCACTTGCAACGGCGCTTTTCTGGGTGCGCCGCACACAGCTGCGGCGCACCCTGGGTACCTTCGACGCCTCCATCTGCTTCCCGCCCGGCGGGTGGCGGATGGGGGTTTGCCGTTATACGGACACCCACCTGGAATGGCTCCGTCTGTTCTCACTGAGCCCGCGCCCGCCGTACCGGTTCCTGCGCAGCTCCCTGCTGCTGAAGGGGTGGCGCCAGCCCACTGAGGCTGAGCGCGCCCGGATTCAGCCCGGAGCGCTGGTAGTGACCTTCGAGTACGAGGGACGCGAACTGCTCATGGCGATGAAATACGACGTCTACACGGGACTGTCTTCCTGGCTGGAAGCCGGACCGGTGATAGGCATCGGCACCTGGCGCTGAGGCCCGGGACTAAGTACGCGCAAAGGCGCAGGGAATCTTCCCTGCGCCTTTGCACGTATCCGGCGCCTGTCGGGCGGCAGGGGCAGCGGACACCTAGTATGGAGGAATGGAAGACGTCATTGTTGTCACCGGCCCCTCCACGCTCAACGGCTCGGTGACAGTCCCGGGGGCAAAGAATTCAGTACTCAAGCTCATGGCAGCAACGCTGTTGGCGCAGGGACGTTCCACCATCACGAATGTGCCCAACATCCAGGATGTCTGGATCATGTCCGAGCTGCTGCGCCGGCTCGGCTGCACCGTGGATTACGAGGCCGATGCCGCTGAAGTGCGGATCGACGTTCCAGCCGTTCCCGGCCACCAGGCGGACTACGACCTGGTGCGTGCCATGCGTGCCTCTATTTCCGTTCTTGGTCCCCTGGTGGCCCGCTGCCGGCGTGCCGAGGTAGCCCTCCCCGGCGGGGATGCGATTGGCTCGCGCGGCCTGGACATGCACCGTTCAGGACTGGAAGCCATGGGAACCTCCATCTCGATCGACCACGGTTACCTGATTGCCTCCGTGCCCGAGGGTCTGCACGGTGCCCGCCACATCCTGGACTTCCCCTCGGTCGGTGCCACCGAGAACATCATGATGGCCGCAACCCTGGCCCGCGGCACCACCGTCATCGACAACGCTGCCCGGGAACCGGAGATCACCGACATCGCGCAGATGCTGACCTCAATGGGGGCCCGGATCAGCGGTGTCGGCACCAATACCCTGGTGATCGAAGGCGTGGAGAAGCTTTCACCGGTTACCCACCGGGTTGTTCCGGACCGCATTGTCGCCGGAACCTGGGCGTTTGCAGCTGCGATCACCGGCGGGAACATTCAAGTGCGCAACGCAGACCCGCGGGCGCTCACCGTTGTGCTGGACAAGCTGGCGCAGGCCGGCTGCGTCGTTGAAACCAGCCAGGACGGATTCACCGTCAAGGGGCCGTCGCGTCCTGAGCCGATCAACGTTTCCACCCTGCCCTACCCGGGCTTCCCCACGGACCTGCAGCCCTTTGTGGTTGCCCTTAATGCCGTTTCCACGGGATCGGGGATGGTCACCGAGAATGTCTTTGAAGCCCGCTGGGGTTTCACCTCCGAGCTGGCACGGCTGGGGGCAGTGGTGCGCCTGGACGGCCACCACGCCCTGATCCAGGGTGTTTCCCGGCTCTCCGGCGCTCCGGTGGAAGCCAATGACATCCGTGCCGGTGCGGCGCTGGTCATAGCCGGACTGGCAGCCGAGGGAACCACCGAAGTCAGGGGAGTGGACCACATCGACCGCGGCTATGAGAGGTTCATGGAGTCACTGCGCGGACTGGGAGCCAATGTGCTGCGCCGCCGCAGCTGACACTGCCGGAAAACCGTCCGGATACAGCAAAAGCGGGGACCGGCCGGTCCCCGCTTTTGCTGGTGCTAAGAACTAGAGGGCGGTTACGCCGGTGGCCTGGGGGCCCTTGGCGCCCTGGCCGATCTCGAATTCAACGCGCTGGTTCTCATCCAGGGTCTTGAACCCGTTGGACTGGATTTCCGAGTAGTGGACGAAAACGTCGCCGTCGGAATCATCCGGGGTAATGAAGCCAAAACCCTTTTCCGCGTTAAACCATTTGACGGTTCCCTGTGCCATTTGCCTATCTCCTTTATTACTGGAACTGTACCGGCACACCTCGTGCCTGTGGTTGTTACCGAAGCGGGAAGTCCAGGTTCCCTGCCGGTCAGCAGTTCCTACAGGAGCTTCACGCTCGCAACCGTCTTGCGAGCATGAAAAACACCTACACAAAGACTGGTTATAGCGTTACATACCACTAAAGACCCGTCAACGGATTCGAAGAAAAAGTTCGCAGAATTTTTGGCCCTTGTTTTGCGCGCATAAACCGCCCGGTTTAAACGCTTAGAACAGGCGCGACTCGACGTCGTCCACGCCGCGCATTTCGTCGTAGTCCAGGGTTAGGCAATCAATGCCGCGGTCCGTTGCCAGCACCCGTGCCTGGGGCTTGATCTGCTGCGCGGCAAACACGCCGCGCACCGGTGCCAGCAGGGGATCGCGGTTCAGCAGTTCCAGGTAACGGGTGAGCTGCTCGACACCGTCAATATCCCCCCGGCGCTTGAGCTCCACAGCAACCGTGCCGCCGTCGGCATCGCGGGCGAGGATGTCCACCGGACCAATCGCGGTCATGTATTCCCGGCGAATCAGGGTGTAGCCCTCGCCCAGCTTGGTGATCTGCTCAGCCAGCAGACGCTGCAGGTCTGCTTCGACGCCGTCCTTGATGAGGCCCGGATCGGTGCCCAGGTCATGGGCCACGTCGGAGAGGTGCTCGTAGACGCTGATGACCAGCTTGTCATCGGTCTTGGCGCTCTGGACGTTCCATACCTCCACCACGCCTGCCTCGGCGTCGTCCTCGCCGGGTTCGGTGATCCGCAGCGTTGCGGGCGGACTCATCCAGTTCAGCGGTTTGTAGGAACCGCCGTCGGAATGGATCAGGACGGAACCGTCCGCCTTCACCATCAGCAGGCGGGTAGCGAGGGGCAGATGGGCACGGAGGCGGCCGACGTAGTCAACGGAGCAGCGGGCTATCACTAAACGCACAGTTGCACTTTACCGGTTCGGCTGCGGCAAGATGGTTTTATGCCCCGCTCCAACCGTCCCCGCCGGCAGCTGCCGGCTTCCAGTACCGCTGCCGGGCGCAACGCGCGCCGCAAATGGGCAGCGCCGGTCCCGGAAATCGACCTGGAGCGTTCGAGGGCAGGGCTGCCGCAGCGTGAATCAGCCTCCGACGGTGAATGGTCGGTGCGCAGGATCACGGCACGCAATGCCGCCAAGGACTACCGGTGCCCCGGCTGCGGTCAGGTCATTCCGCCCGGCACCGAACACCTGGTGGTGTGGCAGGAGGACTCCCTCTTTGGCCGGCAGAGCGCGGTAGAGGACCGCCGGCACTGGCACGCACGGTGCTGGCGCACCCGGCCCGGATCCGTTCCGCTCCGCTAGCCCGGCCTGCAGGTTGTGCCTAGAGCCTGTCCTGCCGGGCGATGACGACTTCCTTCATCAGCAGCAGCACGGCAGCCGCCGTCGGGATGGCGATCAGGGCGCCCAGAACACCAAGAAGCGATCCGCCGGCGATGACGGCAATGACCGCCACGGCGCCGGGAACTGCCACCGCCCGCTGCATCACGCGCGGGGAAACGAAGTACGCCTCAAACTGCAGATACGCCATATATAGGATCGCGAAGACCACAGCGGTCTGCCAGCTGGAGGTCAGGGCCACCAGGGACACAAGCACCAGCGCGATCGGCGGCCCGACCAGCGGAATGAAGGCCAGGAGTGCGACGACGAACGCCAGCAGGATCGAGAACGGCACACCGGTGATGGTCATGATGATGAATGCGTACAGAGCGTCCAGCAGTGCGACGAAGCCCTGTCCGATCACGTAGTTGCCCACGCTGCCGGTGATTTCCTCCGAGAGTGCTTCCACGCGCTTGCGCCGGCTCCGCGGGGCCAGCCGGTAGGCCCACTTTTTCATCGACGGCAGCGAAGCCAGGAAGTACAGCGTCAGCACCAGGATGATCAGCGCACCGAACAGGCCGTTGGCGATCACCGTTCCGACGCTGAGTACGCCGCCGAAGATACCGCCAACGGCGTCGGTGTTGGAGAAGAACTTCTGCACTTCCTCGTCAATGCGTTCGCGGACCTTAAACTGCTCTTCAATCGTGACGAAGAAGTCCGAGGAGAGGAACCGGTCAATATACCCGGGGGCGTTGTTGACGATTTCGGTGGTCTGGCTGACGATCGTCGGGATCAGCGTGGCGAAGAACCCGGCTACGGCACCGGCGAGCACCAGCACGGTGATGGCTATGCCGGCAGGCCGCGGAACGCCCCGGGCGCTGAGCCAGCGGACCACCGGATCCAGCCCCAGGGCTATGAACAGCGCCGCACCGATCCAGACGAGCAGTTCACCGACGTTGGTGATGATGAAGAACAGCAGCAGGGCAAAGCCCACACCCACCGTGAACATGAAACCGAACCGGATGGGGTGTTTTTCCGGACCTCCAGTGCCCGGCAGCGGCGGGGTGCCGCCGAACCGGCGGCGCTCGTCGGAGAGTTTGGCGTCCGGGTCCACCTCGGGCTCGGGCAGCGGCTCGGGCGCCTGGTCCTCCGGCGGGAAATCGAAGCGGGGCCGGGGTCGTGCCCCGGGAACATGGGAAATCAGCCGGCGCAGACGGTCACCGCCGGAGGCCAGCCGGCCGCGCCGGGGCGTTGGCTCTTCTCCCGGGGCGGGGAGTGGCTCGTCGACGGGAACATCCCTGTCTTCACTCATCGAACGTTAGCTCTCTCCTGGTGCCTGCACTGCTGCGCGGGGAGTTCCGTGCCGCGCCAGATTATCAGTCGAACACCCGCGGCGGCGGCAGGCCCGCTGCGGGGCTGCATCTGCGGCCGGGATACCCAAATGTGCTCTTGGAAGGCCTTTCGTTACCATAGGGTTATAAAGCAACCCGCCAAGAGGATGACCATAGGGGCATCACGTCCCGTTCCCGCTGCCTACAGGCGCGCGGAGGACCGTGACCAACGATAGGTAAGCTGTGCGAAACAAAATTGCAGTTCCGCTGATAGTGCTCGGAATCCTGATGATGCTCGTCGGGATCGGCCAGCGCACTCTCTGGGCTCCGCCCCAGACCGTAACGGCCGAGGCGCCGCAGGGCAGCGAGGCCGCGCCCGTGGCCGTGCTGGAGGCAGATCTGCTGGCCTCCCGCCCGGACGGTGCTGAGATTACCGTGCGTTCCGAGGACGGCGTCTTCCTGGCAGTCGGGCGTTCAGCGGACGTTGATGCCTGGGTGGACGGAGCATCCGTAACCCGCATTGGTGCCGGCGAAGACAATGCCCTCACTGCCGAAACCTCGGAAGGCGAGGCCACCGTGCCCAGCCCCGCCGGCTCCGACCTGTGGGTCAGTGAAGAAGCCGAGGACGGGGAGCTGTCCTACACCTGGGCCGCGCCCGCAGCAGGGGAGTGGTCAGTCCTGATCGCTTCGGACGGAACCGCACCTGCCCCCACCCAGATCACGCTCAGCTGGCCGAATGATGAAGGAACCCCGCTGGCGGTTCCGCTGATCATCGCCGGTGCCCTGGTAGCCGTCCTTGGCCTGGCCCTGGCCTTCCTGGCCCGCGGTTCCAAGCCCACCCCGCCGGCTCCGGGCAGCCGGCGTGCAGTGCGGGAATCGGACACCGCCGCCCAGCGCATTGTTGCCCGGCGCGGACAGGACGCAGGCGCTGCGCCGTCGTCCTCGTCCACGACCGCCAACCGCACGGTTGCCGGCATTACGGCAGCGGCCCTCGCAGGCGGACTTGCACTGACCCTGGTGCCCGGTGCCGCCACTGCGGCCGAAACGGCTGCTCCGGAGGAGAACTACCCGGTTGTCCTGGACGGCCAGCTGTCCCGGATCCTCAGCTCCGTTGCCGGAACCGTCCAGAAGGCCGACGCCGCCAAGGACGCCTCGCTGCTGAAGGAGCGCACCTCTTCCACAGCCCTGGCACTGCGTGAAGCGAACTACGCCGCGGCCGCCAAGGTCCCGGATACGGAAGCTCCCGCCGCCGTCGCCGCCTCCCCGCTGCTCACGGACCTGGTCTCCACCGGGACCGGATTCCCGCGCACCGTCGTCGCGGTCACCCAGGGCGAAGACAATACCGTTCCGCAGGCTCTGGTGCTGGTTCAGGAATCTGCACGGGAAAACTACAAGCTGGTCTCTGCGATCCAGATGCTGCCGGGAACCACGTTCCCGCAGCCTCCGGCAAACGGCGCCGGTGTGGAAGCCGTAGCCGCAGACTCCGCTGAAGGACTCGCGCTGGCTCCGCAGGCGGCCGTTGATGCCCTTGCCGACGCCCTGACCAACCCGGACGGCGGCAATAAGGAAACGTTCGCTCCTAACAGCTTCGCCGAAGCCGTGACAACGTTCCAGGCCGAAGTGACTGCCAATCCGGACAACGAGTTCGCGACCATCACGTTCAAGCACACCCCGGTGGCCTCCGACACCCGGGCACTGCGTACCGCAGACGGGGGCGCGATTGTGTTCGGCTACATGTCCCACAACTACTCCAGCGTTCCGCGCGAAGCGGGCGACTCGATCAATCTCGAGGGAACGATTTACGAGACGCTGACCGGTGAAAAGAACACTGAAGCCGGGATCGATGTGACGTACGGCGAAGCCGTCATGATCTACGTTCCCCCGGCCGGAGGATCGGGCGAGGCAGAGGTTATCGGCGCGGCGCAGGAGCTGCTCTCCGCCAAACTGAAGTAGCCCGCCACAACGAAGCAATCCAGCGGCGCCGCGGCAACTGATGCCTGCGGCGCCGCTGTGCTGTTCCCGGACACTTGCCCGGGGGCGCGGTACCCGTATTAGGGTTGAAGCCATGAGCACACCGAACCACCGCCCTGCGCCCGCGCCGTCCATGAATCTTCGGGGAGCGGTGGATCTCTCCGCCCTCAAGAACCGGGCCAGCGCGCCGCCGCCCGCTGCGGCAGGCGGACAGGGCGAGGGCGCTTCGTCCTACGTGGTTGAAGTAACAGAGCAGACGTTCCCGCAGGTGGTGCAGCTCTCGGCAACCGTGCCGGTGATCGTGAACCTCTACTCTCCGCGCAGCCCTGAGTCTGCACAGGTCACGGCCGTGCTGGAGGAAGAGGCCGCCGGCCGGCAGGGACGGCTGCTGCTGGCCAATGTCGACGTCGATGCACACCCGCAGATTGCCCAGGCCTTCCAGGCCGTGGCAGTGCCCACGGTCGCAGCCGTGATCAAGGGCCAGCCGGTGCCGCTGCTGGACCGCCCGGTGCCGGCCGAGCAGATCCGGGCCCTGATCACCGAACTGATGCAGGTGGCCGAGGCCAACGGCGTCAACGGTTCCCTCGGCGAGGCCGGTGCTGCGGCGCAGGAGGAAGCTCCGCTGCCCCCGCTGCACCAGGAGGCGTACGACGCAATCGTGGCAGGGGATTACGACGGCGCCGCGGCGGCTTACCGCAAGGCCCTCGCCGAGCAGCCCGCAGACGCCGAGGCCAAGGCCGGCCTGGCCCAGGTCGAACTGATGCAGCGGCTGAAGGACGCGGACGCCGAGGCACTGCGCACTGCTGCAGCCGACAACCCCAACGACGTCGACGCCCAACTGGCGGTGGCGGACCTGGATATTTCCGGCGGCCACGTGGAAGACGCCTTCAACCGGCTCATCAAGCTGATCTCGCGGACCGCCGGGGACGACCGGGAACGGGTGCGACTGCGGCTGCTGGACCTTTTCGAGATTGCCGGACCCTCCGATCCGCGCGTAACCAAGGCCCGTTCCGCCCTCGCCCGGGCACTCTTCTAGGGGTTGCTAGTCCGCACGGCGGGGTCGGCAAAGCGCGCATTGTTACGGATTTCGTTCGCAGGGCGGAGGTCAATACAGGCCGCCGGTTGCTAGATTTTCGGTATGAGCCAAACACCTGATCCTGCCTCCGTGCCCGGCGGGGAACCGCAGCACGCCCCGACAGCACCCGCCCTCGCTATCCGCGGGCTGGCCAAGCGCTTCGGATCCAAGATCGCCGTCAACGGCATCAACCTGGACGTGCCGGCGGGATCCTTCTACGGGCTCGTTGGCCCCAACGGCGCCGGAAAGACCACGGCCCTGTCCATGGCCACGGGCCTGATGCGCCCGGACTACGGCCAGGTCTGGGTCCATGGAGTGGACGTCTGGGCGAAGCCGCTGGAAGCCAAGCGGCTGATGGGCGTGCTCCCGGACGGGGTAAGGCTTTTCGACCGGCTGACCGGCGAGCAGCTGGTCACCTATTCGGGACTGCTGCGCGGTATGGACCGCGAGACCGTCGCGGAACGGACGGCTGACCTCCTGAAGGCGCTGGACCTCGCAGCGGACGCAGGCACGCTGGTGGTGGACTACTCCGCCGGCATGACCAAGAAGATCGCACTCGCCTCGGCACTGATCCACGCCCCGCGGCTGCTGGTGCTGGACGAGCCCTTCGAAGCGGTGGATCCCGTCTCCGCAGCCAACATCCGCGACATCCTTGCCGGTTATGTTTCCTCCGGCGGCACCGTCATTGTCTCCAGCCACGTGATGGACCTGGTGCAGCGCATGTGTGACCACGTGGCCGTGGTGGCTGCAGGAAACGTGCTGGCAGCCGGCACCGTCGACGAAGTGCGCGGCGGCGTGAGCCTGGAAGAAAAATTCGTCGAACTGGTGGGCGGGCGCACCACCTCGGAGGGACTCTCATGGTTGCGCACCTCCTAAAACTAAAGCTCATCCTGCTGCGCAACTCCCTCAAGCGCAGTCCCTGGCAGATTGTTGGAATCGCCTTCGGTGCCCTTTACGGCCTGGGCATCCTCGGCCTGATGCTGGCAGGGCTGTTTTTCCTCACCTTCAACGACCCTGAGCTCGCCCGCACCCTGGTAATCCTGGGCGGCTCCGCCGCAGTACTGGGCTGGGCCGTCATTCCCGTGGTGGCCACCGGCGTGGACATGACACTTGACCCGGCCCGGTTCGTAACCTTCGCGATTCCCATGCGCCAGATGATCCTGGGCCTGGCTCTCGGCTCGCTCATCGGCATTCCCGGAATCATCACTCTGGCTTCGGCACTCATCCAGGCCGCTGCCTGGTGGCAGTATCCGGCGGCCGTCCTGGCTGGAATCCCGGCAGCGGCTGTCGCCGTGCTGACCTGTGTGGTGATGGCCCGGCTCGGGGTGGCAGCCACCACCTCGCTGGCCTCCAGCCGCCGCTTCAAGGACGTCTCGGGAATCGTGCTCATCATCCCGCTGATGTTCCTTGGACCCATCATTGGCTTCACCGCCACGACCGTGGCTTTCAACGGTGATTTCCTGCGCCGGCTCGCAGACATCCTGGCCTGGACTCCGCTGGGCAGCGCCTGGGCCGTTCCGGGAGACGTCGCGCTCGGCAGCGCGGGAACCGGGATGATCCGCCTGCTGATCTCCGTCCTTTTCCTGGCACTGATTTCCTGGGCTTGGAAAGCCCTCCTGGCCCGGGCCCTCGTCACTCCGGCGCACAATGCCACGGCAAGCCGCAGCGCGGGCAAACTCGGGTTCTTTGCCCGGTTCCCGGCAACCCCCACGGGCGCCGTGGCCGCCCGTGCCCTCACCTACTGGGTCCGGGACCCGCGCTACAGCGCCTCGCTGATCATTGTCCCCGTGCTCGCCGTCGTGCTGGTCTTCGCAGTCCAGACCGGCGAGGGGCTGCCGCCGGTGGTCCTGGCGATCGGTCCGCTGGTGGCGTTCCTGCTGGCCTTCGGTATTTCCGCGGATATTTCCTATGACAACACTGCGTTTGCGCTGCACGTTTCCAGCGGCGTTTCGGGTATGGCAGACCGCGCCGGCCGAGCCATCGCCTGCGCCGTGTTCGCGCTGCCGGCCACGCTTGTCGCCGCCGTCGTGCCGCCAATTGTCATTGGCCGGCCGGAGGCCGTTCCGGTGCTTCTGGGGGTTTCCGTGGGCCCGCTGCTGAGCGGGCTGGGACTCTCCAGTGTCTTCTCGGCCCGTTACACCTACAACGTGCCACTGCCCGGAGAGAACGCCTTCAAGACCCCTCCGGGATCCGCCGGGCGCACCATGCTGGTCCAGTTCATCTGGATGGGCATGCAGTTCCTGATCTCCCTGCCCATGCTGGTTCCGGCTGCGCTGTATGTCTTCGGGGCGGGCAGCGTATGGGGCTGGGTGGCCCTGGCAGTGGGTGTGGTCTATGGTGCCGCCGCCCTCGTCGCCGGCATCCGGATCGGCGGCAAGTGGCTGGATAAGCGGGCTCCGGAAGTACTGCTGGCCGTGACGGTCAACAAGTAGGAGCCGGAGCCGCGGGTACTAAGATGGGGACATGACTCTGCCTCCTGACCCCTTCGAATCCGACCCCATGCGCCGGGCTGACAGCGGTTCCTCCACCGCGGTCATCGAGCGCGAAGAGCAGCGGGAACTAGTTGAACCCGGTGACGCCGAGCGTTTCTCGCACTATGTGCGCAAGGAAAAGATCATGGAATCGGCCCTTTCGGGTGAGCCCGTCATTGCCCTGTGCGGCAAGGTCTGGACGCCGGGCCGGGACCCCAAGAAGTTCCCGGTCTGCCCCACGTGCAAGGAGATTTACGAAGGGCTGCGCCCGGGAAAGGATGACGGCGGCAAGAAGTAGCGCCGCTCGTAACTTTCGCCCTTCGTCGCCGTAGCATCCTGGCACGGCAGTAAGTCCTGATGCCTCTATGAGTGAGCCCCTGCCCGCGGACAGGCCGGACGGAGCAATGTCCGCTGCATTCCGGCCGCTGACCCTCGGCGTCATCGCCATCGTCACCTGCGTCGCCTTCGAAGCGATGGCGGTTACCACGGCGATGCCCGTGATCGGGGATGATCTGGGCGCCGGTGCAGGGTACGGACTGGCCTTCTCCATGTTCCTGACTGCGTCGCTCCTGGGATCCGTCCTGGCCGGTTCCCGGTGCGATGCCGAAGGGCCCCGCCGTTCCCTGATCACCGGGATGGCCCTGCTGGTGGCAGGTCTGGTGCTGTCTGCGGCGGCAGGGGAGTTCTGGCTGGTTACCGCCGGCCGTGCCGTTTCCGGTCTGGGCAGCGGAGCCATGGTGGTGGCGCTGTACGTGATCATCGGGCAGGTCTATCCCTCCCGGCTTCAGCCGGTGATCTTCGGCTGGGTGGCAACTGCCTGGATTCTGCCGTCCATGGTGGGACCGCTGGCCGCGGGCCTGCTGGCGCAGTTCGTGAGCTGGCGGTGGGTTTTCGCCGTCGTGATTCCGATTGTGCTGCTGGCGGCAGCCCTGGTGTGGCCGCGGGTGCGGCACCTGGGGGCACCGGAGAATCCGGAACTCGATCCTGCGCTGGGCCGGCGGCGGGCGCTCTGGGGCGTTTTCCTCGCCGGCGGTGTCTTCGCCGCGCAGTGGGCCGGCAATGAGGCTGCTGCCGCCGGATCAACCGCGCTGGGGGTACTTGCCGCGGCCGGGGTGCTGGCCGCTGTGGCAGCACTGATGGTGCTGCTGCCCCGCGGTGCGCTCTGGCTGCGGCGCGGGCTTCCCTCGGTGGTCGCGACACGCGGACTGATCAACGCTGCGTTCGTCTCCGCCGAGGCCTTTATGCCCGTTATGCTGCTGGCCGTGTACGGCGTGAGCCCGGCCACGGCAGGAATCGCTCTCACCGCCGGCGCGGTAGGCTGGGCCATTGGATCCTTCCTGCAGGCGCGGGTGCCCGGGCCGCGGCGTTACCTGCTGCTGGCCGGAGGTTCAGGCCTGCTGACGCTCTCGATTGGCGGTACGGGCCTGCTGGCCGGTGCCCAGGCGCCGTTCTGGCTTTTGGTGGCAGTCTGGTCGCTGGCAGGGGTCGCCATGGGAGCCGCGCTCTCCAGCACCTCGGTGCTGGTCCTGGACGCGTCTTCGGCGGCGGACCGGGGACAGAATTCAGCCTCGCTCCAGCTTTCGGACCAGGTGGGCGCCGTAGCCGGCACCACTGTTGGGGGCGTACTGCTGGCCGTGCTGGTGGAGCAGGAACCTGTGGGCCAGGAGTCCGGGTATGCCCTGATGTGGCTGGTCCTGGCGGTTTTCGCCGTGATTGGAACAGCTGCGGGCATCCGCAGTGCAAGTGTTAGACCAAGTACCGGAAAGGTGCATTCCCAAGCGTGAGTTCCGATACCCTGTTCGGCGGCGGACCGGCGCTGCCCCCTGCCTACCCTGAGCGGGCAGCCTGGGGAACAGCCCCGAAGCTGCGCCAGTGGCAGGCCGAAGCCCTGGAAAAATACTTCGCCAAGAATGACAGCGATTTTCTCGCGGTTGCAACGCCCGGTGCAGGTAAGACGACCTTCGCCCTGCGTGTGGCCACCGAGCTGGTGGACCGGGGAATCGTCAACCGGATCACCGTCGTCGCGCCGACTGACCACCTGAAGCGGCAGTGGGCCGATGCAGCCGCACGCGTCGGACTGGCACTGGACCCAAACTTCAAGAACGCGGACGGCCGGCACGGCCACGGGTTCATCGGCGTCGCTGTCACCTACGCTCAGGTGGCCAGCAAACCGATGCTGCACCGCGCCAAGACCGAGGCCGCACGCACCCTGGTGATCCTCGATGAGATCCACCACGGCGGCGACGCGCTGTCCTGGGGTGACGGCATCCGGGAGGCCTTCGAACCGGCGGCCAAGCGTCTGGCACTGACCGGAACCCCGTTCCGCTCTGACACCGCTCCCATTCCGTTCGTGGAGTACCTCGAGGATGGAGCCGGTATCCGGCGCTCGAAGGCCGACTACACCTACGGCTACGGCCAGGCACTGAAGGACCACGTGGTCCGTCCGGTGATCTTTATGGCGTATTCGGGCCAGATGCGCTGGCGCAACAGCGCCGGTGAGGAAATGGCAGCCTCCCTCGGCGAAGCCGCGGTCACCAAGGACATCACCGCCCACGCCTGGCGCACCGCGCTGAACCCGGCAGGGGAGTGGATTCCGGCCGTTCTGGCTGCCGCGGACCGCCGGCTCAGTGAAGTCCGCCGCACCGTGCCCGACGCCGGCGGGCTGGTGATCGCCACCGACCATGAGGATGCACGGGCCTACGCCGGACAGCTGAAGAAGATCACCGGGGAGTCACCCACGGTGATCCTCTCCGATGACGCGAAGGCGTCCGAAAAGATCGACGAGTTTTCCGCCGGAACCCAGCGCTGGATGGTGGCCGTGCGCATGGTATCCGAAGGCGTGGACGTGCCGCGCCTCGCCGTCGGCGTGTATGCCACTTCCACGGCAACGCCGCTGTTCTTCGCCCAGGCCGTGGGACGTTTTGTGCGTGCCCGGAAGCGCGGTGAAACGGCGTCGGTGTTCCTGCCCTCCGTCCCGCACCTGATGATTCTCGCCAATGAGATGGAAGTGGAGCGCGACCACGCCCTGGACCGTCCGGAGAACCACGCGGAGGAAGAGGGCTTCGGCCTGGACGACTCCCTGATGGAAGCGGCGAACCGGGAGGAAAAGGCCTCCGGGGAGCTGCAGAAGCAGAAGTTCGAAGCTCTTGAATCCCAGGCATCCTTTGACCGGGTGCTCTTCGACGGCGGCGAGTTCGGCACCGGCGGTGAGCTGGGCAGCGAGGACGAACAGGACTTCCTGGGCATCCCCGGCCTGCTGGACCCGGATCAGGTGACCATGCTGCTGCGCCAGCGCCAGCAGGAGCAGCTTTCCCGTCGTGGCCGCAAAAAGCCGCAGGAGGCAGAGCCGGTACCGATGCCCTCCGTAGCTGACCACCGGCACCTGACCGAGCTGCGTGCACAGCTGGCCAAGAACGTCTCCGCCTGGTCGGCGCGCTCCGGCATGCCGCACGGCATGGTCCACTCCGAGCTGCGCCGGATCTGCGGCGGACCCGCGGTGGCACAGGCGAATGAGGAGCAGCTCCAGAAGCGGCTGGCCAAGCTGCAGGACTGGTTCATCGGCCGCAAGTAGCGCCCTTTTTCCCGCACTTTCCCCCGAGATAGCAGAAACTGCCCGTATCAGGCCTGATACGGGCAGTTTCTGTAATCTCGATGAGGGAGGGGAGGAAGAGCTAGAGATCCAGGAGCTCGACGCCGGCGTCTTCCAGCTCGTCCAGGGCGGCACGGACGTCAACCCGGTCCAGACCCCGGCAGAGTTCGGGAATGACTGCCGTGTTGTACCCGGCAGCGATTGCGTCCAGAGCTGTGGCCTTGACGCAGTAGTCGGTGGCCAGGCCAACGATCACCACTTCATCCACGCCGTTGTCCCGCAGCCAGTCATCCAGGCTGACGGCGTCCTCGTCCGGCGCAGGCTCGGCGTCGGGATCACCCAGGGGAACCTCCACGTCCGGGGCGAGCAGGCCCTCAAAACCGGAGTACGCGGCCTCGTACTGGCCCTTGCGGAAGTAGGCGTCAATGAACTCCGTGTCCAGGTCCGGGTTCAGTGCTGCACCGTGGGTTCCAGCCACACAGTGCACCGGCCAGGAATCCCGGAAGTTCGGATTGTCGGAGAAGTGGCTGCCCGGTTCAATGTGCCAGTCCTGGGTGGCCACGACTGCCGCGTACCTGTCCCGGGACGTTTCGATGTAGTCGCTGATTTCCGCCGCGGCATCGTTTCCGCCGGGAACGGCCAGGGAGCCGCCTTCGCAGAAGTCGTTCTGGACGTCAACCACAATCAGTGCACGGGTCATCGGGTTTCCTCCTCGAATTCGGTTGGGATCACGGGCTCTCCGCGCTGCAGGCGGTAAGCGGCCGCCGGCAGTTCAAGCAGCGAAGCGTCATGGCGGGCACGGGCCCGGTTTACGGCGTCCGGTCCCGTCCAGCCGGACTGCACCACGCCGTCGGCGACGAACGTTTCAAGCAGCTCACGGTCATTGCCGTCATTCTTGGGCAGGGCGCCAACGCCCACTGCCTCGGCCACCGCCCGGCCGCGCTCGTTGAGCCGGCGCATGGCGTATTTGTGGCCACCCAGCGAAGCCTTGTTCTTGGCTGCCTTGGCCACGGAAACGAAGTTTCCGTCGGTGCCTTCGCGGCTGACAAGCTTGTAAACCAGTCCCGCCGTAGGCGCACCTGAGCCGGTCACCAGCGAGGTGCCGACGCCGTAGGCATCCACGGGAGCGGAGCCCAGGGCCGCGATCGCATATTCATCCAGGTCCGAGGTCACCATGATGCGGGTTGAGGTATTGCCGAGGTCGTCCAGCAGCTCACGGACCCACTGGGCCTGCGCAACCAGGTCACCGGAATCCAGCCGCACCCCGCCCAGCTTCTGGCCCGCGACGGCGACGGCGTTGCGTACGCCCTGCTCGACGTCGTAGGTATCCACCAGCAGGGACGTGTTCAGTCCCAGCGAGGCGGTCTGGGCCGTGAACGCATCAACTTCTGAATCATGCAGCAGGGTGAAGGAATGCGCAGCGGTTCCAACCGTCTTGATTCCGTACCTCAGCCCGGCCTCCAGATTGGACGTGCTGTCGAAACCGGCGATGACGGCCGCGCGGGCCGCTGCGACGGCGGCTTCCTCATGGGTGCGCCGTGAACCCATTTCGATGCACGGACGTCCGCCGGCGGCGCTGGTCATCCTCGAGGCAGCGGAGGCGATGGCGCTGTCATGGTTCAGCACCGAAAGGATCAGGGTTTCAAGGATGCAGGCCTCGCCGAAGCTGGATTCAACCTGCAGGATCGGGGAACCGGGGAAATACACGTCTCCTTCGGCGTAGCCGGTGATGGTGCCGGAGAAACGGAAGTCGGCGAGCCAGTCCAGCGTGCGGTCGTCCACGACGCCGTTGGCGGCCAGGAAGTTCAGCTGCGGTTCCTCGAAGCGGAAGTTCTCCAGCGCTTCGAGGAGCCGGCCGGTGCCGGCGACGATGCCGTAGCGCCTGCCGTCCGGAAGTTTGCGGGCAAAGGCCTCGAACACTGAGCGACGTTCGGCCGTGCCGGAGTGCAGGGCAGCCTGCAGCATGGTCAGTTCGTAGTGGTCGGTGTACAGGGCAGCATTTGGCTGCTGCCACGCGGTGGTAGCGTTCACACCCAAAACTCTAACCCGCCGTCCCCGGCCCGCGCCGCACCCGCCATCATGCGGACTGCAGGCAGTGCGCACCAAACTACAATTGGCAGCATGAGCGTAGCCACCCTCCCGGACACCGGGACCCAGACCGACTCACTGACAGCAGGGGAAACCGCCACCGACGTGCCCTGGGTCGTGATCGTGTGGAATGACCCGGTGAACCTGATGAGCTACGTCAGCTACGTCTTCCAGAGTTATTTCGGTTATTCGGAAGCGAAAGCGAACCAGCTCATGCTCCAGGTCCACAATGACGGCAAGTCCGTGGTGGCTACCGGCCCGCGTGAAGAAGCCGAACGGCACACGCTGGCCATGCACTCCTACGGTCTCTGGGCAACGTTCCAGAAAGCCGACCAGGCCTAACGGCCGCACACCACAGAGGAAAGGTCCTTCTTGGCTACCGGATTCAAGCTCACCCGCAAAGGCATCACCGCCCAGCTGGAGCCGGGCGAGCGTTCCCTGCTGCGCGGGCTGTTTGCCGACATCATCACCATGCTGGAACCGCCGACCCCGGCCTCTGAGGATCCGCTGGCCGCCATGGTGGGGCTGGACACCAGCGCCGAAGCCCCGGAGGATCCCGCTCTGCTGCGGCTGCTTCCCAACGCGGTTGCGGAGAACGACGCCGATGCCCTGGAATTCCGGCGGCTCACCGAGCGCTCCCTGCGGGAGGGGAAGATCGGCGCCCTGCGGGCGGCGTCCCTGGCCCTGGAGGCCAGTCCGCTGCACTTGGACAACGACTCGGCCAGGCACTTCGCCCAGGCGCTCAATGATGTCCGTCTGGTCCTCGGTTCCCGGCTGGGGCTGGAGACTGACGCGGACGCCGAGGCGCTGCATGACATCACCGAACCCGGTGATGCGCAGGACGTGGACCAGTACCTGGCCCTGGTGTACAACTTCGTCACCTGGCTGCAGGAAACCCTGATGAAGGCGCTGCTGGACGGCCTTCCCCGCCGCTGATCCTGCTTCCGGCGGAGTGCTGCTGTGACCAAGACCACGGGCCACCAAGTGCACCCTGTCCGGGACGGGGACTATTGTCGATACATCATGAGCTCTGACCATTCGGGTACTTCACCGCTGAAGGACGACCTGCCGAAGACCACCGACGCACCGATCGGCATTTTCGATTCGGGAGTGGGTGGCCTGACGGTTGCCCGCGCCGTCATTGACCAGCTGCCGAATGAATCGATTCTTTATGTTGGAGACACCGCGCACGGGCCCTACGGTCCGCTGCCCATTGCCGATGTACGGGCCTACGCCCTGGGTGTGATGGACGAACTGGTGGACGCCGGGGTCAAACTCCTGGTGATCGCCTGCAACTCTGCCTCCGCCGCTGTCCTGCGCGATGCCCGGGAGCGCTACACCGGCCGTTACGGCATTCCCGTCATTGAAGTCATCCAGCCCGCGGTCCGCAGGGCGGTCGCGGCAACCCGGACCGGACGCATCGGGGTTATCGGCACCGAAGCCACAGTCGGATCCCGGGCGTATGACGACACCTTTGCCGCAGCCCCGCACCTGAGCGTGTCCTCGGTGGCCTGTCCCGCGTTCGTTGAGTACGTGGAGGCAGGCGTTACCGCAGGCAAAGAAGTCGTGGAGGCTGCCGTTGGCTACCTCACGCCGCTGAAGGAACGCGGAGTGGACACCCTGGTGCTCGGCTGTACGCATTACCCGCTGCTCACCGGCGTGATCTCCTACGTCATGGGCGAGGACGTCACCCTCGTCTCCAGCGCGGAGGAAACCGCCAAGGACGTATACAAGGCGCTGCTCACCCACGGACTGGCCCGCGCGGCGGGAACTCCGCCCAGGCACCGTTTTGTGGCCACCGGGGACGCCGCGTCCTTCGAACTGCTGGCACGGCGCTTCCTCGGGCCCGAAGTACTGCGGGTTGAGCATGCGGACTCAGTGGCGGCACGCTATCCCACCGGGGTTCTGGCCCGGATCACACCCGAAATGATTGCCGCTGCACGCGCGCAGGCCGGACTGCCGGCCACCGGCGCTGCCCTGGGGAACGGTGCCCGATGAAACTGACAATCGTAGGATGCTCCGGTTCCTTTCCGGGACCGGCTTCGCCTGCCTCCTGCTACCTTGTGACAGCCAACGACGGCGAACGGGACTGGCGCATCCTGCTGGACCTGGGCAACGGTTCACTGGGTACGCTGCAGCGCTACATGGACATCAAGGACATTGATGCCGTGCTGATCACCCACCTGCATCCGGACCACTTTATGGACCTGTGCGGCCTGCACGTGGCCGTCCACTGGGACCCCAGCGGCTGGGGACGGGACCGCGTCAAGGTCTACGGGCCCGCTGCGACGGCGGACCGGATTGCGGTTGCCTATGGACTGGACCCGGAACCGGGCATGCATGAGGACTTCGAGTTCATGAACTGGACCGCGGGTGAACCGGTGCACATTGGTCCTTTCACCGTTACCCCGTACCCCGTTGCACACCCGGCCGAAGAGGCGTACGCACTGCGTGTGGAGGCTGTTGAGCCGGCCGGGGACGGAACCCGAAGGGTGCGGACACTGGCCTACTCCGGAGACACGGATTCCTGCCCCGGGCTGGTCGAGGCTGCCCGGAACACTGATGTGTTCCTCTGTGAAGCGGCTTTCCATGAAGGCCGCGACGACGCCATCACCGGCGTGCACCTGACCGGCAAGCGGGCAGGGGCAGCCGCCACCGAGGCCGGGGCCCGCCGCCTGCTGCTCACCCACCTTCCGGTGTGGAACGACGCGAACACTGCAGTCGCCGAAGCACGGGAGACCTATTCCGGCGGCCTGGCCGTCGCCGTCGCCGGCGTCTCCTACGACGTCGGCACGGACTTCGCGCCGCCGCTGGCAGTGAACGGCAGCGAAGTACGGGGACACCCGGCCCAGGGGCGGCCGGTACACGGCCGATAGACTGGCCCCATGACTACAGTTCCGAATTCTTCGCCTGCCCTGCGCACCGACGGCCGCACCCCCGACCAGCTCCGCACCATCAGCATCACCCGCGGCTGGTCCAGCCAGGCCGAAGGATCGGCACTGATCGAATTCGGCAACACCCGGGTGCTCTGCACCGCCTCGCTGACCCCCGGCGTGCCGCGCTGGCTCAAGGGTGACGGCAAGGGCTGGGTCACCGCCGAATACGCCATGCTTCCCCGCGCCACCAACACCCGCAACGACCGTGAATCGGTCAAGGGAAAGATCGGTGGTCGTACGCACGAAATCTCCCGCCTGATTGGGCGCTCACTGCGCTCGGTCATCGATACCCGTGCCCTCGGCGAGAACACCGTGGTCCTGGACTGCGACGTCCTGCAGGCCGACGGCGGAACGCGCACCGCCGCGATCACCGGTGCCTATGTGGCACTGGCGGACGCACTGGCATGGGCCAAAGAGAACAAGCTGGTGGCACGCAGCGCCGAACCGCTGCTGGACACCGTGGCCGCCGTCAGCGTGGGAATCATCGACGGCGTGCCGATGCTGGACCTGCCCTACGTGGAAGACGTCCGGGCGGAAACCGACATGAATGTGGTGGTCACCGGAAGCGGCAAGTTCGTTGAGGTCCAGGGCACCGCCGAAGGCGCGCCCTTCGACCGCGCCGAGCTGGACGCCCTGCTGGACCTGGCGCTGCTGGGCACCTCACAGCTCGCAGAGATCCAGCGGCAAACCCTGGCGGCTTCGTGAACGCGCCCGCACCACGGCTTGTGCTGGCTACCCGCAATGCCGGGAAACTTAAGGAACTGCGTGAACTGCTCCGCGGCCGGATCGAAGGGCTCGACGTCGACACCCAGGTGATCGACGCCGAAACAGCCGGAGTGCCGGATGTACCGGAAACCGGCGTCACCTTCGAGGAAAACTCGCTGCTGAAGGCTCGTGCGGTGGCCGAGGCGACAGGGCTTCCCGCTATTGCGGACGACTCCGGACTGGCCGTTGATGTCCTGGGCGGCGCACCGGGCATCTTCTCCGCCCGGTGGTCCGGAGCCCACGGAAACGACCAGGCGAACCTGGACCTGCTCCTCGCCCAGCTGGCGGATATCGGATCAGAGCACCGCGGCGCAGCGTTCATCTGCGCTGCGGCCCTGGCAGTGCCCGGCGGGGGAGAAACAGTGGAACTCGGTGAACTGCGCGGCACCCTGCTCTCTGAGCCCCGCGGCGCAGGCGGCTTCGGCTATGACCCGATCCTGCAGCCGGCGGGCGAGACACGCAGCTGCGCGGAGCTCACCGGCGCAGAGAAGAATGCCATCAGCCACCGGGGACAGGCGTTCCGCGCCCTGCTCCCCGCCGTCATCCGGGTCCTGGACGGTTCAGCCGGCGCCAGCTGAGAGTGAATTAGGCCACGCAGCGGCGCCGGCGATCCTTGCGGCGCCGCTCCGGGGCAGACCGGTTCGTTCTTGCCCGGCGGGGGAGTAGGGCACAATTGGTTCCGATATGAGTATCCTGACCAGCGCCTCAGTTGACCCCGCCAGCTCCGAATCGGCCCTGGGAGGGATTGCCCAGTGGGCCGTGGACATCATGGAGGCCATTGGCGCTCCCGGCGCCGGACTGGCTATTGCACTGGAAAACCTGTTCCCGCCCCTGCCCAGCGAAGTAATCCTGCCGCTGGCCGGCTTCGCGGCGAGCCAGGGCAACTTCTCCATCGTCGAGGCGCTGATCTGGACCACCCTCGGCTCCGTCTTCGGCGCCTGGGCACTCTACGGACTTGGCGCCTGGCTGGGCAGGGACCGCATGCGCGCCATCGTGGAGAAGGTCCCGCTGGTTGATATCGAGGACGTGGACAAGGTTGAAGCCTGGTTTATGAAGCACGGCTACAAGGCCGTGTTCTTCGGGCGGATGATCCCCATCTTCCGTTCCCTGATCTCCATTCCGGCGGGTATCGAGAAGATGCCCATGCTCAAGTTTTTGGGCCTGACCACTGCGGGCAGCCTCATCTGGAACAGCATCTTTGTGTTCTCCGGCTATTTCCTGGGCGAGAGCTGGCACATTGTTGAGGAATACGCCGGGATCTTCCAGAAGATCGTGATCGCGGCGGTGCTCATCGCAGCGGTCTGGTACGTGACCAGCAAGATCCGTGCCTACCGGCGGAGGAAGGCCCAGCGCGCGGCTGAAGAGTCCTGACGTGGGAGTCGACTTCACCTCCATTGACTTTGAAACAGCCAACGGTTTCCGCGGCTCGCCCTGCTCAGTAGGCCTGAGCAAGGTCCGCGGCGGCCGGATCGTGGAGGAAGCCTCCTGGCTGATGCGCCCGCCTGAAGGGCACGACTACTTTGACCGGCGCAACATCCGTATTCACGGCATCGAGGCGCACCAGGTAGCAGGCAGGCCCCGGTTCGGTGAGCTGTTTCCCGAAATCGGAGCCTTCATCGGCGAGGACCTGCTGGTGGCGCACAATGCAGCGTTTGACCTGGGCGTGATCCGTTCCGCCCTTGAAGTCTCCGGACTGCCCGGACCGGCGTATGACTACGCCTGCACTGTGGTGCTCTCCCGCAGGACCTATTCCCTGCCCTCACATTCGCTGCCGTTTGTGGCAGAGGCCGCCGGTGTCCCGCTGGAGAACCACCACGACGCGACGGCCGATGCGCGGGCCTGTGCCGGAATCCTCGTGGACATTGTTGCCCGGTCCGGGGCAGGAAGCGTGGCGGAGTATTTCGCCCGGCAGGGCCTGCGCCCCAACCATGCACCTGCCTACCGGCCCGGGATCGACCCGATGTCCAAGGCCACCCGGGACGCCCTGGAACGCGGCACCGGGACTGCTGCCGCAGCGGTATCATCCTTCACCGGCTGGCCGTCGGAGGGGATTAATCCGCCGCCGAACCCGGCTGCACGGCCCGGGCATCCACTCTACGGACAAACTGTGGTCTTCACCGGGAATCTGGGCATGCCGCGCCAGAACGCCAAGGAACGTGCCGCGGAGCTCGGCGCGCGGACGGCCAGCAACGTCACCCGCGCCACCACTGTCCTGGTGGTCGGTGACGGCTTCGAAGCCGGGGACCTGCGCAACGGGCGGGTCACAGGCAAGGCCCGCCGGGTCCTGGAACTGCACGACCGCGGGCAGAAGATTGAAGTGCTCTCCGAAGCTGAGTTTCTTCAGATGATCGGCGGTAGCTGGCCGGCCGGGAGCCAGTAGGCCGCCGGCCGCGCATGCTGCCGCTCAGCCCACCGTGACGGCCAGCAGCGAGTCCGCCATCTGTTCCACCGTTTCGCGGGCATCGATCGCTTCCAGCCACTGATCCGGGAGGGCTTCGGTGCCGTACAGGACGCCAAGGATGTTGCCGGCCACCGAGGCCGTTGAGTCGCTGTCGCCGTCGTGGTTCACGGCCAGCGCGATTGCCCGGCGGAAGTGTTCTTCCGGCTTGTGCGCCGCTGCCGTTGCCAGGGCTGCGTACAGCCCTATCGCCAGAGCTTCTTCCGCCACCCACCCTTCCCCGAGCGCCTGTTTCATGCGTGCTGCGGATGGCTCCGAGGTCCCGGCGAGGTCTTCCGCGGCCAGGGACACGGCAGCTTCCAGGCGTTCGGAGAGCTCGGGCACACCGGAGGCAGCGGCACGTTCCACCGCAGCTGACGCAGCATCTTCCAAGCGGGCCCCGGCCGGCAGAAGATCGTGGATCAGAGCGCTGAACACCGCGGCACTGTGCAGCGCGGAGGAGTGTCCGTGGGTCAGGGCAGCGCCGTCGGCACTGAACTTGTACACCGTGTCAGCGGCTACATAGGGGAGCAGGCCGAACGGGGCCGAGCGCATCACCGTGCCGCAGCCTTTCGATTCCGCGTTCACGGGCCTGGACTTTGTGCCCATCTCGCCGGTGAGCAGACCGGACAGGCAGGCGTTGCCGGGCGCCCGGCGGTGGTGGAGCACTTCCTGGGCATCGATCCAGCGGGCCGGCTGGTCCGGAGCGTTGGCCGGGAGTGCTTCACCCTGGGTCTTCAGCCAGCGCAGATACGCCAGCCAAAGGCAGGCGGTCTCATCGGCACCAACGCCGTCGTTGGCCCACTGCAGGACTTCAACCAGCCCGTCAACGGTATAGAGGGTCATCTGGGTGTCATCGGAGACAGGAGCAGGGCGGTCCAGCTGACGGAAGTCTGTCAGGCCTCCGGCTCCGTAGCGGGCCCGGATGCCGTCGAGGGAATCGAACTCCACCGCATAGCCCAGCGCGTCGCCTAGGGCGCCGCCCAGCAGGCACGCGCGGACCTTGGACGCAAAAACTTCGGGATCAACCTGCGGCAGGGAAGCGGAATTAGTCACCTCTCCAGCATAGGTCGCCCGAGACCAGCTCATCCTCCGCGGCCGCGAGTGTATGCTCAGTGCGCACCCAGCAGGCTCACAGGAAGCGGTGGAAGGCTGGGCTGTTTGTGCGGCGCCGGGCACCCAGGGTGCTGGTGCCGTCCGCGATACCCGTTCTACACCAACTGATAGGAATGACTCCCCACATGAGAGCAGAGCCACAATACCCAGCCGGCGCGCGCGCCGCAGCGGACGAGGGAACCATGATTACGTCCCTGCGGTCCTACGGACTGCTGGGCCGCAGCATCGCAGAAGCGGCGGGTTCCTTCCTGCTGGTGCTGGCAGGCCTGGGCGTCTCCTTCTTTAATCCCTCCGGCGGACTGTCCGCTCCGCTGGCATTCGGCCTGGTGCTGGCCGCGGCGATCATTGCCTTCGGCTACATTTCCGGCGGCCACTTCCTGCCGACCATCACGCTCGGCAGCGCACTGGCCGGACGTACGCCCTGGAAATCTGTCCTGCCCTACATCGTTGCTCAGCTGGTTGGTGCGCTGTTCGCTGCCCTGATCCTCTGGGTTTCAATGACCGGACACCCGCAGATTCCGGAGACCCAGCCCTTCTTCGCCGCTGTTGCCAACGGCTTCGGCGAGCACTCCGCCACGCAGTTCCCGCTGGCCGGGGCACTGCTCACGGAAGTCATTGCCGCGGCGCTGCTCACGGCCGTCTTCCTCGGTGCCGGAACCCGGCTTTCCGCTGCTGCGGGCGCCTTTGCCACAGGTGTCACCTACGCTGCGCTGCTGACGTTCCTGGTGCCCATCACCGGCGGTTCCATCAACCCCGCCCGCTCCACGGCCGTTGCCGTCTTTGCCGAGCCCTGGGCCCTGGAACAGCTTTGGCTCTTCTGGCTCGCTCCGCTGCTCGGCGCCGCGATCACCGGGCTGATCTACCGCAGCCTCGACTTCGCAGCCCCCGGCGCAGCCGTGGTTATTGAAGAGGAGTTCGAAGAAGACGACGATGAACTCCCGGCCGCATCAGCCGGCACCGGCGCGCCTGCCGCCGAGAGCGCACGTCCGGCCCGCACCGCTGCCGACGACGCCGACGCTCGCGGGTTCTTCGACGCCGACGGTTCCTCCGCCGCGGATTCGGCTCCCAGAGACACGGATTCCGGCGACGAGCCGAACAGCGGCACGGCCCCGGGCAGCCCCCAGGCCTGAGCCCCGGGCGGCCCAGCCGCCTGACTGACCGCCCGCCGGCGGCACTGCAGTACCGGCACGCCTGCCGGGGAAATCTGCGGTGTCACCGGCGGGCGGTAGTTTTATTGATATGCGAATCCTGCACACATCCGACTGGCATCTGGGCCGTTCCTTCCATGGCGTGGGAATGCTGCAGGCCCAGCGCTCCTTCCTGGACCAGCTGCTGGACACCGTCCGCACGGAGCAGGTTGATGCGGTCCTGATCTCCGGCGACGTGTACGACCGCGCCCTGCCGGGCGTGGATGTGGTGCGGTTGCTGGATGAGGCGCTGGCAGGAATCACCGCTGCAGGCGCACGAGTGATCCTGACCAGCGGCAACCACGATTCCGCCGCACGGCTGGGCTTCGGCGGACGCATCTTTGAGCAGGGCGGGGTGCACCTTCGAACCGGCATCGAAGCCATCACCTCGCCCGTGCTGATGCCGGCGGGGACAGCCACGGTTGCCGTGTACGGGATTCCCTACCTGGAACCGCGCCTTGCCGCCCCCGGACTTGGCGCAGACATTCCCGCAAACCACGCCGGTGTCCTCGGTGAAGCAGTGCGGCGCATCCGGCAGGATGTACAGGAGCGCGAAGAGGCCGGAAATCCTGTGCTTCCGGTGGTCATGGCACATACATTTGCTTCCGGCGGCATCACCTCGGACAGCGAACGGGATCTGTCAGTGGGCGGCGTTGGAGCTGTTCCGCTGGACCTGTTCAGTTCCTTTACCTACGCTGCGCTGGGACATCTGCACGGACGCCAGGAGCTGGCCCCGAACGTCTGGTACAGCGGCTCTCCGCTGGCCTACTCATTCTCTGAAGCACGGCAGTCCAAGGGCGGGCTGCTGGTGGAACTCGGCCCTGCGGGACTGGAGCAAGTCACTCCCGTTCCGTGGACGGCGCCCAAACGGCTGGCAGTGCTTCGCGGAACGCTCCAGGAACTGCTGGCAGATCCGGCACATTCCGAGGCAGAAGATGCCTGGTGCCAGGTCACCCTCACGGATGACAGCCGTCCTGCCAAGGCCATGGAACAGATCCGTACCCGTTTCCCGGACACCCTGGTGCTGTCCTTCGAGCCGGCGTCCGGATCGCGGGGAGTGAACGAGAGCTACAGCCGCCGCCTGGCCCGTGCCACGGACGACCTCGATGTCTGCTGCGGATTCCTTGACCATGTGCGCTCGAGGGAAGCGTCGCCGGAAGAGAAAGAGCTCTTCGCCGAAGTGCTCCGGACGGTGAACGCGGCGGAGGTGGTCAAATGAGGATCCACCGCCTGGAAATGCAGGCCTTCGGTCCCTTTGCCGGCCGCGAGCAGATCGACTTCGACGAGCTGGGTGCGCAGGGACTCTTCCTGCTGAACGGACCAACCGGCGCCGGGAAGACCAGTGTGCTGGATGCTATTTGCTTCGCCCTCTACGGATCCGTTCCTGGCGCCCGCCAGGAGGCCAGGAAGCTGCGCAGCGACCACGCTGCCCCCGGAGTGGCACCCGAGGTCCTGCTGGACTTCAGCGCGGGGGACCGGCGGTTCAGGGTCATCCGCAGCCCGCAGTGGGAGCGCCCGGCCAAGCGCGCCGGAAGCGCCACCGGCACGGTGACTGAGCAGGCACGCACGCTGCTCAGCGAGCTGGTTCAGGGGGAATGGGTCCAGAAGACTGCCCGCAACGATGAAGCAGCGGGGGAGATCCAGGAACTGCTAGGGATGAGCCGCGAGCAGTTCACGCGCGTGGTTATGCTTCCCCAGGGTGATTTCGCTGCCTTTCTGCGGGCAGACGCCACGTCCAGGGCGGAGCTGCTGCAGCGGCTGTTCGGGACCTGGCGCTACGAGGAGATCGAAAGCCAGCTCAAGTCCGAGCTCGATGCCGTGAAGTCGGAGTTGTCCGTGGCGCAGGCTGCTGCGGAGCTTCTGCGTGCCCAGGCACGGAGTGAAGTTGAACGCTGTGCCCGGCTGCTGGGCGGTTCAGACGGCAGCGGCCGGCTCGCTGCCGCTGAGCAGGAACAGAGCCCCGGGACGGACGCGCAGGGTCAAACTGACACCGAGGCTGCCCTGCAGGCGCCCGCTGAGGAAGGCTCGGAATGGCTCGCCGCTGTCCGCGCGGGGGTCACCGCCCGGCTTTTGTCCCTGCGTGAGGAACAGGCGGCCAGGAACACCATGTTCACGCAGGCTGAAGATCTCCTGCACAAGCTTGAAGCGCGCCGCGCGCGCGGGCTCGCCCGGCTTCAGCTCGAGGCTGAGGAACGCGAACACGCGCTCCGGCACGCCGCCAGCCTCCCCAGGCGGGCTGCGCTGGAGTCCCACCTACGGGCGGAGGGCCTCAAAGGTTACCTCGAGGCATTGTCCTCAGCGGAGCTGGGGTGCCGGCGGGCCGGTGCGGCGGCACGCAGCGCTCTTGAGGAGCTGGGCGATGCCGCCGGTACGGCAGGCCTGCAGGACCTTATCCCGGGGGATTCGACTGCCGTGGCGGTGCAGGACGGGGAGCTTCCCGGTCCAGACACACTTGCCGTGCTGGAAGAACGGACCGCAAAGGAATTCTCCGCTGCCGAGAACGCCCTGGCGGACTCGGAACGTGCCGCAGAACTGGCTCAGCTTGAAAGCCGGGAGCTGTCCCGGGAAGCGCAGCTCCGCAGCGAAGCAGATGCGGCGGAGGACGCGGCCTCGGACCTTCGGAACGAGCAGGACACCCTGCGTGCCTCACTGCCCGGACTGCGCTCCGGGGCAGCGGCAATGGACGCTGCCCGGCGCCGTATCCAGGACGCAGCCAGAATCCAGGAAGTCATCCGGGACTACCGGGCGGCACGGACCGCGGCGTCGGCTTCGGCCGAACAGGCAGCACAGGCCCGCGAGGCGTATCAGGACGCACGGGGGAACTGGCAGGACCTGCTGCAGCTGCGCCTGGACCAGGCGGCTGCGGAACTGGCGGCCTCCCTTGAACCGGGCCAGGACTGTCCCGTATGCGGCAGCACAACCCATCCGGCCCCGGCGCCGCTGCCGGAGGACCAGCAGTTCGTGACGCGTGAGGAGGAAGCGGCGGCACGGGCGGCAACCAGTGCTGCTGAAAAGGAGTGGGAAACAGCCCGCGCCGCAGCGGAAGCGGACACTTCCACAGTGTCTGCGCTGCGTGTGCAGGGAGGAGAATCCGATCCGGAGCAGGCCCGCCTGGCCGGTGAGCAGGCGCAGGAAGACCTGCGTGCCGCGGAAGAAGCTGCCGCCGGGCTCAGGGAGGCTGAAGAGCGGCTTCAGCGCATCGAGGCCGAACTGACCCGGCTGGAGCAGACACGGTCGCGTCTGCTCCAGGACGCGGCACAGGCGCAGGCACGCGCCGGCGCCGCCGCAGAGGAAACCGCAGAGCTGGGCCGCAGGGGTTCCGGGGATCTTTCCGACCCGGCAGCACTCTCAGCACGGCTCGACCTGCTGGAGCGCGTACGCCGCCTCACCGCCATGGCCAGGACAGCGCTGCAGACGGCCCGGCAGGCGGAGAGCTTCCAGACAGAGGCTGAACACGCCCTCGAGGACGCCCTCGCGGGAACCGGTTTCACGGATGCCGGGGCTGCGCGGGCGGCTCTGCTGCCCGGGGCGGAAGCAGACGGACTGCGTGCAGAGCTTGAAGCACTCGACGCGCAGGCAGCCCGCCTGGCGATGCGGCGCGAAGACGAGGATGCCCTTGCCTCTCTCGACAGCGACGGTGTGCCTGAGGCCACGCCTGACGAGGAGGACATAGCCGAAGCTGCCGAAGCTGCTGACGCCGCCCGGCAGGCTGTTTCCGATGCGGCTGTGCAGATCGGGCTGCTGGAAGGGTCAGCAGACACGCTTGCCGGCCTTGCGGCACGGCTCGCGGAGGCAGAGGCAGAGATGGAACCGCTGCAAAGCCGCTGTGAGCTCCTCCAGTCCGTCAGCGACACTGCACGGGGCCACGGCGAGAACAACTACCGCATGGCCCTGAGCACGTACGTCCTGGCCGCGCGCCTGGAGCAGGTCGCGGCGGCCGCAACTGAGCGGCTGGCCGCAATGACGGCCGGACGCTACGCACTGGTGCACGATGATTCCCGCTCCGGTAACCGCAGGGCCGGACTGGGCCTGCACGTCATTGACGACTGGACCGGCGTGCGCCGCGACACCTCGACCCTCTCCGGAGGCGAGTCCTTTATGGCCTCCCTGGCGCTGGCCCTGGGCCTGGCGGACGTTGTCCAGCAGGAATCGGGCGGCACCAGCATGGAAACGCTGTTTGTCGACGAGGGATTCGGAAGCCTGGACGAGGAAGCCCTGGAACAGGTGATGGATGCCCTGGAAGGGCTGCGTGACGGCGGCCGTGTGGTGGGCCTGGTCAGCCACGTGGCTGAGATGAAACAGCGCATCGGTGCCCAGCTCCAGATCACGAGGGGCCGCAACGGCTCGACCGTCAGCTACCGCGCCGCCGAAGCGCTGCCGGCGTAGGGGAATCCTGCCAACGTTCCTCTTCGCGGCATCGTCTGGGAGGGCTTGTACGCCGTCAGCGAGCAGCGCCTCCGGCGCCGGCGCCGCCGGGGTAGGATCGGCATGTAGCCGGGTCGGGCGCATCGGGAGGAGGGACGATGCGCGTTTTTGCGTGAACTGAGTACAGCATGAAACCTTTTTCCACTGACCAGCAGTCCGCCCGCGACAGCGGCACAGCAGCCAACTCCGGAACTACTGCACCTGCTCCGCCGGCCAAGGGACGCTACGGCCGCATCCTTGAACTGGCCGGGCCGGCCTTCTTCTCCGTGGCCTTCCTGGCCCGCCTTCCGCTGGCGATGCTCACTATCGGAGCCCTGACACTGGTCACCAGCATCACCGGTTCCTATGCACAGGGCGGTTTTGCGGCCGGCGCCGTTGGTGTGGGCTCTGCCCTCGGCGGTCCCGCCCTGGGCTACCTGGCTGACCGCATTGGGCAGCGGCCCGTCCTGCTGGGGGCCGCCGTCGCCAACCCGCTTCTGATCATCGCTACAATCCTTACCGCAGGGCAGCTGCCCGACGGCGGCACGCTGGCTGCCGTCCTGGCAGCAGCCTTCGGCATGGGAGCCACCGGCCCCCAGGTGGGTCCGCTGGCACGAGTGCGCTGGATGGCGCTGACAGCCAGGGATCGAACCGGCAAGGAGATGGGCACTGCCCTGTCCTATGAAAGCATGGCCGACGAGCTGAGCTTCGTGCTGGGGCCGGCCCTTGTGGGCCTGCTTGCAGCAGCAGTCACGCCCTGGCTCCCGCTGGCCCTGGCAGCTGTACTGTCAGCGTCCATGGTCAGTGCGTTTGCCTTCCACAAGTCCGCCGCACTTGTGGTGCCCGCACCGCGCCGGGCCAAAAATACCCCCCGGCCGCCCCGGGACCAGGCACAGCGCAAGGACGCCTCCTGGGGGCTGCTGGCGCTGCCGGTGCTTGGCATGGTGGCGATGGGCACCTTCTTCGGGGCCACCCAGGCATCCCTTGCCGCCTTTGGCGGCTCCTTCGGCGCCGCCGATGCCGCGGGACTGCTGTACTCCATCATGGGAATCAGCTCGGCCGCCGCCGCCCTGTCCGTAGCCTTCTGGCCCCAGCGTTTCAGCCAGTCCGCCCGCTGGGTGGTCTCTGCCGCCGCGATGACGGCAGCGGCACTTCTGCTTCTGGTGCCGTCCGGCATCCCCGGCATGCTGGCAGTTCTGTTCCTGCTGGGTATTCCTGTGGGGCCGACCATGGTCAGCATCTTCGGCATTGGTGCTGAACTGGCGCCAAAGCACCTTATGGGCACTTTTATGACCCTGCTCGCGAGCGGAACCGTGGCAGGCACAGCCGTCGGCTCGGGCCTCGCCGGACCGCTGGCGGAGGCGTACGGACACCCCGCAGCCTTCCTTGTTAGCGCCGGCGCAGCCCTGTCTCTGCTGCTCCTGGGTCTGGCGTCCGCGGCTGCCGTGCGCCGTTCCGCAAACCGAACAGCATAGCCCGCGCGCCAGGCCCTGCACACCGGTGCTTCCCGGCGCCGGTAACATTACCCATGCGGGTCTCGATTGTGTTGCCAATCACACTTTTCCTTGACGCAGAGTGACGTATTTCATAGCGTTTACCTGAAGAACTTTTGTTCAACATACGAACAACATGAAAACCTCAACGGTTTTTGGGGACTCGTTCCCTGTGTTTCGTAGCTGGCTGAAGCTCTGAGCCTGCGACCGTCTTCGCGGGTTTCCACCGTACAAGGAGCGCTCTACGTGAAACGCAATGCCCCCGTCCTCCTCGCCGCTGCAGCGGCTCTTTCCCTTAGTGCCTGTGGAGGCGGATCTCTTTCCGGGGACGACAGCACTTCCGGTGCCGAAGCTACCTCCGGACTGACCACCCTCTCCGTGGGAATCATGCCCATTGTGGACACGGCGCCCATCTGGCTGGGCAAAGAGCAGGGTTTCTTTGAAGCTGAAGGCCTGGACCTGGACATCCAGACCACCACCGGCGGGGCTGCCGCCGTTCCCGGTGTGGTCAGCGGCGACTTCGATTTTGCCTTCGGCAACGTTGTCTCGGTCATGGTGGCCAATGACAAGGGCCTGGGGATTGAGCTGGTCTCCAACGGCAATTCAACAACAGGGGACACCTCCTCGGACTTTGGTGCCGTCGTCGTTCCGGCGGATTCCGACATCCAGGATGCGGCAGATCTGGCCGGTAAGACCGTCTCCGTCAACAACCTGTCCAACATTGGTGACACCACGATCAGGAAGCTGGTGGAGAACGCCGGGGGCGACCACGAGAGCATCAAATTCGTGGAGGTCCCGTTCCCTGACGCTCCGGCCGCTATCGAATCCGGCCAGGTGGACGCCGCCTGGATCCTGGACCCGTTCCTCACCCAGACCGTTGAAAACGGCGCACGGGTTATCGCCTACAACTTCGCCGAAACACACCCGAGCCTGGACATCAGCGGATACTTCACGACCTCCTCGTACATCGGGGAGAACCCGGAGACCGTGGAGCAGTTCACCCGGGCCATGAAGAAGTCGCTGGAGTACGCGCAGGAGAACCCCGAGGCCGTCCGGGAGATCGTGGGCACCTACACCAAGATCGACGAAGAAATGCGCGCCAAGATGGTGCTGCCTGCCTTCCACGCGGACTTTGACCGCGAGGGCCTGACCATACTCGGCGAGGCCGCTGCCAGCTACGGAACGCTGTCCAAGGCCCCTGACCTGAACGCCATGCTGCCTGCACAGGACTAACACCGCGCCTTCCGCCCGGTTCGAGAAGAACGAGAGCATATGAAATCCGCCAAACGACTCCCCGCGGGGCCGTTGCTGGGACTGGCAGGAATCCTCGGGTTCCTGCTCACCTGGGAACTGATTCCCCGGCTCGGAGTGGTCAACCCACGATTCCTGCCGCCCGCCAGTGAGGTGCTGGGCGTCTTTATCAACAACCTGGGCCTCGGTGCCTTCTGGAAAGCGGTCGCGGACACCATGACCGGCTGGTTCCTGGGTCTGCTCATCGCCACCGTCGCCGCGGTGGTTCTGGGCCTGGTCATTGGCTCCAGCCCCTTCCTGCGCAAAGCCACAAACTCAACAATCGAGTTCCTGCGGCCCATCCCGTCTGTGGCACTCATCCCGCTGGCAGTGCTGCTGTTCGGCTTCCGGATCGAGTCCACCCTGCTGCTGGTGGTCTACGCCTCCTTCTGGCAGGTGCTGATCCAGGTCCTCTACGGAGTGGCGGACGTGGATCCCGTCGCCAACAACACTGCCAAGAGCTTCGGACTGGGCCGCCTGGCACGGATCCGCTACGTCGTGTGGCCAACCACCCTTCCCTACCTGATGACCGGAGTCCGGCTCGCGGCCGCCGTCGCGCTTATCCTTGCGATCACCGCCAGCCTGATCATCGGCTCGCCGGGACTGGGGAAAGAGATTGCCAACGCCCAGTCCGGCGGTGCGATCGCCCAGATGTACGCGCTGGTCCTGACCACCGGCGTGCTGGGCATCCTGATCAACATGGGCATGCGGGTCATTGAACGCCGCACCCTGTCCTGGCACAGCTCGGTCCGCGGGGAGGTCGTGGTATGAACACGCTCAAGAAAGCCGGTTACCTCGTCGGGCTCCCGGCACTGCTGATCTTCATCTGGTGGATCAGCACGCAGGGCAGCACCAACTTCTTTGTTCCCAAACCAGGCACACTGGTTGAAAAATTCGTGACGGTCTGGACCTGGGACCGTTTTATGACAGACGTGCTGCCCAGCCTCATCCGGCTGGTCACAGGCATCGCACTGGCGATCGTCCTGGGTGCCGGTCTGGGCATTCTGGTAGGCACAACCCGCTGGCTGCGCAGCCTGCTGGAGCCGGTGCTGGAATTCTTCCGGGCCATTCCGCCGCCGGTGCTGATTCCGGTGCTGATGCTCCTGATCGGCATCAATGACCAGATGAAGATCGCCGTGATCGTCTCCGGCTGCGTCTGGCCGGTCCTGCTGAACACCATTGAAGGCGTCCGGGCCGTCGACGGTGTGCTGAGCGATTCCGCCCGCACTTTCCGGATCAGCGGCTTCGCCCGGCTGCGGTACCTGGTGCTGCCCAGTGCCAGCCCGCAGATCATGGCCGGCGTGCGCCAGTGCCTGTCAATCGGCCTGATCCTTATGGTCATCTCGGAGATGTTCGCGTCCTCCGAGGGCCTGGGCTTCACCATTGTCCAGTTCCAGCGGTCCTTCGCCATTCCCGAAATGTGGAGCGGCATTGTGGTGCTCGGCCTGATCGGTGTCGCCATGTCATTTTTGTTCCAGTGGTCCGAGCGCCGCATTCTCGGCTGGTACCACGGTTTGAGAGAGGTAGAACATGCAGAGTAATCCCACCGAGGGCCAGATCCAGCCGCTGCTGTCGGTCCGGGGCGTCCAGAAGATCTACAAGGTGGATGCCGGGGAGATCGAAGCTGTCCGCAACCTGACCTTCGACCTGCGGCCCGGAGAACTCGTTTGCCTGGTGGGTCCCTCAGGCAGCGGCAAGACCACGCTGCTGAAGATCATTGCCGGGCTCATGGCCCCCACCTCCGGTGAGGTCATCCTGGCCGGAAAGAAGGTGACCGAGCCGCCCAAGGACATGGCGGTGGTCTTCCAGGAATATGGCAGGAGCCTCTTTCCCTGGATGACTGTCCGCGGCAACGTTGAGCTGCCGCTGAAGAACGCCGGCATCGCCAAGGCAGAGCGGAACCAGCTGGTGGATAACGCCCTGGAAGCCGTGGGGCTGGAGCATGTACCCACCAGCTATCCGTGGCAGCTCTCCGGCGGTATGCAGCAGCGCGTGGCGATCGCCCGCGCCGTCGCGTACCAGCCCAAGGTGCTGCTGATGGATGAGCCGTTTGCCGCCGTCGACGCCCAGACCCGCGCGGACCTCGAAGATCTGGTGCGCAGCGTCTGGGAGAAGCTTGGGGTGACGATCCTCTTCGTTACGCACGACATCGATGAGTCTGTGTACCTGGGGGAGCGGGTGGTGGTGCTTTCAAGTTCACCCACGGTGGTGCAGGAAGACATCTTGATTGATCTGCCGGAGCAGCGGGACCAGCTCACCACCCGTTCGCTGCCTAGGTTCGTGGAGCTGCGCAACCACGTGTATGAGCAGATCCAGATCGCCAAGCAGAACAAGGGCAATGCTCCGGCCGCCACAGCTGCCGTACCGCGGACCACGGTTCCGCACGACGGAGCTCCGGCCAGCTCATAGGAAGACTGAGAACACGCAGGTCCGGCCGGGTTGCTCCCTTGAGGAGGAACCCGGCCGGACCTGTGTTGTGCGCCGCAGGTGGCCTAGTATCGAAAGTCAGTGCCCGGGCACCGCCCGGGTGCCATGAACCACCGAAGGGGAGTACAAGTCATGACTGATGCAGGCAAGGGAACACCGGAGGAGAAGGACAAGAACGGCGGCGCCGGGCCGGAAGGCACCATCCCCGATTCAGGTGACGGTGTGGCGGCAGCCAGCACCGAAGACGCATCAAACTTTGAACCCGAAGAGGACACCGACGCCGATTCCTGACTCGGCGGGCCGACTGTGCTGAAAAGCCCGGTCTAGCCCAGGCTGGGGGCGTGCGCCGGCGGAAGAGGGATGTAAATGTTTCCGGTGGTCACGCCCCCGGTGCACACCTCTTCCGCGTCGGCGTCGTTCTCTGCGGCCTGCGGCACAGCCACTTCCGGTTCAGCCGCCAGCAGCCGCAGGGCCGCGGCTGCCTCGTGGGCGGCGGGGCGGGCGTCCGGCAGCCGGTTGGTCATGGCACGCAGCAGTTCCACCCATTCGCTGCCCAGTGACTCAGGAATTTCGGGATCGCGGAGCAGCCGGGCCACGGCAGCTTCCACAATGGGGCCGGGGAAGGCTTTTTCGCCGGTCAGGGACTCCAGCAGCACCAGGCCCAGGGAGTAGATGTCCGTGGACGGCGCTACCGTGCCGCCCTGCGCCTGCTCGGGGCTCAGATAGTTGGCAGTACCGATCGTAGCGCCGTGGGCCGTCGCGACCGTGGCCTCCACCAGGCGGGCGATGCCGAAGTCGGTGAGCTTGGGGTACAGCCGTGAGTCGTGTTCCTGCGGGAAGAGCAGGATGTTGGCAGGCTTCACGTCGCGGTGAATGACGCCCTTGGAATGGACGTAAGCCAGGGCATCAGCCAGATCGGCTCCAAGGGAAGCAACCGAAACCGCCGGAAGCGGGCCGGACTTCAGGGTCCGGCGCAGGTCCGGTCCGTCCACCAGTTCCATGACCAGGTAGTTCAGGACCTGGCTGTCCTCTTCATGATGCAGGCCTGCGTCCAGCAGGGTGACCAGGCCCGGGTGGTTCAGGGTCGCCAGCAGCAGAGTCTCAGTGTGCTGGCGGCGGTAGTCGTCGTCTTCCTGGACACTCGGCCGGAAGACCTTGACGGCGACTTCGCGGCCCAGGTTCTCATCAAGCGCCCGGTACACGGAAGCAGCGCCACCGGTGCCGATCAGGTCGGTGGTGCGGTAGCGCTGCCCCAGGAATAAGTCCACGGGCGTCCTCACTTAGGGGTTGAACTGCGGGGATGGAACATGGACGGATACTGCACAAATAAATCGAAAGCACACTTAGTAATCTCGTTTTACTGTACTGACTATCCAATCCTATCCTGCCGATTTACCCTAACCGCCCCTTTTCCGGCCCCCGTAACCAAGTCTTGACCTCACCTGTCCTGCGGGGCACCGGCGAGGAAATCGACCGCAGCGTTCTTGAAAGCGCGGGAGGTCACGGCATTGGCATGCCTGCGCCCGGGCAGGATCAGCAGGTCGGCCTGCCCGTTGAGTGAAGCGAGCCGGGGTGCACTAGCCGCCAGTTCATCCTGTTCCCCGGCCACCAGCAGGAGCGGCATTGCCGGCACACCGGTCTCCGGCGAGAACGGCTCCTCCTTGATTGCCTCAATCAGCGTGAGCAGCGCGTCCAGGTCATTGCTCGGCACCAGCTGGGCCATCCGCAGCAGGTCAGCACTCACGGGATCGGCAAGCGGGGTCCCGTCTGCGAGGAACTTGCGTGCCCCGGCCAGATCGAAGTCAGCCAGCGGATCCCCGGCTCCGGGCCCGCCCAGCACCATGCGGTGTACCAGGTGCGGAGCGGCGGCGCCCAGCTCCCACGCCAGACGCGAACCCAGCGAGTAGCCCACCACGTCCACACCGGAGGAGGCATCACCCTCAGTCAGCGGGCGGACGCCGGCGTCGGAGAGCAGGTCCAGCAGCCGGGCCCGGATGCGGCTCGGTGAGTAATCATCCCGGTCCCGCGGTGCGTCGCTGCGTCCGTGCCCTGGGAGGTCCACGGTGATGACCCGCCGGCCGGCTCCGGTCAGTGCGCTAATCCAGCCCGTTGACTGCCAGTTCATTTCCGTAGAGGAAGCAAACCCGTGCAGGGCCAGTACCGGACGAAGCGCGCTGCCGCCGTCGGGTTCGTGGATTTCGCTGTACAGGGCGGGGGAAGTGCCGATTCCAGCGCTCATCCTTTAGTCCTCGTCCAGCACAGCCGAAAGCCGGACCCGGCGGCGGGGAGCGGCTTCCTGCGGCACGGTGCCGACGATTCCGGCGGTGTCATCAGGAACTTCGAACACCACCAGGGGTTCGCCCACGTTGATTTTTTCGCCCGCTTCGCCGTAGATCCGCGCAACGACGCCGGCCTGCGGGGAAGGCAGCTCAACGGCGGACTTGGAGGTCTCCACCTCCACCAGCGGCTGGTTGCGTTCCACCTGGTCGCCCGGGGCCACGAGCCATTCCAGGACGGTTGCTTCGATCAGGCCTTCGCCGAGGTCGGGCAGGGGAAAGGAAATTTCAGCCACGCCGGTACTCCAATACTCGCTGGATCCCAAAAAGGATGCGGTCAATGTTCGGGATGTATTCGTCTTCCAGGTCACCCGAGGGATACGGTACGTCGAATCCGGTGACCCGCTCCACCGGAGCCTTGAGTGTGTCGAAACAGTGCTGCGTGATGAGCGCGGCTACTTCCGCCCCCAGTCCGGCGGTCAGCGGGGCTTCATGCACCACCACGGCGCGCCGGGTCTTTGAAACCGAGGCAGCCAGGCCCTCGGCGTCAATCGGCTTCAGCCAGCGCAGGTCCAGCACCTCTATGTCGATTCCGTCCTCGGCCGCCAGCTCGGCGACCTGCAGGCAACGGGCGACCATGGCGCCCCAGGCCACCAGGGTCAGGTGCTTGCCGGGCCGGACAATCCTTGCCCCCTGCAAGGTCCCCGGTTCGGCGGTGTCAACGGTGTCCTTCTGCCAGTAGCGGGACTTCGGTTCCATAAAGATCACCGGGTCGGGCTGGGCGGCAGAGTGCTTGAGCAGATGGTAGGCCTGGTGGGGGCTCGACGGCGACACAACTTTCAGGCCCGGAACGTGGGCGAACAGTGCTTCCAGGGATTCTCCATGGTGTTCCGGTGCCCGGATGCCGCCGAAGCTCGGTACACGCAGGGTCACCGGCATGGGCATGGTGCCGCGGCTGCGGTAATTCATGCGGGCCAGCTGGGTGATGATCTGGTTCACGGCAGGGTAGGCGAAGCCGTCGAACTGCACTTCGGGAATCGGGTGGAAGCCGGCCATGGCCAGCCCAACAGACATGCCCAGAATGCCCGATTCGGCCAGGGGAGTGTCAAAGACCCTGTCAGCACCGAAGCGCTTCTGCAGGCCGTCGGTGATGCGGAAGACGCCGCCCAGGCGCCCGACGTCCTCACCAAGCACTACGGCCTTGGGATCTTCGGCCAGGATTTCGGCCAGCGCGCGGTTGAGCGCTGCCTGCATGGACATGGTTTCGGCGGTGTCCGCGGAGTCGGCCTCCATGGGGCGTGCTCCTTCGGACAGTTGGCTAGACATGCTCGGATTCCTCCCGCCAGGCACGGGCCTGGGCCTTAAGTTCTTCGGTGGGTTCAGCGAAGACGAAGTCGAACATTTCCTGTCCGGGACGCGGCTGGAGTGCCTGGACGCCCTCGCGGACGGCATCGGTGTGCGCCTTGGCCTCCGCGGCAGCGCCGTCCAGGAATGCCTGGTCGGCTGCTCCGGTTTCCAGCAGCAGTGCTGCCAGGCGTGCCACGGGGTCTTCGCCGCCGTCGCGCCGTTCTTCGTCGAGGGTACGGTAACGCCCCGGATCATCACTGGTGGAGTGCGGTCCGCGGCGGTAGGTCATCGCCTCAATGAGTACCGGGCCCTTTCCTGCACGGGCGTGCTCAAGTGCGGCACGGGTTGCCCGCACGACGGCGGGGGCGTCGTTGCCGTCCACGGTCACCGACGCCATGCCATACCCTGCGGCACGGGCTGCCACGGTACCGCCTGCGACCTGTTCTTCGGTGGGCAGGGAGATGGCCCAGCCGTTGTTCTGTACGAAGAAGACCACCGGAGCCTTCAGCACACCGGCGAAGTTCATGGCTTCATGGACGTCGCCCTGGGAGCTGGCTCCGTCGCCGAAGTAGGTAATGGCTGCGGGCAGGCCGGCCGCTGAGTCTCCGGCGCCTGTCTCAGCGGCAGCCAGCCGCTGGCCGTGCGCCCAGCCGACGGCGTGCAGCACTGAACCGCCCACCACTGCCTGGATCGGCGCGAGCCGGGTGCTGACCGGGTTGTAGAGACCGCCGTGCCAGCTGGCCTTGTGGGTGGACATGTACTCCACCATGTCGACGCCGAGAGCCAGGGCGACGCCCATCTCACGGTAGGTGGGGAAGGCGAAGTCGCGTGAGCTGTCCAGGGCGAAGGCGCTGCCTACCTGGGCAGCCTCCTGTCCCAGTTCAGGGGCGTAGCCCGGAAGAATGCCCTGCCGCTGCCACGCCACGGCTGCGACGTCGAGGTCGCGGGTACTGATCAGCAGTTTGTACAGCTGGCGCAGTTCCTCGGCTGTGAGCTCGGGGATGCTCGATGTGTCTAGGTCCATGGGACAAAACGTAACCGGCGTCACCCTGCTCCGCAAACAGTTAGCAAGACTCTGAACATACTGTGCAGATCGTGCACTGATACGGGCAACTACCTATACAAACTGCCTAGTATCCCCAGGGTCCCCCGGAAACTGCGGCAGTCCCGAGGCGGGCACTTCTGCGCGGGGGTGCCCCGGCGCCCATGCGGCGCTGTGCCTGACGGTGACGGAGAAACCGGCCGCAGGACTGGCTTTTATTTTATTTCCGGGTATGGTCTGGGGTAACCGGTTTTTGAAAACCGGATTTCCCAAAGTGGATAAAAGTTAGGCGGCCTGAGAAAAGTCCACTGCCGCCTGCACGTCGCTGAGGAGGGCACATTGTCCGGAAACGCCAAGAAACCAGGTAAGTCCATCAAGGAGAAGCGCGCGGAGAAGCGGGCCAAGTCTGCTTCAGAGGAGCCGGCTCCCCGCAAGCGCAAGGGTCAGTAACCCCCTAGGGGTTCAGTGACTGGGCAGGCAGGCGCTCCGTGGAGCGCCTGCCTAAACGGTTGTGATGCCTGGTTGGCTCCGTAGGTGAACCGGGCTGCCTCCTCCGTAATTCTTCCAGTATTGTTTGGCGGGCTTCCCGGGGAAGCGGAAATAAACCATAGACCCCGGACCGGAATTTCTTCCGAAGAAAAAAGCGGCTTACTGTATGTCATTTCCCGAATGGTTCGCTGTGTGCCCTTGTTGTTTTTAATCTGCAATTCCTTGTATCAGGACTGCTCGGGAATTGGTGGCGGGATGCCGGCTTTTCCGTGCGTGGCGCAGTGCGGCAGAAGCGCCGCTGCCGCTAAAGTTCCCTCAGGGGCGGCACCAGCAGGCCCTGTTCCGGGCAGCTGCCCGGTTCTGCCCGGATTTCCTGCATGGAAAGGCTGCCATGGCAACAGATCAGCTCGATGCCCGGATCGTGTCCCTGTTTACCGACGACCCGCGGATGTCGGTCCTGGAAGCGTCACGAACGCTGAAAGTTGCCCGCGCCACCGTCCAGGCCAGGTTGGACCGGATGCAGCGCAACGGTGTCATAGCAGGGTGGGGGCCCCGGCTGGATCCGGCCGCGCTGGGCTACGTGGTCACGGCCTACTGTTCTCTGACGATCCGGCAGGACATGGGGCACGACGCAGTTGTTGCTGCTTTGGCCGAGATTCCGGAAATCCAGGAAGCGCACACCGTCTCCGGGGAAAGTGACCTCATTGCCCGGGTTGCTGCACGGTCCAATTCGGATCTGCAGCGGGTCATTGACTCGATGGTTGCCACGGGGGCCGTGCTGAGGTCATCCTCCGTGATTGTGCTGAATACCCATTTTGAGGGCCGCATGCTTCCCCTGCTGCACGCCGCTGCGGGTGCGGACGCCGGGGAGCCGGAGAAGAGCGCGTAACTTTTGCCGGGTAAAAGCCGGCTTTTCGCATGACTTGAGTTAGAGTCAGGCTGACTCTTACTAGGAACGGGCCGGCCCCAGCGGCTGCCGGCCGGGAAGGCACGCAGGAATGAGCCCCAGATACGCCAACGTTTCGGAGCGGGAGCAGGAACCGCCGTCGCTGGCTATTTCAACCGTAATCTTTGCCCTGCGCCCGGACCCGGACACCGGGAGCCTGACACTGTGGCTGCCGCTGGTCCGCCGGATCCGTCAGCCCTACCTGGATCTGTGGGCGCTGCCCGGCGGACCGCTGCGGCCCAGCGAGTCGCTCCAGGACGCAGCCGCCCGGAACCTGGAGGAAACCACTGCCCTGACGCCGCGTTACCTGGAACAGCTGTACGCCTTCGGCGGGCCGGACAGGTCTCCGTCTCCGCGCGTGGTGTCGATTGTGTACTGGGCGCTCGTGCAGCCCGACGAGGCAGCACTGGCACGGCAGGATGAAAACGTCGCCTGGTTCCGGGCCGACCGGGTAGGCACCCTGGCCTTCGACCACAACCAGATCGTGGAGTACGCCCTCTGGCGCCTGCGCAACAAGCTCGAGTACGGCACCGTTGCCTACGCGTTCCTGGGCTCCACGTTCACTCTGGCGCAGGTGCGGGAAGTCTATGAGGCCGTCCTGGGCCGTGCCCTGGATCCGGCCAACTTCCGCCGCCAGCTCCACTCATCAGTGCACATCGAGCCCACTGACGAGTATCTGCAGGGCGGCCGCCACCGGCCCCCGCGGCTGTACCGCTACACCGGCCCGGATCCCCGGGAGAATTCATTCCCCAGCCAGCGACGAGAAGCAACGGAGCACTGACATGACTGAAACGATTCCGGTCCCGGGCGGCAGCGTAGCCACCAGGATCGCCCTGCTTTCCGGTCCCGAGGAAGCCCTCAAACAGACAACAGCAACCACCTGCACCCCTGGCCTTGCCGCCGGTCCGTGGGATTTCGACGCCGCCCCCGGGTACGGCCCCGGCGCCTCCCTGGCGGACGCGGTGCCGGCCGGAACCCCGCGTCAGGGCAAGCTGCCCGCAGACTACCGCCAGGCGCCGGACGCCGAGCTGGAAGAACGGATCACCAGGGCCAAAGCGCTTCTGGGAGACCGTGTAGTGATCCTGGGGCATTTCTACCAGCGGGATGAGGTGGTGCGCCACGCCGACTTTGTGGGGGACTCCTTCCAGCTGGCCCGTGCCGCGAAGAGCCGCCCGGACGCCGAAGCAATCGTGTTCTGCGGCGTGCACTTTATGGCGGAGACTGCGGACCTGCTCTCCGGGCCCGAGCAGGCCGTAGTGCTGCCGAACCTGGCAGCCGGATGTTCCATGGCAGACATGGCCGACGCCGACTCTGTCGCCGAATGCTGGGAGCAGCTTTGCGCACTGTACGGCGAGTCCCCGGACGCTCACGGACGGCAGCCGGTTATTCCGGTGACCTACATGAACTCCTCCGCGGCGCTGAAAGCGTTCTGCGGCGAAAACGGCGGGATTGTCTGTACGTCCTCGAACGCCGCCGCAGTCCTGGAATGGGCCTTTGAGCGGGGGCAGCGGGTGCTGTTCTTCCCGGACCAGCATCTGGGCCGCAATACTGCCAAGGCCATGGGCATTCCGCCCGAAGCCATGCCCATGTGGAACCCGCGGCTGCCGCTGGGCGGGAACACCGCCGAAACCCTGCAGGGAGCCAGGGTTCTGCTTTGGAACGGCTTCTGCTCGGTCCACAAGCGCTTCACTGTGGCGCAGATTGAACAGGCTCGTGCTGAACACCCCGGCGTTCGGGTGATCGTGCATCCCGAATGCCCCATGCCGGTGGTGGACGCTGCGGACGAGTCCGGATCCACGGACTACATCCAGAAAGCCATCGCCGCAGCACCGGCCGGAAGCACCTTCGCCATCGGCACCGAGATCAACATGGTGAACCGGTTGGCGGCACAGTACCCGCAGCACACCATTTTCTGCCTCGATCCGGTGATCTGCCCGTGCTCCACCATGTACCGCATCCACCCGGGCTATCTTGCCTGGGTACTGGAGGGACTCGTGGCCGGCCAGGTCCACAACCGGATCACAGTCCCCGCCGCCACCGCCGAGGCGGCCCGCACTGCACTGGAACGGATGCTGGCGGTCCGGCCGTGAGCATCGCCGTCGTCGGCAGTGGAATTGCCGGACTGTACGCCGCGCTGTGTGCTGCCGAGGCGGCTGAGGTGGTGCTGGTGTGCAAAGATACGCTGCGGCACAGCAACACGTGGCATGCCCAGGGCGGGATTGCCGGCGTGTCCCAGGAAGCGGCGGCGCCGGGCGACTCGGCGGAGCTGCACTGCCGGGACACCCTGGCTGCCGGGGCCTGGGCAGGAAACCGCCGTGCAGCTGAAGTTCTCTGCCGCGAGGCCGGAACACACCTGAGACGGCTGCAGCGCCTGGGCGCCGCCTTCGACGCCAACCCGGACGGGTACCCGGCCCTCGGCCAGGAGGCTGCACACACGGCCCGCCGCATCCTGCACATAGGCGGTGACGCCACTGGAGCAGGCATTGCCGAAGCACTGATCGAGGCCGTGCTGCACCACCCGCGGATCACGGTCCTGGAGGACACCTTCGCGGTCCGGCTGGTCCTCGCAGAGGGAGCAGTCACCGCACTGGACCTCCTGGCCGGGGGCCGTGGGCGCAGGCTTCCGGCAGACGCCGTCATTTTGGCCACGGGAGGCGCGGGGGAGCTCTACCGCCACACCACCAATCCTCCCGGTGCCACCGGCGACGGCGTCGCCCTGGCTGCCCGCGCCGGCGCCCGGACTGCGGACGAAGAATTCTTCCAGTTCCACCCCACCTCTTTGGCGGTGCCCGGCAACCCGCTGATCTCCGAAGCAGTGCGCGGAGAGGGCGCGGTTCTGCGGGACGCGCGCGGCGGGCGTTTCCTGGCCCGGTACCACCAGAACGCCGAGCTGGCGCCGCGCGACGCCGTTTCCCGTGCAATAGCGCATCATCTGCTGGCCACGGGGGAGAAGACGGTGTGGCTGGATGCCACCGTAGTAGCCCGCCGCCGCGGACCGGGATTCCTGGCCCGCCGCTTCCCCGGCCTGGCTGCCGCCACCGCCGGGCGGGGCTACGACTGGGAGAAGGAAATGCTGCCAGTGGTCCCTGCCGCGCATTACTGGATGGGCGGCATCGCCACCGACCTGGCCGGACGCACCTCCCTGCCCGGTCTTTACGCGGCGGGGGAAGCCGCATGCACCGGAGTCCACGGCGCCAACCGGCTCGCCTCAAACTCCCTCCTGGAAGGACTGGTTTTCGGCGCCCGGGCAGCAGCAGCCAGCACGGCGCCCGATGCGCCAGCGGCGTGGGACACCGGGACGCCGGCCGGACTGTGGACAGGCATCGCAGCGGACCGTACGCCTGAACGCACTGCCGAGCCCGGTACCGAACCCGGGGGAGAGCAGGCTGTGCCGTCAGCTTCCCGGCCCGTATCCGGCCCAGGCGCCCCGGCCCGGCTGGACCGGGCCGCTTTGCAGGCGCTGATGTGGGAGGAAGCCGGAGTGCTGCGGGACGGAAAGGGGCTGCGACGGGCTGCCGCACGCCTGGACGTCCACACTGCTGCCGAAACCGCAGCGGGCCCAGCGGACGCCTGGACCGGTGACGCCGGTGACCGGACCGCACTGGAAGATGCCAACCTGCTGACCTGCGCGCACCTGCTGGTGGCCGCAGCGTCCCGCCGCAGTGGCTCGGTCGGTGCGCACTTCCGATCCGATGGCCTGCCCGCAGCAACCTCCCCGGTACCCGTGGCCGCCGCGGCCCCCGGAGCCGCCGGAGCCCAGCTTTCCGAACCCGCCTGACCTACGAACGGAACTTGTCGATGACCAGCATGCAGCTCCCCGCCCGCACTGAGGCCGGCAGTACGCCCAAACCACTGCCGCAGACCGCCGGAGCCGAACCGCTGCCGCTGCCGGCGCCGGCGGTGGATGAGGTGGTTTCTGCGGCGCTCGCAGAAGACGCCCCGTGGGGAGACCTCACCTCACACGCCCTGATTCCTGCGGACGCCGCCGCCACCGCGTTCCTGACTGCCCGGGAGGAGGGCATCTTCTGCGGCGAGCAGGTGATCGAAGCCGCCTTCCGGCTGGCCGGGCCGGGTACCGCCGTGATCCAGCTGGTCCGGGACGGAGAACGGTTCGACGCCGGAGGCATCCTGGCTGAGATCACCGGCCCCGCCCGGACCGTGCTCAGCGCCGAACGGGTGGCGCTGAACCTTGCCCAGCGCCTCTCCGGGATCGCCACCCTGACAGCCCGGTTCGTGGCGGAAACCGAGGGAACCCGGGCCCGGATCGCAGATACCCGCAAGACCACCCCGGGCCTGCGGGCACTCGAACGCTACGCCGTGCGCTGCGGCGGCGGATTCAACCACCGCTACTCCCTCTCCGATGCGGTCATGGCAAAGGACAACCACCTGGCCATCCTGGCGGCCGCCGGGCTGGACCTCGCCGCAGCACTGCGCCAGGCCAGAAACAAGCTCCCGCACACAACGCACTTTGAGGTGGAAGTGGACTCCCTGGACCAGATCGAGCCCGTCCTCGCTGGCGGAGCGGATACAGTGCTGCTGGATAATTTCACTGTGGAGGACCTGCGCCGCGGAGTGGAGACCGTCAACGGGCGGGCACTGACTGAGGCCAGCGGCAACGTGCGGCTGGATACCGTCGCTGCCATTGCCGCCACCGGCGTGGACATCATTTCCGCCGGAGTCCTGACCCACAGTGTCCGTGCACTGGACCTTGGCCTGGACGTCCGCGCCTCGCTGTCCAACCAGTAGGAGCAACCCGCGCATGATCTACTTTGATGCTGCTGCCACCACCCCGGTCCGCCCCGAGGTCCTGGCCGCGCTGGCGCCGCTGTACACCAGCGACTTCGGCAATCCCTCCAGCACACATACCGCAGGCGAAACGGCCGCCCGTGCGCTGGACTATGCCCGGCGTACGGCCGCGGAGGTGCTGGACTGCCGGCCCGGGGACATCGTCTTCACCTCCGGCGGTACCGAAGCGGACAACCTGGCTATCAAGGGCCTCGCTCTGGCCTCACCGCAGGGACGGCACATCGTCTCCAGCGCCGTCGAGCACCCGGCCGTGCTCCAATCCCTGGCCTACCTGCAGCGCTTCCACGGCTTCAGCATCACGCTGGTCCCGGTGGACGGTACCGGCCGGATCAACTCGGCAGACGTCGAAGCATCGCTGAAGCCGGATACCACGCTGTGCACCGTTATGACGGCCAATAATGAGGTGGGAACCCTGCAGCCGGTGACGGAGATTGCTGAGCTCTGCCGGGGCCGCGGGATCCCGTTCCATACCGATGCAGTGCAGGCCGCCGGCTGGCTGCCCGTCTCCGTGGCCGGAACGGGCATCGACGCCATGAGTATTTCGGGACACAAGCTGGGGGCTCCCAAAGGCTGCGGACTGCTCTACGTCCGCGGCGTGCTGCCCCTGGAGCCCCTGGTCCACGGCGGTGGCCAGGAACGCGGCCGCCGCTCAGGAACCGAAAACGTGGCAGGTGCCGTCGCTGTAGCCACCGCCCTGAAGCTCGCGGATTCGGAGCGCGCCCAGACCGTGCCGCGTGCCGTGAAGCTGCGCGACTACCTCATCGATTCGATTCTGCAGTCCGTGCCGGGAGCTGTGCTGACCGGCCACCGCACCGAACGGCTGCCCGGCCTCGCATCCTTCTGCTTCCCCGGAACCAGCGGCGAATCCGTCCTGCTGGAAGCAGAACGCGCGGGGGTGCAGTGTTCCTCCGGGTCTGCGTGCGCGGCAGGATCAGACGAGCCCTCGGCGGTTCTCACTGCCATGGGGGTGGACCGGGAAACGGCACAGACCGCCGTGCGGCTCAGCTTTACGCCTGCGGTACGGGAGAACGAGGTTGCCCTGGCGGCCAGGGCCCTCAGCGGTGCAGTGGAGCGGGTGCGCGCGCTGGCACAGTCATCCCGTACGTAGCATCGCGTCGCAAAACCCGCCGGTAACATAGCAGCCCTACACTGCTGCCATGTACACGAGCACACCGGCAGAAGCGCTGCCCCGGGACAGGGGAGAAGCTGCGGCTCCCAAACTGGCCCGGCTGATTACCTGCCGCACGGTTTCCTCCCGCGTTCCCGACGAGGTGGACGACGCCGAGTTTGCCCGCTTCCGCGCTGAACTCGCCGTCCTCTTCCCGGCGGTCCACGAACAGCTGGAGCTGGAGGAAGTCGGCGGGGGACTGCTCTTCCGCTGGCAAGGGCGGGAACCGAAGAGCGACCCGGTGGTGCTGATGGCCCACTACGATGTGGTTCCCGTCCAGGACGAGTCCACCTGGGAGCATCCGCCCTTCGCCGGAGTCCTCGCCGGCGGATACATCCACGGCCGCGGAGCCCTGGATGACAAAGGTTCCCTGGCTGCGATTCTCGAAGCCGTGGAAACCCTGCTGGCGGACGGGTTCGTTCCGTCCCGCACCGTGTACCTCTCCTTTGGGGACAACGAGGAAACCGCCGGAGACACGGCGGCACAGGCAGCAGCGCTCCTGGGCGAACGCGGCATCCGCCCCTGGCTGGTACTGGATGAAGGAGGCGCCGTTGCCGGGCAGGCCTTCCCCTTCGTGAAGTCCCCGGTCGCCGTCATCGGTGTCTCCGAAAAGGGAATCCTTGACGTCGAACTTTCGGTGGAGGACCCGGGCGGACACGCCTCCACACCAAACCGGCTCGGCGCCGCCGCCCGGCTCGCCCGCGCCGTCGTACGTCTGGACCGGCGGCCCTTCCCGGCCGCCCTGCACCCGGTCACCATCGAAATGCTCAGCCGCCTCTCCGCCGGGGCGTCCCCGCTGCCTGCGGCGCTGTTCGCCCGCGCCGGTTCCCTGCGGCTTCCGCTGACCCGGATCTTCGGCGCCCTGGGCGGAGAACCCAACGCACTGACCCGCACCACCGTGGCGCTTACACAGCTGGCGGGATCCAAGGCCTCCAACGTGCTTCCCACCCGTGCCACCGCCAACGCCAACGTGCGGATCGCGCCCGGGGAGAGCATCGCCTCTGTGCTCCAGCGGATGCGCCGCACCGTCCGGGACCGGAAGGTCTCCCTGCGCGTAGTGGAAGGCAGCGAACCGTCGCCGGTCTCATCGACGTCGAATGCCCAGTTCGCCGCACTGGAAGCGGCAATCCGGGAAGTGTTCCCGGACGCCATCCCTGCGCCGTACATCATGCTTGGCGGCACGGACTCCCGCCGCTTCACCGCGATCAGCGACGCCGTCTACCGCTTTGCCCCGTTCCGCATGGACAGGGCAGCGCGTGCCTCCATCCACGCGGACAATGAGAAACTCTCCGTCGCCACCTTCGGAGAAGGCATCCAGTTCTACCGCCGCCTGCTGCAGAACCTGGTGCCCTGATGCGCGCGCTCGGCCCCGTGGTGCTTTTCCTGGTGCTCGTCGAAATCACCAGCGGCATCCTGCAGGGGTACTACACGCCGATCCTCACGGACATTGCCCGGAACCTGGGCATCGCCGACGGCGACGTCAACTGGTTCGAGGCGGCGCAGCTGATGTTCAGTGCGCTCGCCGTTCCCCTGCTCGCCCGGCTGGGCGACATCTACGGGCACAAACGCATCCTGCTGGTCTCAACGGTCCTCACTGCGGCAGCGTCCTGGGGCGTGGCCTTCGCACCGGATTTCTGGACGTTCCTGGTGGCCTGGTCGCTGCAGGGTTTCTACGTGGTGTGGCTGCCGCTGGAAGTTGCCCTGATCTTTGCCCGCGCCGGGTCCGCTCCTAACCGGGCGGCGCTGACCCGGAAGGCCGCCGGCGTGCTGGTGGGTGGGCTGCAGTTCGGCGTCATAGCCGGGGCGCTCGCAGCCGGGGCGCTGGTGGAGGTTTTCGGCGGGGATCTCCGCCTGACGCTGATGGTTCCGGCTGCCGCGGCCACGCTGTGCATTTTCGCCATCTGGTTCGGAGTACCGGAATCGGGCCTGCGGACCCAGGGTGTCCTGGACATCCGCGGCTTTGCCATGCTGGCGGTGGGGCTGCTGCTGCTGACCTCCGGGCTGACGTTCCTGCGCATCAACGGACCCGGCACCTGGTGGGTGTGGGCTGTCCTGGCCGCCGGCCTGGCAGCGTTCATTCCCTTTGTGCGCTACCAGCTGCGCCTTGCCGAACCCCTGGTGGACATCCGGATGCTCTGTGCGCCCACCATGTGGCCGGTCCAGCTCACGGCAGGACTGTTCGGCATCTCCGTGCTGGGAGCCCAGGCACCCATGTCCACCTTCGCCAGGACCGACAGGGACCTGCACGGCTACGGACTGGGTCTGGAAGCCGGATCAGTGTCGCTGATCATCGGAGCCTACGTGCTCTCGGTGCTCGCCGGGGCGCTGCTCTTCCCGCTGGCGGCACGGCTGACGACGCCGCGGATCACCCTGGCCGGTGCGGCGGCGGTGGTGGGCATCGGGTATGGATTGTTCCTGCCGTTCCACGATTCACTGACGCAGACCCTGACCAACATGGTCATCGCCGGGCTGGGTTCCGGCGCCCTGGTCGCAGCCCTGCCCTCAGCAGCGGCTGCCGCGGCCCCGCTGAACCGGACAGGCATGGCCACCGGCCTGACGAACACCACCAAGACCATCGGCGGATCCTTCGCGTCCGCGGTCTTCGGCATTGCCCTGCTCAGCGCGGCCGGGCAGTCGCTGGGCGACGTGGCAGGGGCGGCTGCGGCGGCCCCGCTGTCCGGTTATCTGACCGTATGGTCGGTCTGCTCGGTAACGGCGTTCATTGCCGCGGGTGCGCTGCTGCTGGTACCCAAACTGGCATTCGCGGATCCGCCGCTGCTTCCGGAGAGCGGCATCGAGGGAAGCGACGGCGCCGCCGCCGGGGACTCAGCGTCCCGGTAGGCCGGCGTCCGTCTCCGAGCTAAGGCTGGACAGGAGCTTGTCCATCAGCTCCTTGACCTGAGCCAGTTCCTGCTGATCCAGTGCAGGGGAGAGCAGGTCGTGGATGCCGCGGACGTGGATCCGGCCAAGGCGCTTCTGGACGGCCCGGCCTTCCTCGGTCAGAGACAGCTCCACGCCCCGCTGGTCGTTCCGGGCCGGACGCCGCTGGACCAGGCCTTTGTTTTCAAGCCGCTCCACCATCCGGCTGAGGCTCGGCTGGCTGATCAGCAGGTGTTCGTTGAGCTCGTTGAGCCGGGTCCAGCCGGAGGGGCAGCGGCTGAGGTTGAACAGTACGTCGTACTCGCGCATGGTGAGTTCCTTGAACTCAGGATCGCGCTGCAGCCTGCGCATCACGCCAACCTGCGCCCGGAAGAGTGATTCCCAGGCCTCAGCGGTCTGTTTGACGGTGGTTGGCTGCTGGGTGGTCTCGGAGCTCATTGCTTTAGCCTACTGAAGTTGCGGGGACTGTGGTGGACAGGGATGCCTCGCGAGCCGCCACGCGTGCGGCGTGGGTGGGGCCGTCCGGCACATGGGCGGGACGGCGTGAATCCAGTTCCCGGCGCAGCTCCGGCAGTACGTACTCGCCAAAGAGGTCCAGCTGCTCCAGCACGGTCTTCAGCGGCAGGCCGGCATGGTCGATGAGGAACAGCTGGCGCTGGTAGTCGCCGAAGTACTCCTGGAAGGTAAGGGTTTTCTCCAGGACCTCCTGCGGGCTGCCCACCGTCAGCGGGGTCTGGGCGGTGAAGTCCTCCATGGAGGGGCCGTGGCCGTAGACCGGGGCATTGTCGAAGTAGGGGCGGAACTCGTTCACGGCGTCCTGCGAGGACTTGCGCATAAAGAACTGTCCGCCCAGACCCACGATTGCCTGGTCCGCGGAGCCGTGGCCGTAGTGCTCGTAGCGTTCGCGGTACAGGCCGATCAGCTGCATGTAGTGCTCCTTCGGCCAGAAGATGTTGTTGGCGAAGAACCCGTCACCGAAGTACGCCGCAATCTCAGCGACCTGCGGCGTGCGGATGGAGCCGTGCCAGACAAAGGGGGCAACGCCGTCGAGCGGGCGCGGTGTGGCGGTGAAGTTCTGCAGTGGAGTGCGGAACTTACCCTGCCAGTTCACGGTGTCCTTGTCCCAGAGCTGGCGCAGCAGGTTGTAGTTCTCCACCGTGAGGTCCACTGAATCCTGCGGGTTCTTGCCGAACCAGGGGTAAACGGGGGCAGTGTTGCCCCGGCCCAGGACCAGGTCCGTGCGCCCGTCGGAGAGATGCTGCAGCATCGCGAAGTCCTCGGCGATCTTCACCGGGTCATTGGTGGTGATCAGCGTGGTGGCTGTGGAGAGAATGATGCGTTCGGTCTGGGCGGCGATGTAGCCCAGCAGCGTAGTGGGGGAGGACGCGTAGAACGGCGGATTGTGGTGCTCGCCGGTGGCATAGACGTCCATGCCGATTTCTTCGACCTTGCGGGCAATGGCGACCGCAGCCTTGATGCGTTCGCCTTCCGTGGGCATCCGGCCGGTAACCGGGTCACGGGTAATGTCGCTGACGCTGAATACGCCGATCTGCATGGTGTCCTCCTGTTGCAGCGCTTTCCCGGCAGCAGCTCGCCGTCCCGGGAAGATAGATGCAATTGCATCTACTGGGAGTCTACAACAGGTGTCTCCTGAAAATCATTCCCTTCTCCGCGTCGGTCCTGACAACGGAGGCGCCGGCACCTGGACAGGTACCGGCGCCTCCGTGCGGGCCGTGGATGGATTAGCCGGCGGCCTCAGCCTGCAGGCGTTCGCGTTCCTCGCGGGCAGCATCTTCGCGGACCTTCGCCCGGCGTTCCCGGGGCCCTTCGATCAGCTGGTAAAGCACGGGAACCAGGACCAGGGTCAGCGCCGTGGAGGAGATCAGGCCGCCGATAACGACCACCGCCAGCGGGCGCGAAATGAAGCCGCCTTCCCCGGTCACCCCGAGTGCCATCGGCGTGAGCGCCAGGATCGTGGCCAGTGCCGTCATAAGGATCGGCCGCAGGCGCTGGCGTGCGCCGCGGATGATCGCGTCCCGGACATTCATGCCCGGCTGGCCGCCGTGCGGCCTGCGGTACTGGTTGATGAGGTCCATCAGCACAATCGCGTTGGTCACCACAATGCCCACCAGCATCAGCAGGCCAACCAGGGACGGCAGGCCCAGCGGAACGTTGGCGATGAGCAGCGCAATGATCGCGCCGGTTGCGGCGAACGGCACCGATACCAGAAGGATCAGCGGCTGGATCAGGGACTTGAAGGTGGCCACCATAATCACGTAAACGATCGCGATGGCCGCCAGCAGGGCCCAGCCCAGCTGGGTAAAGGACTCGTTCTGCTGCGTTGCGGCACCGCTGAGAGTCGCAGTCACCGACGTTGGCAGGTCCACGTTGGCCAGCTCGGCCTGCACTTCGGCAATGGCTCCGCCGAGGTCGTCACCGGACGGGGTCACCGAAACGAGCGCGGTGCGTTCCCCGCCGGAGGAGGTGACAGACGTCGGTACCTGGACTTCTTCCACCACGGCCAGGTCACTCAGCGGCACCGGGCCGCCAGCCGTGGGGACCACAATCCCGGCGAGCTGCTCAATGGTGGTGACTTCGGTGCCTTCGCCGATGAGCACGGGAAGGTCGTCGGTTCCCAGCCGCACGGTACCGGCTGGAAGCGGGCTCAGGGTGGAAGCCAGGATGCCGGCAACCTGCTGTTCGTCCAGTCCGGCGGCTACGGCCTTGCCGCGGTCAATGCTGACCTCGACCACCGGCTCGGAACCGGCGAGGTTGGAGGTTGCCTCCGCCACTCCCGGAAGGTCGGACATGGCCGCGACCAGGGCGTCGGAGGCAGGCTGAAGTTCCGCCGGGTCGCCTGCGGAGACCTCGATGTCCACGGTGTTGGAGGTGCCGAAGCCGCCGCCCTGGGTTCCCAGGGAAATGGTCCCGGCATCCTCGCCCAGGTCTTCGAGTTCGCGGCGGACGGTGTCCCGCAGCTCAACCTGGTCCACATCCTGCTCGGTGATGACGGTGAAATTGGCTACGGAGGCGCCGCCTGCCGTGAACGCGGCGATACCCGACGTGGAGGTTCCCATGGTGACCTGGACGTCCTTGATGCCTTCGGTTCCGGACAGGACCTCTTCAACGGATTCGGCGGCAGCGGAGGTTGTCTCCAGGGAGCTGCCGGCCGGCAGCTCCTGGCGGACGCTGAACGTGTTCTGGCCGGTATCGCCCAGCAGGTTGGTCTGCAGCAGCGGGGTCAGGGCCGCCGTTCCGCCCAGGATCAGGACGCCGGCCAGCAGCGTGAAGACAGGATGGTTCTGGGTGCCGCGGAGGACCGGCAGGTAGCCGCGCTGCAGGAAGGTTTTCTCTTCCCGTGCTTCGGCCTCTGCACGGTAGGCCTCCGGATCGCTGACGGGTTTGGAGGACTTCAGGAACCAGTAGGCGAGCACCGGAACGATCGTCAGGGACACCAGAAGCGAGGCGAGCAGGGCCAGGGACGTGGTGACGGCAAACGGGCGGAACAGCTCTCCGGCGAGGCCGCCCACCAGGGCAATGGGGGCAAAAACGGCAACGGTGGTCAGGGTGGAGGCCGTGACGGCACCGGCAACTTCGCGGATGGCGGTCAGGATGGCGGTGCGTTTCTCCTCGCCGTAGCCGAGGTGCCGCTTAATGTTTTCGATCACCACAATGGAGTCATCCACCACCCGGCCGATCGCGATGGTCAGCGCACCGAGGGTCAGGATGTTCAGCGAGTAGCCGAAGGCCAGCAGGCCAATGAAGGTCACCAGCAGCGAGAGCGGAATGGACACAGCCGTGACCAGGGTGGAGCGGACCGACAGCAGGAACACCAGGATCACCAGAACGGCAAAACCAAGCCCCAGCAGGCCTTCAGTGGTGAGGTCGGAAATCGACTTCTCGATGAACGGAGCCTGGTCGAAGATCACTGTGAACTTCGCGCCGTTGCCCAGCTCATCCTGCAGGGACGGGATCAGGTCCAGTACTTCGTGGGAGATGCCCACCGTGTCACCGGCCGGCGTCTTGGTGATGGAGATGGCAAGCGTGGCTTCGCCGTTGGTGCGCGTAATGGAGGTCTGCTCGTCGTCGGTTACTTCGACGGTCGCGACGTCGCCGATCGTCGGCGGGGCTGCTCCCGGAGCTGCGCCTTCGGCCTCTATGGGAAGCGCGGTGATTTTCTCGATAGAGTCCAGCGGGCTGCCCACCTGGATGGAGAGTGTACGGCTCTCCTCCTGGACGGTACCGGCCGGGATCAGGGCGCCGCTGTTTTCAAGGGCAGAGGCAATGGCCGACGGCGACGCGCCCAGTGCGGCCAGGGCCGCCTGGTCGGGTGAAATCGCGATGTGCCGCTGGGAACCGCCGGTCACCTCGGCAGTGCGCACACCCTCGATTTTCTGCAGCCGGGGAACGGTCAGGCGCTGCAGCTCGGAGTTCAGCTCGCTGAGTGACTGATCACTGGAGACCGCCAGATAGACGATCGGGAAGTCACTGATGCTGCCGGCCAGTGACTGCGGGTTCGCGTCCTCCGGGAGCGTCTGGCGCGCGTTGGAGATAGCCCGGTCAACCTGCCCGCGGGCACGGTCAAGATCCGTCCCGTAGGCGAAGGTGAGGGTGATGGCGGAGATCGAGGACCGCGACGTCGCGGAGGAGGACTCCAGCCCTTCGACTGCAGTCAGCGCAGCCTCAAGCGGCTCGCTGATTTGCGCATCCACGACCTCGGGGGAGGCCCCGGGAAGGGCCGTGATCACGCTGATCTGGGGGAATTCAAGTGCAGGGATAAGTTCCTGCTTGAGGGAGTTCAGCGAGATGACGCCGAAGACCGCTACAAAGACTGTGATGAGGGCAATAAGAGCCCGGTTGGAGAGGGAGAGTTTGGCCAGACGATCCATGAACCTGCCTTTATTTGTAGACGGATTCATCATACGTGCGCATGGACGTCCCTCCGGTCCGCCGCGGCAGCCCTCCACCGTGCGGAACGGGTTTAAAACAGCGGTGTCCCGGACTGCGGCAGCAGTCCGGGACACCGGCGGGGCAGCAGCGGCTAGGCCAGCTTCAGCACCCGGTTGGTCTCGGCAAGGATCTCGTCGGCCAGGGACTCATTCTCGTTGAGCTTGATGCCGTAACCGGGGACCATTTCCTTGATCTTGGCTTCCCAGCCCGGGAACTCGGCAGGGAAGCAGCGCTTCATCAGGTTGATCATGATGGGCGGGGCGGTGGAGGCTCCGGGGGAAGCGCCCAGCAGTGCGCCGACCGTGCCGTCCGCTGAGGTGATGAGTTCGGTGCCGAACTGCAGCACGCCGCCGCTCTTCGGGTCCTTCTTGATGACCTGGACGCGCTGTCCGGCGGTGATCAGGTCCCAGCCCTCGGTGACGGCCTCGGGGTAGAACTCGCGCAGGGCCTTGGTCTTGCCCTCGCGGGACTTCAGGACCTCGGTGACGAGGTACTTCACCAGGGACATGTTGTCCTTGGCAACAGCGAGCATCGGCACCAGGTTGTGCGGGCGCACGGAGAACGGCAGGTCCGTCAGGGAACCGTTCTTGAGGAACTTGGGGGAGAAGCCGCCGTACGGTCCGAACAGCAGGGACTTCTTGCCGTCCACGAACCGGGTGTCCAGGTGCGGCACGGACATGGGCGGGGCGCCAACCGAAGCCTGGCCGTAGACCTTGGCGTTGTGGGCGGAGATGATCGACTCGTCGGTGGAGCGAAGGAACTGGCCGGAGACGGGGAAGCCGCCGAAACCCTTGCCCTCGGGGATGCCGGAACGCTGCAGCAGATGCAGTGCGCCGCCGCCGCCGCCAATGAACACGAAGCGTGCCGACACGGTCCGGGAAGTCTTGGTGGCGCGGTTGCGGACCGTGACGTCCCAGCCGCCGCCGGAGTTCCGGGTCAGGTTGGTGACTTCGTGGCCGAAGTTCAGTTCCGCACCGTTGGCCCCGAGGTAGTTGACCAGTTCGCGGGTGAGGGCGCCGAAGTCCACATCGGTGCCGCCGGCAACGCGGGAGGCAGCCACCCGCTGGCCGGAATCGCGGCCCTTCATGAGCAGCGGAGCCCATTCGGCGATCTTGCTGTGGTCCTCGGAGAACTCCATGGACTTGAACAGCGGTTGGGCGCTGAGGGCTTCGTAGCGCTTGCGCAGGTACTCGGAGTGTGCGTCTCCCCAGACGAAGCTCATGTGGGGCAGCGGGTTGATGAAACCGCCGGAAATGTGGCCCTGTTCCACCAGGTGGGCCCAGAACTGGCGCGAGACCTGGAACTGCTCGTTGATGCCAACAGCCTTGGCGGGATCAACGGTGCCGTCCGGGCCGGCCGGGCTGTAGTTCAGCTCGCACAGGGCTGCGTGGCCGGTGCCTGCGTTGTTCCAGGGGTCGGAGCTCTCGGTCCCGGCGCGGTCCATCCGCTCATAGAGGGAAATGTCCCAGTCCGGTGCCAGCTGCTTCAGGAACGCCCCAAGGGTCGCGCTCATGATGCCGCCGCCGATCAGCAGTACATCAGTTCTGTTTGCGGACTTCTCCGCCGGGCTCTCAGCAGTCAACTTCATATCTCCAGTCACGTGGACGCTAGCCTTTGAAGCCTATCTCTCCCAGTGGTGCTTACTAAAATTCGGCAGCGATTGTCACCGCTCCCGCCAGTTACACGCTAGTCCGCGAGGCGGACGTTGTTGAAGACCTCGTTGAGGACCGGGGAAGTGGGGTACTGCGTCACCCGGGGCGAGAGCGTGAGGGTGGAGATCGGGAAAGCCAGCGGGACGGCGGGAACCCGGGTGGAAATGCGGTCGGAGATGGACCTGTACGCCTCAGCCCGTTCCTCGGCGTCAGCCAGGGTGCGCGCGCGGTCCACCTTGGTGAAGAGCTGGGCGTCGTCGTAGCCGAATTCCTCGGTGTAGGAACCGAACAGGGTGCCTATGAAGTTGTCCGCATCCATGTAGCTGCCCGACAGGCCGGACAGGTGGAGGGCGCGGTCTCCGTTCTTGGAGACAGCATCGAGGTAGCCCTCTGACCATTCCATCGGTACCGGCCGGATGTTGAAGCCGGCTGCAGTGAGCTGCCGGCTGAGCTCGGCGTAAACCTTTTCCGGGTTGGGCAGGTAAGCGCGGGTGACGCGGCGCGGGTAATAGAAGGGCAGCTCCTCGCCGGCGTATCCGGCTTCCTCCAGCAGCTCCTTCGCGCGCTCGGGGTTGTGGCCGTAATTGGTCACGTTCTCGGAGCGCAGGCCCAGTTTCTCCGGAAGGAACTGGTTGGCAGCCTTGGTGCCGTTCAGGAACAGGCCTTCCAGCAGGGCCGGCTTGTCGATCGCGTGGGCAATGGCCTGGCGCATCTTCGGCTCGTCAAGGCCGGGGAAGTTCTGGTTGATGCCCAGGTAGAGGATTGAATACGGGTCGCGCTGCAGGATCTGCATCCCGGCGCGGGCGAGTTCCCCTACATCGGAGACGGTCACCAGGTCATAGCCGTCCACCCCCCCGTTCTTCAGGGCGCGCAGGCGGGACTCGGGGCTGGTAATGGTGCGGAACACCAGATCGCGGATCTGGCCGCGCTCTCCCCAGTAGTCCGGGTTGGAGACCAGCGTCAGCTCGTCCTCCACCCAGCTGGAGAACATAAAGGGACCGGTTCCTACGGGCTGCTGCCCGTAGGCCGAAAGCCGCGTTCCGTTGCGTTCCTGGTCCAGGCTGTCGGCTTTTCCGCTCTCCAGCGCCTGGGGAGATGAAATGGCGAATTCCGGAGATGCCAGGGCGGGAACGAGGCCAGGCAGGCGGGTGTTGAGCTCCAGCCGCACGGTGTACTCATCTGCGGCGGTGCAGGACTTGAACGCCGACAGTTCAGGAGTGTCTGCGAATCCCTTGAAGACGGAGCTGAACATCAGCACCTCAGGGCCGCGTGCCGACTCGGGCAGGTTGTACCAGCGGTCAAAGTTCGCGCACACGGCTTCGGCGTTGAAGGCGGTGCCGTCGTGGAACGTGACTCCGCTGCGCAGGGTGAATTCGTAGGTCCGGCCGTCCTCGGATTCATTCCATTCCTCGGCGAGTCCGGGTACCGGGGCAGAAGTCAGGGGGTCGACGCCCACCAGGGTTTCCAGGATCTGGCGGGTCACGCGGTGTGATTCGGTGTCCACGGCCAGGAACGGGTCAAGTCCGGTGGGACGAGCCGCCGTGGCGAAGGTGAAGGCGGCAACCGGTCCGGCTGCACCGGAGGCAGAGGGTGAACCGCTTGGGGCCTCTTCTTCCGGCCGCGCGGCGGTGCACCCGGTCAGAGCGAGCGCGGCGGCAATGGCGGAAGCTTTGATCACGGAGCGCCGCGTGGCGGAATTAGTCACAGCTGCTGGGTTCTCCTCGAGGCACGCACCATCCCGGCCTGGGCGGTGGATTTCTTAGTCTAAATGATAAAAAACCGGTAAAGGCGGGTGAGAGTTGCCTCACAACAGGGCTTTGGTAAGGCAGGATATGGAAATGACTGAAACCAGCCCTGAATCTCCGCTGCTCGAAGTGACCGATCTCGCGGTCGGCTTCCAGACCATGGACGGCCCCGTGCAGGCGGTACGCAAGGCCGGATTCAGCCTCGGCGCCGGGAAAACCCTGGCGATCGTGGGCGAATCCGGATCCGGAAAATCCACGACGGCGATGGCGGTGATCGGGCTGCTTCCCGGCAACGGCAAAGTCTCATCCGGCAGCATCCGCTTTGACGGCCGGGAACTGGTGGGACTGCCGGAGTCGAAGATGCGCGCGATCCGCGGACGGTCAATCGGGCTGGTGCCCCAGGACCCAATGTCCAACCTGAACCCGGTAACGAAGATCGGCACCCAGGTGGCGGAGACCCTCCTGGTGCACGGCATGGCCACCTCCAAGGATGTGGACCGCAAGGTTATTGAGGTGCTGACGGCTGCCGGCCTGCCTGACGCGGCGGAGCGGGCCAAGCAGTACCCGCACGAGTTTTCCGGCGGTATGCGCCAGCGTGCTCTGATCGCCATTGGCCTGGCGTGCCGCCCGCGGCTGCTGATCGCTGACGAACCCACCAGCGCCCTGGACGTCACCGTGCAGCGGACCATTCTGGACCAGATTGGCCGGATGACGGACGAGCTGGGCACCTCGGTCCTGCTTATCACCCACGACCTGGGCCTCGCTGCCGAACGTGCCTCCGACCTGGTGGTCATGCACCGCGGCGAAGTGGTGGAAACCGGTCCGGCCCGCCAGCTCCTCGAGGACCCGCAGCACCCCTACACACAGTCCCTCGTCAGCGCCGCCCCGAGTGTCGCCGCGGTGCGGCTTCATCCCGGAGCCTTCGCTGCTCCCGCCGCCGAGCGGCTCTCCGTAGTGGAGGACACGCCGTCGTCCGCCGGTGCCCCAGAGAACGGAACAGGTGCGGAGAAGGCGCCGGACAATATTGTTGAAATCCGGGACCTGAACAAGGTGTACAAGATCCGCGGGAAGTCAGGGGACTTCCATGCCGTGAAGAACGTGAGCCTGGAGATTCCCCGGGGACGCACCGTTGCGATCGTGGGGGAGTCCGGGTCGGGGAAGACCACCACGGCGCGCATGCTGCTGAAGCTGATTGAACCGACCAGCGGTTCCATGACGTTCGACGGCGTGGACATCGCCTCCCTGCAGAAGGGCAGCCTCAGCGATTTCCGCCAGCGGGTACAGCCCATTTTCCAGGACCCGTATTCCTCGCTGGATCCCATGTTCACCATCGAGCGGATCCTTGAGGAGCCGCTGAAGACCTACAAGCGGGGCAACCGTTCCGAGCGTGCTGCGCGGGTCCGCGAACTGATGGAACAGGTGGCCCTGCCGGCCTCCATGCTGCGCCGGTATCCCGCGGAGCTTTCCGGCGGTCAGCGCCAGCGTGTCGCGATTGCCAGGGCGCTGGCCCTGAAGCCGGAGCTGATCATCTGTGACGAGCCGGTGTCCGCGCTGGACGTGCTGGTGCAGGCGCAGATCCTGAAGCTGCTCGGAGACCTGCAGCGGGACCTGGGACTGAGCTACCTCTTCATCAGCCATGACCTGGCCGTGGTCCGGCTCATCTCGGACTACGTGTGCGTGATGAAGGACGGGGAACTGGTTGAGGCTGCCACCTCGGAGGAAGTCTTCCAGAATCCGCGGCACCCCTACACCCGCAAACTGCTGGCCTCGATTCCGGGCAACGAGCTGAACATCCAGGATGAGATGGCTTCCTGACCCAGGTACCAAAAACGAAAGGGTCCGCTTCCCATTCGGGGAAGCGGACCCTTTTGCTTAAACGGACTACTTGCGCCGGGTTTTCGGATCCAGGGCTTCACGCAGGGATTCACCCAGCAGGGTAAAGCCCAGGGCCGTGACGGCGATGCAGATGCCGGGGAGGAATGCCAGCTGCGGTGCCACGGCCAGCTCATTCTGCGCGTACGTCAGCATGCGGCCCCACTCGGCACTTTCCGGGCGTCCTCCGCCCAGTCCCAGGAAGGACAGGGCAGCGGCGTCGATCACGGCGGTGGCCAGGGTCAGGGTGGCCTGGACAATCACGGGCCCGACGCTGTTGGGCAGCAGGTGGCTCATGGTGATGGTCCGGGTGCTCAGGCCCAGCGCCTGTGCGGAGAGGACATAGTCCGCCCCGCGCTGGCTGATCATTGAGGAGCGCAGGAGCCGGGCGAAGATCGGCACCTGGGAAACCCCGATGGCGATCATCACCGCCGTAGGCGTCTGTCCCAGCACCGCAGCGATGCTCACTGCCAGCAGCAGGTTCGGTACGGAGAGCAGGATGTCCACGAACCGCATGATCACGTTGTCGATCCAGCCGCCGAAACCGCCGGCGATGACGCCGAGCAGCATGCCGCCGGCCAGGCCCAGCGCGGTGGAGATGACACCGATGAGCAGGGAAGCCTGTGCTCCCCAGATGAGCTTGGAAAGAACGTCCCCGCCGAACCGGTCCAGACCCAGCGGATAACCGTCGATTTCACCGGGGCCCGGGATCGACGTGGGCGTGATTTCTGTGCGTCCGGGCAGTTCCTCGCCGCCGTACGGGGCAAGGATGGGGGCCAGGACGGCGACCAGCAGGAACAGGCCCACAATGACGGCACCGGCAATGGCGGCGGGATTGCGGCGGAGCCTGCGGAAGGCATCGCGCCACATCCCGCTCCCGCGGGTATCCGGTGCGGAGGGTTCGTCGGGGCGGACGGCGCCGCCTGGCGGCGGCGGAAGAACTGTACTCATTGCACCCTCACCCTCGGGTCGATGAAGCCGTACGAGACGTCAACCAGCAGGTTGATCAGTGAATACGCGACGGCAATAAAGATGATGAAACCCTGCAGCACCGGGTAGTCCAGGTTGAAGATGGCATCCCGGAGGAACCGGCCCACTCCGCTGAAGGCAAAGACTGTCTCGGTCAGCACCGCGCCGGAAATCAGCAGGCCGGTCTGCAGGCCAACCGTCGTCGTGACCGGAAGCATGGCGTTGCGCAGGACAAAACGGTTGCGGATGGTGCGTTCCATCAGGCCCTTGGCCCGTGCGGTGCGGACATAGTCCGCGCCCTGCACCTCAAGGACAGAGGCACGGGTGATGCGCACGATGATGGCCAGCGGAATGGTGCCCAGGGCAATACCGGGAAGCACCAGGTGCATCAGGGCATCCCAGGAGGCGTCCCATTCCCTGGTCAGTAATCCGTCGAGCACGTAAAAGTCCGTGACGTGCGTGGCGTTGATCCTGGGGTCCTGCCGCCCGTCCGTGGGGAAGAGCGGGATCTGGATGGCCAGGAGCCATTTCAGGATAAAGGCGAGGAAAAACACCGGAACGGTGATGCCGATCAGGGACAGCACCACGGAGGAGTGGTCCCAGAAACGGCCGTAGTGCCTGGCTGCCAGGTAACCCAGCGGTATGCCGATGCCGATCGCGAAGATGAGGGCGACGGCGGCGAGTTCCAGGGTGGCCGGGAACCTGGTGGCGAATTCTTCAAGGACCGGGCGGCCGGTGACGGTGGAGACTCCGAAGTCGCCCTGCAGGAGTTTGCCCACATAGGTGAAGTACTGCTCGATGAGCGGGCGGTCGAAACCGTAGGCCTCATTGATCCTGGCGATGGCCTCGGGTGTGGCCTTATCTCCCAGAAGGGCGGTTGCCGGGCCGCCGGGGAGGCTGCGGACCCAGATGAACAAAAGGATGGACAAGCCGATCAGGGTCGGGATCAGCATTAACAGGCGCTTGCCTATAACTCGCAGCACGAGTGTCCTTTCTCAGCCGGTTGTGCGGCTGCGGAAAAGGTAAGGACAGAACGGACCGGGACCCAGCGCAAGCTGGATCCCGGTCCGTTTCGCCGCTACTTGTTGAGCTTGATCTGGTTGAAGACTTCGTCGTTCACGGGGGAGGCCGGGTAGGAATCCACACGCTCCGAGAAAGCAAGCGACGGCGCCGGGTGGGCCAGCGGCACAGCCGGGACGTACTTGGCGATGTCGTCGTTGATCTTCTCGTACATCGGAGTCTGCTCTTCCAGGCTGCTCACCTGGCGGGCGGCTTCGAGCTGATCGAAGATCTCCTGGTTGGTGAAGCCGAACTCCGGCTTCTCCTGGCCGAAGAACACGCCCACGAAGTTGTCCGTGTCGTTGTAGTCGCCGGTCCAGCCCAGCAGGTGGATGCCGTGGTCTTCAGTGGCCTGGACGCGGTCGAGGTAGTCCGGGGACCACTTGCTCGGCTGCGGGTTGACCTTGATGCCCACTTCCTCCAGCTGTGCGGAGATGTTCGAGAACACCTGCTCGGGAGTCGGCATGTACGGGCGGGAGACTCCGGTCGGGTAGTTGAAGTCCACGGTGAAGCCGTCCGGGTAGCCGGCTTCCGCCAGCAGTTCCTTGGCCTTCTCGGGGTCGTAGTCGTACGTGGTGACGTCCTCGTTGTAGCCGTTGACGACGTCGGGAATGAACTGCGTTGCAACCTTGGTGCCTTCGGGAAGGGTCTGGTTGACCAGGGCTTCCTTGTCGATGGCGTGGGCGATGGCCTGGCGGACCAGCGGATCAGCGAGCTGTTCCACCTTCTGGTTCATGCCCAGGTAAAGGATGGTGAAGGGGTCACGCGGGATGACCTTGAACCCGGCGTCGGCCAGTGCCTGGGTATCGGCCGGGGCCACCAGGTCGTAACCGTCAATGTCGCCGGACTGCAGGGACTGGCGGCGGGAGTTGGGATCATCGATGACACGGAAGATGATGTCCGTGACCTGTCCCTGGTCGCCCCAGTAATCCTCGTAGGCGGACAGCGTGATCTGGTTGCCGACCTCCCAGCCTTCGAATTTGAAGGGGCCGGTGCCGGTGGGGTGTTCCTTGGCGTAGGTGGTCAGTGTGGGGGCCTCGGCGGTGCCGGACGCCTCGTCGGCTGCGTATTCTTCCATCGCCGTCGGGCTCTGCATGGAGAAGGCCGGCAGCGAGAGTGCGGCGATGAAGCCGGCGAAGGGCTTGGCCAGGGTGACCACGGCCTGGTTCTCGGCCGGAGCCTCGCAGGACTCGTACGTTGCGGTCTCCGGGCTGTCAGCGAAGCCCTTGAACAGCTTGCTGTAGTAGTAGGCAAGGCTTTCAGCCTGCTGGATGCCGGTGAAGTTGTACCAGCGGTCGAAGTTGGCGCAGACGGCTTCGGCGTTGAACGGCGTGCCGTCGTGGAACGTGACGCCCTCTTCGAGATCGAAGGTGTAGGTCAGGGCGTCCTCGGAAGTCTCCCAGGACTTGGCCAGCAGCGGTGCGGGATCCGCGGTGCCGGGCTCCACGCCCACCAGGCCTTCAAAGATCTGGCGGCTGACCCGGAAGGACTCGCCGTCGGAGGCGAACGCGGGGTCAAGGGTCTTGGGGTCCGAGGACGCTGCAAAGACGAAGGTACCGTCAACCTCGGAGGCTGTTGCGCCGTCGTCTGCTGCGTCCCGGTTGCTTTCGGCGCAGCCTGAGAGCACGAGTGCGCTCATGGCCAGTCCGGCGGTTAGGGCGGCAGCCCGTCGCCGGGTCTGCCGGCTGAGAGTGAATCTGCCAGCAAGGGTCATTTTTCTATCTCCTCTGGGCGTGAGGTCCGTTACCCGCCGGTTGGCCGGAAACGTCCATTGTGTTGTGGAACACACGTGTAGTCCCAGAGCCTAGCGGCACGGGCGGGCTGGTTTGGGACGCTAACCGTGTCCTGTCCGGTCACAATTCGGTTACACAGTGCCCTGCGGTTTTCCCGGAAACGGATGGACAGCGGTCCCGCCCGGCCGTAGCGTCGAAACATGGGCACCTCCTCGGCCGGCAATGGACGTCCTGCCCTGACAGCACTGGCTGCCGGGGCGGCTCTCGGCTTGACCGCCGCGGCCGCCGGGGCTGTGCTGGAACGGCTGCGCAGGAATCCGGTGCTTTCCCGAAGCGGGCGGTTTTTCCCTGATCCGGCAAAGCCGGGCGCCGCTTCCGTCCCCGTCAGCGCCCGCAAGGACCCGGACCTTCCCGGCTGGAAGCAGGCGATGCCGGGATCGGCGGGTACGGTGACGGTCGAGGTCAGTTCACTGGACGCCGGAACGGGAAGTCCGCGGCGTACCTGGATTGTCCACAACGGGCCCGAGTGGCAGTCCCGCCCGGGGGAGCTTATGGTGCCTCCGGAGCATCCCCGCGGGGCCGATGGGTCCGCCCGGCTGTGAATCAGCTCTCACTTGCCCGGTTTGGTTTTCGCCAGCGGAAAAGTACTGGTAGAGTTTCATGTCGTTGCCGAGCGCAAAGAGCTGGTTTCACCAGCATGAATGCTCTCAGCAGCTGCCAGCACCTCTAGCTCAATTGGCAGAGCAATTGACTCTTAATCAATGGGTTCCGGGTTCAAGTCCCGGGGGGTGCACAGCCAAGACCCGCTGTTCCGGCTTACCGGAACGGCGGGTCTTTTTTGGTTGGCCTCCTCCCGGCGGCGGTACGTTCCGGGCCCGTTGACGGGCGGCCGGCCGGGTTCAGGCGCTGCGCGGCGGGCGGCCGCAGGCGCCGACATGGCCACGGGAATGCATAAGCACTGCGGCGGGCGCCGTTTAGGACTGCGGGAAAAAGGATGGTAGAGTATTTTCCCGGTGCTGATCGCCCGGCAAGTTCGCCGAAACTGATCACCGCCACGCACCTCTAGCTCAATTGGCAGAGCAATTGACTCTTAATCAATGGGTTCCGGGTTCAAGTCCCGGGGGGTGCACAGTGCAGGAAAGCCCCGTCCTTGTCAGGCAGTATGCCGGACCAGGACGGGGCTTTTCGTTTGCCGTCCGGAGGCCTCTGCCCGCCGTCGGGCCTTCCGGCGGCTGGCCTGACTGCCGTAGCATCGCCGGGAGTAAGGAGCCGTTTTCCGGCGGCTCAGCATGCCTTATCACGGGAGCCTGCCATGAGCAGTGAAGTCCGAATCGAGAATCCGGCCAAGGACACTTATGTGCTCCGCAATACAAGCGGCAGGTCGCTGGATGAAGTGATGGTGGATCTGGCCCGGACCGGAGCAACATCCCAGGACCTTCCAGCCGGCATGGATCTGGCACCGGAGGAGGGGGTGGAGTTCCATCTCCACCATCACGGGGGCTACCAGCCGCCGGCAAGCATGCACGTTAGGTGGCAGGGCGGACCGGAATGGGTTGAAGTGCCCGTGGGCTAGTTCTACATCCTGCCCCAGCGGGCGCGCACCAGGGCGAAGACTCCGTAGCAGATGAGCCCGGCAGCAATCGCAAGGATCAGAGGTGGCCCGAACGGATAGCGCATCAGCGCCTGCAGGCTGCCGTCCAGGCCCGTCGATTCCTCTGGCCGGTGGTTGACGGCAGCTGCGATAAAGAGCAGCCCCACCAGGAACAGCGCTATGCCCTTTCCGATGTGGCCGGCCACACCGAGTGCATTCAGCAGATGGCCCCGGCGGGTGTCCGCGAAATACTTCAGTTCCGGCCGGAACCTCCGTGCACATCCCTTGAAGACGAAGTAGGCGCCGATGCCGAGGACCAGCGCACCGACTGCGCCCAAAGCGGGGGAGCCCGCCGGTGAATTCAGGACGGCGGCGCTGAAGTCCGAGGTCCTGTCTCCGGAATCCCGTCCCCTGCCGGCGGCGAAGGCAGCGAACGTACCTGCAACACTGCCGTAGATAAAGACCAGCGCCCCGGAAGAAACGCCCTTGGCCAGTCTGTCCCGCAGCGGCTTATGGCGCACGCGCACGGTAGCTTCGGCAAGCTGCCACAGTGCCAGGGAGGCACAGGCGATGCACCCGCCCCACATAAGCAGGGGGCCGAAAGGCTCCGAACGCGCCAGCGGACCTATGGCACCGCTGGTCTCCGCCTGCCCGTAGCCGCCAAGCGCAACACCGGCTGCGATTGAGCCAACGAGGATGTGCAGCAGGGCAAGGACTGCAAACCCAGACCGGGCCAGAATGTCCAGTCCAGGGCTGTCTGCCGCTTCCTGGAGTGCTTCGGCGGTCTCGCTGCCGGCATCCCGGTCAGGTTCGGCACTCATCACCCCATCCTCCTGCCGGCTTCACTGTGGCTGTGGATCTACAGTAGCCCCGGCGGGGCGTGGGGTGCGCTAAGAGATTAAACGCCGGAGGGCGCACCAAAACGGTGCGCCCTCCGGCGTAAAAACCCGAGTCCCTGTGCAGCCCTAGGCTGTCCTGGTAGCGGTGTCCAGCGGGACGTCCAGGGGTGCGTCCAGCGGTACCGGGAGGCCCGGAACATCCACTGCCATGTGCCAGCGCGGATTGCCGAGTTCGCGAATGACCGTACGCAGCTGACTGCGCAGGTCTTCGGAAAGCAGCTCCCCGCCGTCGAGCAGGGTGCGCTCGATGTCCTGTGCCTCATGCAGGGCTTCAATGCCGGCAGGAGTGATGGACACCATGTGGCTGCGCTTGTCCAGGTCGTTGCGGACCCGGGTGACGTGCCCGTGTGCTTCGAGACGGGCAAGCGTCTTGCCCATCGTCTGTGCTTGAACGCGAACCAGCTGCGCAAGATGCGCCTGAGTCATGGGGCCCTGGGAATCCAGAACTCCAAGGGCGATAACGCCCGCGTGGGTCACTCCTATTCTGACCAGCCGCTCGTTCCAGGCATGTTCTACCAGGCGTGCGGCTGTTGATAAGAGGCGACCGGTGGGCCAGTGCTCCATATCCGGCATAAAACTGAACTCTTCCTTTCGAGTGCGGATTCACGCGGCCTGATCGGATAGCCTACAAATCCAGTGTCTAGGATAGCCAACCGCAAGCCTGCTGTCGTCCTGTGACACAGCCTTTGCTCAATTGATACCTAAGGAGCCCCGTCTCTTATGTCGAAACTCACCCCCGGTGACCCGGCGCCCGATTTCACCCTGACGGCTTCGGACTCCTCTGCCCAGTCCCTGGCTGACCTGCGCGGCCGCAGCGTCATTATTTATTTCTACCCGGCGGCAGCAACTCCGGGATGCACCAAGGAAGCCTGCGACTTCCGTGACAACCTGAATTCACTTGCCTCTTCCGGGTACTCAGTCCTCGGCATCTCGCCGGACAAGGTGGAGAAACTGGCCAAGTTCGCCGCGGATGAGTCCCTGAACTTCCCGCTGCTCTCCGACCCGGACCACGCCGTGGCGGAGGCCTACGGAGCGTGGGGCGAGAAGAAGAACTACGGAAAGACCTACGAAGGGCTCATCCGTTCCACCATCGTCGTTGATCCCGAGGGCAAGGTTTCCCTCGCCCAGTACAACGTCCGCGCCACCGGCCATGTTGCCAAGCTGCGGCGTGATCTCGGTCTCGACTGAACCTCGGGTACACTAAAGGCTGGCTTTCGCCGGGGAACCGGTGGGCCTGCCGCGCGCGAGTGGCGGAATTGGCAGACGCGCTGGATTTAGGTTCCAGTGTCTTCGGACGTGTGGGTTCAAGTCCCTCCTCGCGCACCAGAGCAAAACACCCCGGTCACCGGCCGGGGTGTTTTTCTTTGCCCGGCGGGCACCGCCGCTAGGGTAGGGAAGCATGTCAGCCGAACCGAAAGTGCGCACCATCACCGTGCCCACACCGCAGCTTCTTGATGCCCTCTCACCGCTCCCCGCCGGGATGCGGGCTGTTCTCTGGGACTTCGACGGCGACCCCGAGGGCGTCAGCTACGAAGACATCGATGCCGTCGTCGCACCGTACACGGGCGGCACTTCCTGGCAGCAGGGCATTGCCCGGGTGCCGAACCTGCGGCTGCTCCAGGCACAGACAACCGGCTACGACGGTCTGCCGGAACTCGCGGGGCAGGGGACAGCCGTGGCAAGCGCCGCAGGTGTTCACGCGGCTGCCACCGCTGAACTGGCCGTAGGACTAATGCTCGCCTCACTGCGCGGAATCGATGCGGCCGTTCGGGACCAGCAGCATGGCCGGTGGAACCCGCAGCGGCACCCCGGGCTGGCGGACCGGAAGGTCACGCTGGTCGGTGTGGGCGGAATCGGCAGGGAGATCGCCGCCCGCCTTGAACCGTTCGAAGTCCGGCTCACCCGGGTTGGCAGCACGCCGCGGGACGACGCCGATGGGCGTGTTCATGGCGTGGATGAGCTGGTGGAACTGGCTGCCGATACCGAGGTACTGGTGGTTATTACCCCGCTCAATGAGCACACGCGCGGACTCATCGGCGCACGGGTGCTGGCTGCACTTCCCGACGGAGCGCTGGTTGTCAATGTGGCCCGCGGTGCCGTTGTCGATACGACGGCGCTGACCAGGGAGGTTGTCTCTGGGAGGCTACGCGCGGCGCTGGATGTTGTGGATCCGGAGCCGCTGCCGGCGGACCATCCGCTCTGGAGCTGCGCCAATGTGATCATTACGCCGCATGTAGGCGGCAACTCAGAAGCCTTCACCCCTCGGATTGAAGACTTTCTCCGCCGCCAGGTGCAGCAGCTTGCGGCCGGGAAAGAGCCACTGAACCTGGTCCAGGCCGGTCCCTGGCAGCAGTCCGGGGCCTAAGCCAGGTCCAGGAACACATCCAGGAACGAGTGGAAGTCCGTCCGGTCACCGTCCTGGCGCAGCAGCCGGCGCTCACCGCTCGGAGCGGCTGGGAGTTCAGCTTCCGCCTCGACCCCGAACCTGAAGACACGGCCGGTGCTGGTGCCCACCTCATAGCCGCCGGGAAAAACCTCATCCGTGTGGGAGAGGTTGGTGGTGTTCACTGCCGTTGGCGGCTCCAGGCCCTGCAGCGAGTCCGCAGCAAACGGTGCGAACACCAGTTCCGGCGGGCTCCAGCGGTAGCCCAGGACGAAGTACCCCGAGGAATCCGGCAGGGGAGTGGCGCAGACCAGGTTGTAGTCGCCGTAGTTGGGCATCTGTGAGTCGAAGACCCGGCGGAGGGAGGATTTCAGCTCATCGCTGGAGTGGGCATCTTCCGATCCTGTTTCCGCTGTCATGCTCCCCAGTGTATGGACTCGCACCCACATCGGGGGAAGCGCGCCGGGCGGGCGGGCAAACTTCATCCGGCTGTGCGGGCGGCGTAACCCGGACGTAACACGGACCCGGCGCCGTGGCTGGATGCGCGGGGCCGGGCGGGAAAGGAATAGGATTTTGCTATGACCACGGAGAGCACCCCTGACATCAAACCCCGCAGCCGAGTCGTCACCGACGGTATCCATGCAGCGCCTGCGCGCGGCATGTTCCGCGCGGTGGGAATGGGTGATGACGATTTCGCCAAACCCCAGATCGGCATTGCCAGTTCCTGGAACGAAATTACCCCCTGCAACCTCTCCCTGAACCGGCTGGCCCAGGGCGCCAAGGAAGGCGTGCACGCCGGCGGCGGCTTCCCCATGCAGTTCGGCACCATCTCCGTCTCCGACGGCATTTCAATGGGCCATGAGGGCATGCACTTCTCCCTGGTGTCCCGCGAAGTCATTGCCGACTCCGTTGAAACCGTGATGATGGCCGAGCGCCTGGACGGCTCCGTCCTGCTGGCCGGCTGCGACAAGTCCCTGCCCGGCATGCTGATGGCAGCTGCCCGCCTGGACCTCTCCAGCGTCTTCCTCTACGCCGGATCGATCATGCCCGGCTTCGCCAAGCTTGAAGACGGAACGGAGAAGGAAGTCACCCTGATTGACGCCTTCGAAGCCGTCGGTGCCTGCGCCGCCGGCAAGATGAGCCTCAAGGACCTGGACACCATCGAACGTGCCATCTGCCCCGGCGAAGGCGCCTGCGGCGGCATGTACACGGCCAACACCATGGCCTGCATCGGTGAGGCCCTGGGTATGTCCCTGCCCGGTTCCGCAGCCCCGCCCTCGGCAGACCGCCGCCGGGACGAATTCGCCCGCAAGTCCGGCGAAGCCGTCGTGAACCTGCTGCGCAAGGGCATCACCGCCCGCGACATCATGACCAAGAAGGCATTCGAGAACGCCATTGCCGTCACCATGGCATTCGGCGGCTCCACCAACGCCGTCCTGCACCTGCTGGCCATCGCCCGTGAAGCCGAAGTGGACCTCACCCTGGAGGACTTCAACCGCATCGGCGACAAGATCCCGCACCTGGGTGACCTCAAGCCGTTCGGCCGCTACGTGATGTACGACGTCGACAAGATCGGCGGCGTGCCCGTCATCATGCGCGCACTGCTCGACGCCGGCCTGCTGCACGGCGACTGCCTCACCGTCACGGGCAAGACCGTTGCCGAGAACCTCGAAGCCATCAACCCGCCGGACCCCGACGGCAAGGTGCTCCGCGCCATCGACAACCCGATCCACAAGACCGGCGGCATCACCATCCTGAAGGGATCGCTGGCTCCGGAAGGCGCCGTCGTAAAGTCCGCTGGCTTCGACGCCGATGTCTTCGAGGGCACGGCGCGCGTCTTCGAACGTGAGCAGGGCGCACTCGACGCGCTCGACGCCGGACAGATCCATGCCGGCGACGTCGTCGTCATCCGCTACGAGGGACCCAAGGGCGGCCCCGGCATGCGCGAGATGCTCGCCATCACCGGCGCCATCAAGGGTGCCGGCCTGGGCAAGGACGTGCTGCTGCTGACCGACGGCCGCTTCTCCGGTGGCACCACCGGCCTGTGCATCGGCCACGTGGCACCGGAAGCAGTCGACGGCGGACCGATCGCCTTCGTCAAGGAGGGCGACCGCATCCGCGTGGACATCGCTGCCCGTACGTTCGACCTCCTGGTGGAGCCCGAAGAGCTCGAAGCCCGCAAGGTCGGCTGGGAGCCGCTGCCGGCAAAGTTCACCAAGGGTGTCCTCTCCAAATACGCGAAGATGGTCAACTCGGCTTCCACCGGGGCTTACTGCGGTTGATACGCCTCCCCAAGGGCACCCGCTGGCGCGGATGCCCTTGGGGCCCCTAAGGCGCATCAACCTTATTAAGCCCTGCCGCCTTGGGCGGGCGGGTGCTGAAGACCCGCTAGCGCGGGTGGGTGCCCTGCCGCCTTGGGCGGGCGGGCGTCGCCAGGGCACCCGCCGTACTCCCGAAATGGCAGAAACTGCTCGTTACAGGCTTCATACGAGCCGTTTCTGTCATCTCGGTGGTGGGGGAGGGTCCCTGCGGCGCGGCTCGCCTGAAGGTTCTCGTGTCCGGAGAGTGGGACGGTTTGTCCATATAATGAGATGGAACAGCCTCCGGTTGACACCGTCAGCGGAGGAGGGGAACACTGATCTTTATGCAGATCGTAACCGTCGTCCTTAGCAAGCGCGTGGCGTAACAGCCCGACTTGAAAAAGACGTCACGCGCGGACCCCTACGGAGCCAACAGGCACGAGGGGTTTTTTTATTGGCTTCAGAAAGCACAGAGACCGCTCCGGGCTTACCCCCCGGGCGGCCGCCGCATCAGAACAAAATGGATATGTATCCGCAAAGGAAGTTTCCGATGAGTAAGGGATCGCCAGCCAGCCCGTCGCTGATGGCACACAAGACAGGCCCGGCCCGCACCGTGCCGTCCAAAAACAAAGATGCAGCTCTTTCTGTCAACCCGGCTGAAGCCATGGACACCCGCGTCCAGGGCCCCAATAACGTAGTACCGCCGACTCAGATGACCGGTTCGCAGGCCATCGTCCGGTCGCTGGAAGAACTCGGAGTCGAAGACGTCTTCGGTCTGCCGGGCGGGGCGATCCTGCCCACCTACGACCCGCTGATGGATTCCACCAAGCTGCGGCACATCCTCGTCCGGCACGAACAGGGCGCCGGCCACGCAGCCGAAGGCTACGCCATGGTCACCGGCCGTGCAGGTGTCTGCATTGCGACGTCGGGCCCAGGCGCCACCAACCTGGTAACCGCCATTGCCGACGCGCACATGGACTCAGTTCCGATGGTTGCGATCACCGGACAGGTCAACAGCGCCGTGATCGGTTCCGATGCGTTCCAGGAAGCGGACATCGTCGGTATCACCATGCCGATCACCAAGCATTCCTTCCTGGTGACCAACGCTGACGAGATCCCCAGGATCCTTGCTGAAGCGTTCCATATTGCAACGAGCGGCCGTCCCGGCCCGGTCCTGGTGGACATCACCAAGGACGCACAGCAAGCCAAGACCACGTTCTCCTGGCCGCCGAAGATCGACCTGCCCGGCTACCGCACCGTGGTGCGCGGCCACTCCAAGCAGGTCCGCGAGGCAGCCCGGCTGATTGCGGCTTCCCAGCGCCCGGTGTTCTACGTGGGCGGCGGTGTGCTCAAGGCTGATGCCTCAGCGGAACTGCTGGAACTGGCGGAGGCGGTCGGCGCACCCGTTGTGACCACCCTGATGGCCCGTGGCGTGTTCCCGGATTCGCATCAGCAGCATGTAGGCATGCCCGGCATGCACGGCTCGGTCTCGGCCGTTACCGCGCTGCAGCAGTCGGACCTGCTCATCACCCTTGGTGCGCGCTTCGATGACCGCGTCACCGGTGTGCTCTCTTCCTTCGCTCCTGGAGCCAAGGTCATCCACGCGGACATCGATCCGGCGGAGATCTCGAAGAACCGCACCGCAGACGTGCCGATCGTCGGATCCGTGAAGGAGATCATCCCGGAGCTGACGGACGCTGTCCGCAGCCAGTTCGAAGCCACCGGCACACCGGACATCACGGCCTGGTGGGCAGTCCTAAACCGGATTCAGGAAACCTACCCCACCGGCTGGACCGAACCCGAAGACGGCCAGGTTGCACCGCAGCACGTGATCAAGCGGATCGGTGAACTCACCGGCCCCGAGGGCGTCTACGTGGCAGGTGTTGGCCAGCACCAGATGTGGTCTGCCCAGTTCATCAACTACGAGCGTCCCCGCGCCTGGCTGAACTCCGGCGGCCTGGGCACCATGGGCTACTCGGTGCCGGCAGCCATGGGCGCCAAGGTCGGCAACCCTGACCGTGTGGTCTGGGCGATCGACGGCGACGGCTGCTTCCAGATGACCAACCAGGAACTGGCCACCTGCCTGATCAACAACATCCCGATCAAGGTAGCCATCATCAACAACTCCTCCCTGGGCATGGTCCGCCAGTGGCAGACCCTGTTCTATGAGTCCCGCTACTCCAATACGGACCTGAACACCGGGCATGACACGGTTCGGGTTCCGGACTTCGTGAAGCTCGCCGACGCCTACGGCTGTGTGGGACTGCGCTGCGAACGCGAAGAGGACATCGACGCGACGATCGAGAAGGCACTGTCCATCAACGACCGTCCCGTTGTCATCGACTTCGTGGTCAGCCGCGACGCGATGGTCTGGCCGATGGTTCCCTCCGGAGTCAGCAATGACCTCATCCAGATCGCCCGCAACATGACACCCACCTGGGAAGAGGAGGAGTAGGGAACATGGCACGCCACACCCTTTCCGTGCTGGTAGAAGACGTTCCCGGTGTCCTGACCCGGGTTGCGTCCCTGTTCGCCCGACGGGCGTTCAACATCAATTCTTTGGCTGTCGGGCCGTCGGAGGTTGCGGGTCTTTCCCGCATCACCGTGGTTGTCGAGGCCGAAGGTGACCTGTTGGAGCAGGTCACCAAGCAACTGAACAAGCTCGTCAACGTCATCAAGATTGTCGAACTTGTTCCCGAGTCTTCCGTGCAACGCGACCACATCTTGGTCAAGGTTCGCGCGGATGCCGCAACCCGGCTGCAGGTAACCCAGGCGGCCGAGCTGTTCCGTGCTTCAGTGGTAGATGTGTCTACAGACTCCCTGATCGTTGAGGCAACTGGCACCGCCGATAAGCTCAACGCACTGCTCTCAGTGCTGGAGCCCTTTGGCATCCGCGAAATTGTTCAATCCGGAACCCTGGCCATCGGCCGCGGCGCAAAGTCGATGTCCGACCGCGCGCTGCGCAGCGCCTAGTTCCACCCACAAACCTTTATCCAAGACCAAACAGGAGATATTGAAGTGACTGACATGTATTACGACGACGACGCAGACCTGTCGATCATCCAGGGACGCAAAGTCGCCGTCATCGGCTACGGCAGCCAGGGCCACGCACACGCCCTGAGCCTGCGTGATTCCGGTGTTGATGTCCGCGTTGGCCTCAAGGAAGGCTCCAAGTCCCGCGCCAAGGCAGAAGCCGAGGGCCTGAAGGTCCTCAGCGTTGCCGACGCCGTTGCCGAGGCAGACCTGATCATGGTCCTCACCCCGGACCAGGTCCAGCGCTTCGTCTACGCCGAGGAAATCGCCCCGAACCTGAAGTCCGGCGACGCCCTCTTCTTCGGCCACGGCTTCAACATCCGCTACGGCTACATCCAGCCGCCGGCCGACGTCGACGTCGCTCTGGTTGCTCCCAAGGGCCCGGGCCACATTGTCCGCCGCGAATTCGAAGCAGGCCGCGGTGTTCCCGACCTGATCGCCGTCGAGCAGGATGCCTCGGGCAAGGCCAAGGACCTGGCACTTTCCTACGCCAAGGCCATTGGCGGCACCCGTGCAGGCGTCATCGAGACCACCTTCACCGAAGAAACCGAAACCGACCTGTTCGGCGAGCAGGCTGTCCTCTGCGGCGGCGCTTCCCAGCTGATCCAGTACGGCTTCGAAACCCTGACCGAAGCCGGCTACAAGCCGGAGGTCGCTTACTTCGAGGTCCTGCACGAGCTCAAGCTGATTGTTGACCTGATGGTCGAGGGCGGCATCGCCAAGCAGCGCTGGAGCGTTTCCGACACCGCTGAGTACGGCGACTACGTCTCCGGCCCGCGCGTGATCACCCCCGAGGTGAAGGAAAACATGAAGGCTGTCCTCGCGGACATCCAGAACGGTGCCTTCGCCAAGCGCTTCATCGATGACCAGGACGCCGGCGCACCGGAGTTCAAGGAACTGCGCCAGAAGGGTGAAGACCACCCGATCGAGGCCACCGGCCGCGAACTGCGCAAGCTCTTCTCCTGGATCAAGTCCGACGACGATTACACCGAAGGCTCCGTCGCCCGCTAATTCCGCCAGTAACAAAGACACGGATTGTTCGTGTCCGGAACCGCGGCGTTACGCTTGAAAAGCAAGCCGTTTCGGTAAGGAGGCCGGGCCCTGCATGGGGTCCGGCCTTCGGCGTGAAATACCCAAAACCACATCGACACACAGCTAAAGAGGTCATCGGTGACTGCCACCAAACCAGTAGTACTTCTCGCGGAGGAACTCTCCCCGGCCACGGTTGAGGCCCTGGGCCCCGATTTTGAGATCCGCCAGACCGACGGCGCGGACCGTTCCCAGCTGCTCTCCGCCATCGCGGATGTCGACGCGATCCTGGTGCGCTCCGCCACCCAGGTGGATGCCGAAGCAATTGCGGCCGCCAAGAACCTCAAGGTCATCGCCCGCGCAGGCGTTGGCCTGGACAACGTGGACATCCGCTCCGCCACCCAGGCCGGCGTTATGGTGGTCAACGCCCCGACGTCGAACATCATCTCCGCTGCCGAACTGACCGTTGGCCACATCCTCTCCCTGGCCCGGCACATTCCGCAGGCTTCCAGCGCCCTTAAGGGCGGAGAGTGGAAGCGCTCCAAGTACACCGGCACCGAACTGTTCGAAAAGAAGGTCGGCATCATTGGCCTGGGCCGCATCGGCGCCCTCGTGGCAGCCCGCGTCCAGGGCTTCGGCACCGAGGTCCTGGCCTACGACCCGTACATCACTTCCGCCCGGGCGGCCCAGCTGAACGTCAAGCTGGTCACCCTGGATGAGCTGCTGGAACAGTCCGACTTCGTGACCATCCACATGCCCAAGACTCCTGAGACGCTGGGCATGCTCGGCGCCGAGGCGTTCGAGAAGATGAAGGACACCGCCTACGTGGTGAACGTCGCCCGCGGCGGCCTCGTGGACGAAGACGCGCTTTACACCGCGCTGACCGAAGGCAAGATCGCCGGCGCCGGCGTCGACGTCTTCGTGAAGGAACCGAGCACTGACCTGCCGTTCTTCGCCCTGGACAACGTCATTGTCACCCCGCACCTGGGTGCCTCCACCGACGAAGCGCAGGAAAAGGCGGGCATCTCCGTTGCCAAGTCAGTGCGCCTGGCCCTGGCTGGTGAACTGGTGCCCGACGCCGTGAACGTCGCCGGCGGTGTGATCGCCGAGGACGTCCGCCCGGGCATCCCGCTGATCGAAAAGCTGGGCCGGATCTTCACCGCCCTGTCCCACGATTCAATGACCGCCATCGACATTGAGGTGGCCGGCGAAATCGCGGCACTGGATGTGAAGGCACTTGAACTGGCAGCGCTGAAGGGCATCTTCACCGACATCGTCTCGGAGCAGGTCTCCTACGTAAACGCTCCGGTGCTGGCTGAGCAGCGCGGCATCGCCGTCCGCCTCATCACCACCCCCGACGTCGACGACTACCGGAACCTGCTGACCATCCGCGGCGCGCTCTCCGACGGCACCCAGCTTGAGGTTGCCGGCACGCTGACCGGTCCGAAGCAGATCCAGAAGCTCGTGGGCGTCAACGGCTACGACCTCGAAATCCCGATCAGCGAGCACCTGCTGGTGCTGCTCTACCAGGACCGTCCCGGCGTCATCGGCGCCCTGGGCCGCATTCTGGGCGAAGCGGACATCAACATTGCCGGCATGCAGGTTGCCCGTAACTCCGAGGGTGGCCAGGCCCTGTCCCTGCTCACGGTGGATTCCTCCGTGCCGCAGGACGTCCTGGAAACCGTCCGCGAAGCCATCGGCGCAACCGTGGCACGCGAAGTGGACCTGCAGGACTAATCTGCCCTGTTTTCGGAAAGGCCGGCACCCGCACGGGGCCGGCCTTTCCTGCGTCCGGGGACGCATCCGCGGGGCGTATGGTCTCCACCCGCAGTACGACACCGCGGGGCGCAGGGTTCAGGCCGGAAGGCGATGTGCGGTAGGGACCCGCCGGGACAGGATGGAAATCATGAGTTCATCCCTGCCCGGCACGCCCCTCCTCGCGGCCGCCAACCTGACCAAGTCCTATGGAAATTCCCCGGCACTGTCCGGTGTCAGCCTGGAGGTGCGGCCCGGCGAAGCCACCGCCGTCATGGGTGCTTCCGGTTCCGGCAAGACCACCCTGCTGCACTGCCTGGCCGGCATTGTGCTGCCGGATACCGGAAGTGTCCGATACTCCGGCGCTGCACCGGTGGAAGTCACCTCCCTCGATGATGAGGCACGGTCAGCACTGCGCCGCACCGAGTTTGGGTTTGTGTTCCAGCAGGGCCTGCTGATCCCCGAACTGACCGCCGGAGAGAACGTGGCACTGGCCCTGATGCTCAACGGCACTGCGCGCCCGGTTGCCGAGCAGCACGCGGCTGCCGCCCTTGCGGCACTGGGACTGGCCGGGATGGAAGGGCGGCGGATCGGTGAACTGTCCGGCGGCCAGGCACAACGGGTGGCAATTGCCCGTGCCCAGGTGAACGGAGCGCGGGTGCTGTTCGCTGATGAACCGACCGGGGCCCTGGACTCCCGGACCTCAGCGGATGTGATGGCCCTGCTGCTGCAGTCCGTTGCTGGGACCGGTCGGTCCCTGGTGGTGGTCACCCACGATCCCGAGGTCGCGCGCTGGTGCGGGCGGATAGTGACGCTGGCAGACGGGCGGATCGTTGCCGACACCGCCGGAGTCATCCGATGAGTGAGTCCTCCGTCCTGGTGCGTGCCGTGGATTCTTCGCGGTGGGCTGTACCGCTGCGGCTCACCTGGCTGCTGAACCGGCCCGGCACCTCGGGATCAGCCGCTGCGCTGCTTCCTGCCGCCTCGTTCGCCGTCGTCACCACCTTGCTGCTGACGGTGCTCGCCGGAGCCCTGTCCTTCACCCAGTGGGGAGACGACGAAGGATCCGTGTATCTGCTGCTGGCCGGCTTTGCGCTGATCCTGCTGGTGCTTCCCCTGATTACCCTGGGCGGGTCGGCAGCACGTCTCTCAGCCCGCCGCCGCGATGAGCACCTCTCCACCCTCCGCCTGCTTGGTGCTTCGGCTCAGACGGTCCGGCAGGTGACAGTCCTGGAAGCCGCTGCACAGGCCCTCGCCGGAGCCGTCGCAGGTGTACTGGGCTACGTGGTGCTAGCCCCGTTTGTGCAGCTCATCCACTTCCGCGGAGCACCTCTGGGCAGTGCCTTCTGGCTGCATCCCGCTGCTGTTCTTATAGCTGTTGCCGCAGTTGTGGTCCTCGCGGCGGTCAGCTCAGTGATCAGCCTGCGCCGCGTGGTGATTTCCCCGCTGGGCGTACGCACCCGGGCCGATGCGCAGAAGGTCCACTGGTCCCGCGCCGGCATCGCTGTCCTGATTGTGGTGCTCTGCGTGGCTGCCCTGATGACCCCCGTCGGCATTGCGGCGCTGGCACTGGCTATCATGTTCGGTGCGTTCGCAGCAGGTCTTGCAGTACTGAACCTGGTGGGGCCGTGGCTGGTGACCCTATCCGCGAAGCGGCGCCTGCGCAGGGCAGCAACGCCCCAGGCACTGCTTGCCGCCCGCATTGTGCTGGATGCGCCGAAGGCCGCCTGGCGCCAGGTCAGCGCACTGTCAATGGTGTGCTTTACGGCAGTTGTCGCCGGGGCCGGGGCGGCCCTGCTGCAGACCGCACAGGCTGAGGGCCCGGAAGACTTCCTGCTCCAGGACATGCTGACGGGCGTCATCATTACCGTCATCGCCGGATTCCTGATGGTGGCCTGCTCCGCCGGCATCAACCAGGCAGCCACGGTCCTGGACCGGGCTGAGCTGTACCGCAGCCTGCACCGGATGGGAATGCCTAGGGACATCATCGACGCAGCGCGCATCGGGGCCGTGATGCATCCGGTGGTCCTGGTCAGCGCCGCGTCCGCGGCAGTTTCCGGTGTGCTGGTGTTTCCCGTGACCGGAGCGGCGATCCTCTTCAATCCGGTGGCGATGGTGTTCCTGGCCGCCTCCGTCGCAGCCGGCGTTTTCCTGGTGCGCGCCGGACTTGCAGCCACCTCGCCGGTGCTCACCTCGGTGCTGGAGCGCGACGCCGGCTGACGCACGTTGCTTCGGGTTGGGGCAGTGCCCGGCCCGAAGCGACAAGCCCAGCCGAAACAGGGTAATTTTCTAATGTGACTTCTTCCCAGACCCCGTTCTACATCACCACCGCAATCTCTTATCCCAACGGCGTGCCGCACATCGGCCATGCCTGGGAAACGATCGCCACTGACGCGATGGCCCGCTTCAAGCGGCTGGACGGCTACGACGTCTTCTACATGACCGGCACCGACGAGCACGGCCAGAAGATGCAGCAGTCCGCGGACAAGGAGGGCATCAGCGCCAAGGAACTGGCGGACCGGAACTCCGCGGCATTCCGGCAGATGAATGATGATCTGGGAACCTCCTACGACCGGTTCATCCGGACCACCGATGCCGACCACTACGCCGCCGCCCAGGCCATCTGGAAGCGGATGGAAGAGAACGGCGACATCTACCTCTCCAAGTACGCCGGCTGGTACTCCGTCCGCGACGAGGCGTACTACACCGAGGACGAGACCGAGCTGCGCGAAGACGGCATCCGCTACTCCAAGGAAACCGATACCGAGCTGACCTGGACGGAGGAGGAGAGCTACTTCTTCAGGCTCTCCAACTACCAGGACAAGCTCCTGGCCCTGTACGAGGCGCAGCCGGACTTCGCCGCACCGCGCTCCCGTTTCAACGAGGTGATCAGCTTCGTCAAGGGCGGACTGGAAGACCTCTCCATCTCCCGCACCACCTTCGACTGGGGCGTTCCGGTTCCCGGCAACCCGGACCACGTGATGTATGTCTGGGTCGACGCGCTGACCAACTACCTCACCGGCGCCGGCTTCCCCGACACCGACTCGGAGACCTTCCGGAAGTACTGGCCCGCTGACGTCCACGTCATCGGCAAGGACATCTCCCGCTTCCACGCCATCTTCTGGCCCGCCTTCCTGATGTCCGCGGGTCTGGAACTGCCCAAGCGCATCATGATCCACGGGTTCCTGCACAACAAGGGCGTCAAGATGTCCAAGTCGCTGGGCAACGTGGTGGCCCCCAAGGACTGGGTGGAGCAGTACGGGCTCGACGCCGTGCGGTTCTTCCTGCTGCGCGAGGTCCCCTTCGGCGCGGACGGCTCCTACAGCCACGAGGCAATCGTGGGACGCATGAACGCAGACCTGTCCAACAACCTCGGCAACCTTGCCCAGCGTTCCCTGTCCATGGTGGCCAAGAACTGCGGCGGCGCCGTTCCGCAGCCGGGGGAGTTCACCGCCGAGGACAAGGCGCTGCTCGAAGCCGCCGGGAACCTGCTGCAGGTGTCCCGCCAGGCCTACGACGTGCAGGACTTCCACGGTGCGCTCGAAGCGACCTGGAAGGTCCTGGGGGATACCAACGCCTACTTCGCGGAGCAGGCTCCGTGGGTGCTGCGGAAGACCGACGTCGAACGCATGAACACCGTGCTCTACGTGACGCTGGAAGTGCTGCGGATCGTGGCCATCCTCATCCAGCCGGTGATGCCCGGCAGTGCCGGCAAGCTGCTGGATGTCCTCGGCCAGCCCGACGGCGATGCCCGCAGCTTCGCAGCGCTGGGCACTCCGCTGGTTCCGGGCACTGAGCTGCCCGCCCCGGCTCCGATCTTCCCGAAGTACGAGGAGCCTGCGGAGTAACCCCACCCATTCCGCCGAGAGGCCAGTTACGGCTCGTATGGACCTCCAAACGAGCCGTAACTGGCCTCTCGGCGGGAGGGGGTGGGGGCTAGGTGAGGAAACGGGCGGGAACGGTCTCCTCCATAACCTTCGCGACGGCGTCCTGCTGTTCCTGCGCGAGCTCCAGGAGTTCACGGATCCGCGGGGCATGGAACCGGTGGTCGTGGGCGGAGAGCACCAGCAGGGTCCGGTACAGGCATTCCTTGGCCCGGACAATCGACTGCAGTGTCTCCAGCTCCAGCTGTCCGGTGGTGCCCTTGCCGGTGCTCAGCGGGTTGATGGGTCCCAGCCGTCCGCCGGCAGCGCCCACCAGCGCCAGGGCCTTCTTGATCCGGCTGCGATGGTAGCCCAGAGCCAGGATCAGGGTTTCCAGCTCGTCTCGCTCATCGGAAATCTGCTGGACCAGGTCCGCAAAGACGCTCTCGTACTCTGTGCCCTGCCAGGTTTCCCGGGCTGCCTTGAAAAGCCGCACCCCGGTCTCCGCGCCCAGCAGGTGGTCATCCAGATAGGCTGCCAGCGACTCGTGGCGGGGTGTGCGGCCGGGCTCTGTGTGCGGCATGGCGGCTCCTTCTCTGCTCCAGGTACGGCGAAACAACGCCGGCACGGTTATCAGTATGCTTTGTATCTTTGCAGATCAGACGCAGAAAGCGCGAGGCGGCGTCCAATGGACACCGCCCCGCGCTTTGCCTGCGGCGGTTAGTCTGCCGCCAGCCCGGCCACGGGGGAGAGGCGTGCAGCCCGGCGTGCCGGGAGCAGCGAGGCTCCCAGGCCGGCCACCAGGGCAACGGCCAGGACCCCGGCCAGCTGGAGCCACGGCAGTGCCGGAGTCACCGTGGCGAAGGAACCCAGTGCGGACTGCGCGCCAAGCCAGCCGTACAGTGCCCCGAGCGCCAGCCCGATGAGCGCCGCCACCCCGGCAATCAGCACCGCTTCCAGCGCCAGCATGCCGCGCAGCTGGCCCTTGGTCAGCCCCAGCGCCCGAAGCAGGGAGGATTCCCGGGTGCGTTCCAGCACTGAGAGGGAGAGCGTGTTCGCTACGCCCACGAGTGCGATGACGACGGCGACACCCAGCAGACCCGTGACCACCATCAGCAGCACATCGATCACCTGTTCATAGGCAGCGCGTTCAATGGCGGCACCGGTGATCTGGTAATCCTGCACATGCAGTGCCTCGGTGAGCGCCGTCTGCAGGTCCATGATCTCCGCGGTGCCGAGGCCGTCGGCGACCGCCAGCCAGAGCAGCGGCTGCGGTGCGTAGGCATCAGCCTGTTCCTCGGCAGTGAGACCACCGAGGGCCTTCATTGTGTCCTCCGACACCAGTGGAGGGAAATAGTAGCTGTCCGAGGTAATGACGTTCAATTCAAGTTCGCTGTCCGCGCCCTTCACCGTTACCGTCTTGGCCTCGGTGCCCTGCGGCATCACGATCATGCCTTCTGCGGGGACCATAGCCGGGTCCTGCAGGACAGCGGTGTCGGCAGCTTCCAGTGCGTAGACAGCCAGGGCTCCGCCTTCCGTGGTTCCGGCCACGGGCAGCAGTGCTGCCTGTTCCACTCCGGCAACGGCGAGCGAATTGTCGACGTCGTACTGGGCGAAGGGCTCCTCGACAGGCATTGCGCCGCGGACCGTGATGTCCACCGGGTATTCTGCGGACAGCGCGCCGTCGAACGCGGAGCGGGCGGTGGCGGCACCGGTCATCATCATGACCACCAGCGTGACGCCGATCAGCAGGGCCGAAGAGGTGGCAGAGGTGCGCTGCGGGTTACGCACAGCGTTCACTGCTGCCAGTTTGCCGGGCACACCCAGCGGTGCGGCAAGGGCGCCCACGGCACGGACCAGCGGCGGAATGAAGAGCGTGGAACACATCAGGACACCGACGAAGCTGAGAATGCCGCCCGGCAGTGCAACGATCAGGTCGCCGTCGATCGCCCCGTAAGCCAGGAGTGCAGCACCGCCCGCGATCAGCACCAGGCCGGCCACCAGCCGGACTTTGCCCTTGCGGGTTCCGGCACGAACGTCTTCAGCGGGACGCAGAGCGGCCAGCGGCGCGACGGCGGTGGCAGCCCGGGCGGGCACCAGCGCTGCCAGCACGGTGAGCAGAACGCCGGCGGCGATTCCCGCGGCCACGGAAAGCAGCGGGACATCCAGGGTGGCGAACGCACTGTCCGGCAGCGTCTGCAGGTAGGCAACGGTGCCGCCCACCAGGCCTACTGCCAGCAGCACACCGGCGATGGAGGCGATGATGCCTACCAGCAAAGCTTCCACCAGCACCGAACGGCGAATCTGGTCGCGTCCGGCGCCGATGCAGCGCAGCAGGGCGAGTTCCCGGGTCCGCTGGGCCACCAGGACGGAGAAGGTATTGGAGACCACCAGTGCGCAGACCAGGAGCGCGACGGCGGCAAAGGCCAGCAGGATGACTGTCAGGCTGTCCTGCCCGCCGGTGAAACTGGCCATGAGCTCAGTTGTCTGTTCCTCAACGGTCAGGACCGTCACGGCTTTGAGGCCGGCGTCGGCAATGTCCTGGCGGAGCGCGGCCTGCACCGCTGTCACCGAGGCGTTCTCCGCCAGCGCCAGCTGGATCGAATCGAAGCCGCGGGAAGGATCGGCATAGCGAAGTACGGTCTCTTCTATGGCGTAGACCTGGGCAGATCCCATCATGGCGGGATTCGCGGAAGTCTCCATGAGGCCGGTGACCGTCATCATGGTTTCCTGCGCCTCCGGATCGGCGTCGGCGACCATCGGCAGCGTAGAGCCGACCGTGATTCCTCGGCGCTCGGCGCTCGTCTGGTCAACGGCAATCTCGCCCGCCGTGCTAGGCAGCCTGCCCTGGAGTACACCGACGGGCAGCAGAGACTCATCCTCCGGGATGTTAGTCATCGAGGCAAAAAAGGTTCCGCGACCGTCGCGGACGGCAGTGTAGGCGGAACGCACGGCATACGTGCTCTCAACGCCGTCGGCCTCCCGGGCCATGCCGGCAACCGCGTCGTCCAGAACCGAGAGTTGTTCGGCTTCCGCGTCGTACCCGGCGTTGATCACCAGGTCAGCGTTCCGGAAGCTCTGACCGACGCTCTGCGTCAGGGACGCCTTGGAGGAGGCATTGATGATCAGGGTGGCGGTGAGGAACCCAACGGCGATCATCACGGCAACTCCGACGGCGATGAAGCGGCGTGCATTCAGGCGCACCTGCGCCAGGGCTACCTGCAGCACTGTTATGCCCCCAGCTTCGTCAGTGCTGCCAGCACACTCTCCGGCGTGGGGCTGGAAAGCTCACCCACCAGAGCGCCGTCGTTCATCAGCACCACGCGGTCTGCGTAGGACGCGGCCACCGGATCGTGGGTGACCATGATGATGCTCTGCCCCATTTCACGGGAGGATCGGCGCAGCAGGGAGAGTACTTCGGCACCCGAACGGGAATCGAGGTTGCCGGTGGGCTCGTCACCGAAGATGACGTGCGGGCGGGTCAGCAGTGCACGGGCGACGGCGACACGCTGCTGCTGGCCGCCGGAGAGCTCGTGCGGACGGTGCTTGAGCCGGCCTTCGAGACCAAGGGTGCGCGTGATCTCCGCGAGCCATTCGGCGTCGACCTTGCCGTTGGCCAGGGACACCGGGAGGGTGATGTTCTGCTCGGCGGTCAGCGTGGGAACCAGGTTGAAGGACTGGAACACGAAGCCGACGCTGTCCCGGCGGAGACGGGTAATTTCGGCGTCCTTGAGCGACGTGATTTCCGTGCCGCCGATCCAGATATTGCCGGAGTCCGCGGAGTCCAGGCCTGCCAGGCAATGCATCAGTGTGGACTTGCCGGAGCCGGAAGGGCCCATGATGGCCGTGAAGGTTCCGGTCTCGAAACGGACGTCGACGTCGCGCAGTGCGTGGACGGCGGTGTCGCCTTTTCCGTAGGTCTTGTTCAGGGCCTGTGCGGCGGCGGCAGCCGTGGAGCTGCCGGGGCCCGGCACAGAGGAATGCTCAGTAAGGGTTGTCATGCCTTCAAGGCTATTTTGGGTGCCATGCCCGCCACATCGGAGGAAGGGCGGGTTGTTCCGGGCCCGTTCTCATCCCCTGGGTGGAGCCTGGCCGGCCAGGCGGTATGACTCCAGCAGCAGCTCCTGCAGTTCGTCCGGGTCCAGGTTCTCCAGCCGTACCAGGACCAGCAGCGGAGAGCGGTCGTGGTGCGGGGTCCAGAAGAACGTTTCGGGGTCAGTCCCGGCCAGGGCCTCACGTTCTTCAGTCTTAACGGTCAGCACCCCGTCATCCCACATGCGGGCCATCAGGGAGCGGGCGAACCAGGCCGGCTGCTGCCAGCTCAGCCGCTCGGTAACGCCCGGAAGGGCCAGGCAGCGGGAACGGACATCGTCGACGGATGCCATGGGCACCTCCGGGTTTTACGGGGTGACGATACCTGTCTCGTAGGCGATGACAACAGCCTGTACCCGGTCCCGTGCCCCCAGCTTGGCCAGGATGTGCCCCACATGGGTCTTGACCGTGGCCTCGGAGAGGAAGAGCTTCGCGGCGATCTCCGGGTTGGAGAGTCCGCCGGCGATGAGCGCAAAGACCTCGCGCTCGCGGGGGGTGAGGGTCTCCACGCTGGCGGCATGACGGCTCACCTCGGGAGTGGGCTCGCGCAGCATGGGGGCCACATGGTCCAGCAGCCGGCGGGTGGTCGACGGCGCGATCACCGCATCCCCGCGGTGCACGGTGCGGATGGCTTCGAGCAGTTCCTCGGGCGGGGCGTCCTTGAGCAGGAAGCCGCTGGCGCCGGCGCGGATGGCCGAGAGCGCGTATTCGTCCAGATCGAAGGTGGTCAGGACCACCACCTTGACCTCGGCCTCGCGTGAGCCTGCCTGCTCCAGGATCCGTGCGGTCGCTTCGATGCCGTCCATGCCCGGCATCCGGACGTCCATCAGAACGACGTCGGCGGGCACCTGGGAGAGCACACGCACGGCCTCGGCCCCGTTGCCGGCTTCCGCAGTGACAGTGAGGTCCGCCTGCGAGTTGATCAGCATCTTGAATCCGCCGCGGACCAGCTGCTGGTCATCGACGAGCGCAACCCGGATGGGCGCGGCCGTATGCGTCTCCCCGGGAATGCCGGGGGAGGGGGTGGTCATGCGTTAGGCCTCCGTGTAGGGAATGAATGCGGCGACGCGGAATCCTCCGCCGGGGGCGGGGGCGGCTTCCAGAGTTCCATCGTAGAGCGCCACACGTTCCTTCATACCGATGATGCCCTGCCCTGCGCCGGGGGCACGGGCAGCGCCGTCGTTATGTCTGGGTTCCGCTTCCGCCGGGTCCGCGCCTGCACCGCGTCCGTCGTCGGTTACCGTGATGTCCAGCCCGCGGGGCGTCCAGGCCAGGTCCACCTTTGCCGTGGCCCTGGGGCCGGCGTGCTTGAGCACGTTGGTCAGTGCTTCCTGGACAACTCGGTAGGCCGTGAGTTCAGCGCCCGCCGGGAGGGCACGGCGCATGGCGCCCGTAACGAGTACCTGGGCATCCAGTCCCGCACGCTTGACGCCCTCCACAAGGTCGCCGATGTCCGCGAGCGACGGCAACGGACGGGTGGACGCGCCGTCATCACCGCGCAGGACCCCGAGCAGGCGCCGCATTTCCCGCAGGGACCCCCGGCCGGTTTCGGCGATGGTGCCGAGAGTCGCCGTCGCGATTTCCGGGTCCTGGGCGCTCGCATACCTGGCGCCGTCGGCCTGCGTGATGATTACTGACAGTGAATGGGCCACGATGTCATGCATTTCGCGGGCGATGTGGGTGCGCTCATCTGCGGCTGCCAGATCCCGCTCCTGCTGCCGTTCAACCTCGAGGCGGCGGGCCCGGTCACGCAGGGATTCCATGGCCAGGCGCCGGGTCCGGGTCAGGTCGCCGAACGTCCAGCAGACAAGGACCACCGCTTCGACGGCTACGAGCGCTATGATCCAGAACCCGATCATTCCGGTGGTGGGGGCGGAGACCATTCCAGGTTCTCCGATGAAGGACGTGGAGGGGCGCACCACGTACTGGAAGATCACCAGGGCACCGCCGGTCAGCGCGAGGGCCAGGCCGCCCAGGCTGGCCCAGCGCGGGGCGTAGGCAGCCAGTGCGTGCACCATGACCAGGACGAAGATGTCTGCAGGCAGTCCGGTGTCCGGAACTGTGGGGAGCTGGATCAGGCAGGCTGCGGCCATCACCGCCGCGGCGGGTACCGGTCTGGTGCGGCGCCAGGCCAGGGGCAGGCAGATGGCTGCGGACAGGGCGAACTCGAGCAGGCCGGTATTGACTCCTGTCACCAGGAATGGGAACGCGAAGAGAAGAGTCGCGAGCAGGGCGCCGGCAAGGTCAACCTTGAACGGGTTGGCCTGGGTCCAGGCGTAGAGGCGTTGGTGAAGCAGCATGGACAACAACTTTAGGCTCGACTCCGGGCTCCGCGCGTCATGCCCTGGTCTGAGTTGTTCAGGGGTGCTTCGGCTAGGATGAAGCTGACTAGACGCAGAGGGGACAGTATTTTGCAGCGCCGAAGAGTTGTGTGGGGGTCGCAGCTCGCAGGAGCAGCGCTTTTTGTGGCCGGGATTATCAGCATCGCAGCAGACCGCACCACATCCGGACTGTCTCTGCAGGCGGCCGGCGTCGTAATTATCGTGTGTGCCCTCCTGCTCGGCCGGCGCGTCCGGCTGCAACGGAGGTCCTCTGCTGCGACCGCGCTGGACGACGCCGTCAGCCCACCGCCCTCCATTGGCCGGGCAGCGGGCGTTCGGGGGCCCGCCGAAGGAGAGGATCCCCGCGTGTTCCTCGCGGCACTCACCGCTGATTCGTCCCATCAGAACGATCCTCGTCCCTCCCTCCTCGCGGTTGCCGATGACGATCTGTCCGCCAGACTCGAGCAGTTTGGGCCAGTGGTACATCTCGCGCCGGGCCTGGGAGCGCCGCAGGTGTCACAGGGACCGCACCGCGCGCTCGTAATCGACCGGCGTGCCCTCAAGACCGGGAGGTGGGCCGGGGTGGAAACAGCAGCGGCGGGCAGTCTGTTCAGGGAGCTGGCAGAGATAATCCGGAAGTGCCAGGAAGAACACGTCTCAACCCTGCTGCTGGACTGCGCCGCGGAAGACGGGTTCTACACACCGACCCTTCGGGAGATCTGCCGGAACGTGATGCCGCTTCAGGCCGGGGCCCTGGGGCCCGAGGGCACCGCTCCGTCAGACCTGCTGGGAATGCTGCAGGAGTGGTCAGAAGGAGGGAACGTCCATGCCCGATGAGAGTGTCCTCCTGGTCTCCGCCCACGGCAGGGAGTCCCTTCCGGCCGCGCTGAATACCCTGCTGCTGCAGGAAAAGGCCGTTTTGGTGTCCCCGGATGAAAGTGCGGCTTCCACTGCTGCCGGCCTGCTCGCGGCCGCCCGGGCCAAAGACGCCGCCGGCACTTACACCCACGTGATCTGCCTGGGTTTCTCCCTCTCCTACGCGGCGGCCAAGGCCCGGTCCTTCGAAGGACGGTTCATGGCGTACGTCGATGATGCCCCGGGCCAGGGCAGACTGCTCTATCCGGGGGTGTGCGCCAAGCTGGGCGAGATCGCAGGGCAGGCTGTACGTCTGCTTGTTTCAGACGAAGATGAACGCAGCCACCTGGAGGCTTTTGTTCCCGAGTCCGCAGGCAAGGTGCAGCTTCTGCACGAAATCCTCCTGAGCCCTTCCCAGCCGCTGACCGGGCATACCAAGGCACCCGTCCGTGTGCTGCTGGCGGGACACGACTTCAAGTTTGCCGGGGAACTGGCACGGCACCTTGAGGCTCACCCGGGGTTTTCTCTCCGGACAGACGAGTGGGAATCTCTGCACCGGCATGACGAGGAGCGCTCACTCAGGGAACTGGCCCAGGCCGACGTCGTGATCTGTGAATGGGCCGGCGGGAACGCCGTCTGGTACGCCCGTCACATCGGTGCGCATCAGCGGCTGATCATTCGCCTGCACGGTTTCGAGGTGCAGGGCGAGTGGCTCAAGGACATCGACATTTCCGCTGTCCACACCGTTGTCCTCGTATCCGGGTTTTTCCGTGAACAGGTCCTCGAAACCACCGGCTGGCCGCGGGAAAAAACCATGGTCATTCCCAATACGGTTGACACCTCTGACTTCTGCCGCCCCAAGGAGGAAGACGCTGCGTTCAGGCTGGGACTGGTAGGCATGGTGCCTCTCTTCAAGCGTCCGGACCGTGCCTTGGACATCCTCGAGGAGCTGCTGCGCTACGACGAGCGGTTCACACTTCACATCCGCAGCCGTTACCCGTGGGAATACGACTGGTTCTGGAACGGGCGGCCGGCAGAGCAGGACGCCTACAGAATGTTCTTCGGGCGGCTCCGCGCAGACCGGAAACTCATGAAACACGTCGCATTTGAACCGGTAGGCGCGGACATGGCGTCATGGTTCCGCCGGATCGGTTTTTGCCTCTCGACCAGCTACCGGGAGACCTTCCATGTGGCACCTCTGGAAGGCGCGGCGTCGGGGTCCGTTCCCGTACTGCTGGACCGCCCGGGCGCGGCAGAAATCTTCGATCCGCGGTGGGTATTCAGCGACGCGAAGTCAGCGGCGGAGTTCATCCGTTCCGCAGCCTGCGACGCGGACGATCTCGCCCGTGAAAGCGAAGCTGCCAGGGACTTCTCGCACCGGTATGACATTCATGAGGTAGTGCCCCGCTGGGGTGCCCTCATCGAGGATGCGCTGCGATGACCCCTCCCGTTCAATTCTCCGTGATCTCGGCTGTCTACAACGCAGAAGAGTACATCGACGCGTTTATGGATTCGCTCGTTGCCCAGTCCTACCCCCTGCACGCGCTTGAGATCATCCTCGTTGATGACGGGTCCACGGATGACACGCTGGGACGGCTTCAGGCCTGGCAGGCGAAATTCCCCCGGTCCATTCGAGTCCTTACGGGCGTGAACGGGGGGCCAGGCAGGGCACGAAACCGCGGGCTGGATGTTGCACGCAACCCCTGGGTGACCTTCTGCGACCCGGACGACGTCCTGGACAGCGCATACTTCGAGCGGATAGCCGGATTCATCCGCAGGGATGTAAACAACCAGGCCGCTGCAGTGACCGGACGCCTGATTCAGTACTTTGAGGCTGAAGGGCGGCTCAGCGATACACACGCGCTTGCCTGGAAGTTCCTCTCAGGCGAACGGATTGTCGATCTGGAGGCAGAGCCGCACTACGTGCATTTGAGCGCGGGCACCGTCTTCCTGAGAAGGTCAGTTCTGGAGGAATTCAGCCTCCGCTTCAATGAGCAGGTGCGGCCAACCTTCGAAGACGCCCACCTGGTGGCCCGCTACCTCGGCTGCACGCCGCGTCCAACAATCGGCCTGGTTCCGGAAGCCCGCTACTACTACCGGCAGCGGGCAGCGGGAAGCTCCCTCGCCCAGTCCGGCTGGAAATCCAGCGCGCGCTACACACAGGTACTGGACCATGGCTACCTGGGACTTCTGCATCTGTTCAATGACAGGCAGGGAAGCGTACCCCGATGGGTCCAAAACACCGTTCTGTACGACCTCATGTGGTATTTCCTGGCAGACCGGGCCATGCGGCATCCCGTTGCAGGCCTGACGGAGAGCCGGCGGAGCGAGCTCCTGGACCGTATGCAGCGGGTCATGGCGCACATCGAACCGGAAGCCATCCTGGGTTTCGCGCTGGTTCCGGTAAGCATCGAGATTCGCACGGCCCTGGTCCTGCGTTTCAAAGGGGCTCTGCCACCCGTCTGGCAGCTGGTCAGCTCCGGAAGACATAACCGCTACCAGTACATGTACCGCGGGGACGCGCCCACGGAAGAGTATCTGAACGAAGACGGCTGCAGAATAGAACCGCTTGCCTCCAAACGCATCGCCGTAGAGTTCTTCGGGGAGGTCTTCGCCTATCAGCGCGTCACCTACTTCCTGTCCGGCGAATCTCCGCGGTGTGTGCTGGACGGAGAAGAGCAGCCTGCCGTTCCCCGGCCGGGGCCGCCCCAGGCGCGTTACCTTCCAAAACACCAGGATCCGGCTCTGGCACTCCAGCCGCTGGGCCTGGAGCGGCAGATGCTCCGTCTCACACAGCGGATTCCCCGGCCCGCACTTCGAAGTGCTGCATCAAGAGCTGTACGGCGTGCGTTTCGGCCAAAAGCCGCCGGCCCGCTTCCCCCGGGGCTTAGGGCCCAGGCTCAAACTGCTGCCGGAGCTGAACAGACGGATGCAGACGCGGCACTGCGGCTCAGGGCAGCTGCTCCGGAGGTTAAGAAACGGTATGCGGACGCGTGGCTCATCATGGACCGCCCGGAACATGCGTTCGACAATGCCGAGCATTTCTACCGGTACGTGAAGCAAAACCATCCGGAAATCAACGCCTGGTTTGTGCTGGCCGAGGACTCCCCGGACTGGCCCAGGCTCAGGGACGAAGGTTTCAGACTCATCCCCTACGGCAGCGAGGAACTGGTACTGCTTGCACTCAACGCCTCATACCGGATCTCATCCGATGCCGCGCTGCCCTCATACTTCCCCATTGACCGGGGCCGGTTCGGGGGAGGACAGGGCAGCTTTGTGTTCCTGCAGCACGGGGTCATCTGGAACGACCTGTCCCGGTGGCTCAATGACAAACGAATAGACAGGTTCATAGCCAGCACCCGAGCGGAGTACGCCGCCCTGACCGGAGATGGTTCCGTTTACTCCACGACGGCCAACGAAGTGCGTCTGACCGGTCTGGCACGGTTTGATTCGCTGTACACCAGGGCGCAGAACGCCGGTCCCCGAACCGCGAGGCTAATCACCGTCATGCCCACCTGGCGAATGAACCTGGCTGATTTGGTTGCAGCTGCTGCAAGCCCTGAGGAGCAGCAGAAAGTGGTGCTGGAAAGCCAATTCTTCGTGGAATGGCGCTCATTCCTGGAAAGCAGCCAGCTGCGGGACGCCGCTGCGAGGAACAACCTTTCCGTGGCATTCTTCGTCCATCCGTCCCTTTCGGAGCTCCTGCCGAAAAACGCACTGCCGGACTACGTGCAGCTGTACCCACAGCCCGGAGTAAGTCTCCATGACCTGATTCTGGAATCGGCAGCCTTCATTACCGACTATTCCTCCACCGCCTTTGACGCCGCCTACATCGACTGTCCTGTGCTGTACTTCCAGTTTGATGACTCCACATTCCTGTATGGTGACCACCCGGCCCGCCCTGGATATTTCGACTTTCAAAGAGACGGTTTCGGTCCTGTGGCAGCAACGGCCCAGGAGCTCCAGCAGAATCTTGCAGAACTCGAGTCGAAGGACTTCCGGATGCCGGATAGGTACGCAGACCGCGTCGAGAAGACGTTCACGTACCGGGATGCGTCCAACTGCTCCCGCATCTTTGAATCGATTCTTGAGCTGGAAAAGGGCTAAATGCAGAGCAACGACCAATGGTCCCCTTCCGGACCGGAAGCAAAGCGCGATTACCTCGTCTCACGGCTGGACTGGGCGGAACAGCAGGCCAGAGCGTACCAGCACGATTACGAATCGATGCTCGATGAACGAAACACCCTGCACAAGGAGCTCCTGCAGATTCGCGGGTCCCTGAAGGCATACCGGCGCGAAAATGCTGAACTGAAGCGGAAAATCGCCGCGAAAAAGGGACGCCTGGCCCGTCTGCTCCGCGGCAGACTGCCGGGCTCCCGCAGCACCGCTCCGGCCGGTCAGCCGGCTGCTGAGGCCGTACACACACCCGTCGGGTCCGGAGAGCAGACCGGTTCGGACTTCGAGCTGCCCGCTCGTTCCGCAGATCCGGCATATACGCCGGCGCTTGGCCTTGCGATGGTTGTAGCGGACTCTGAGAGCCGTAATTCAGCCGCAGACCGGGCCCAGGCGGCCGGCATGGAAGTCATCGTCATGCTTCGCCCCGGGTATCCGTGGGATACCGGCCGGCACTGTGAATACCGGGGAAGAACCTGCCTCACAGACAGTTCAGGACGGTTAACCGTCTACAGTCCGGGAGCAGACATCCGGACACAGAAAGAGCTGCACTTTTTGGATCTGTCCGCTGACGCGATCGTGCGGGAAGCGCGGCTTCACCGTCCGGCTCTCCTACTGTCTGATGGATCAGAAACCACCTCCCGTGCGGTCCTGCTCGCTGGACGCCGGCTGGGGATCCCCGTTGGACTGTGCGCAGCGCACGGTTCGGTGCTGGCGGCCGAGGCTGATGTCGACGTCGAAACCTTGAAACCGCTCAGCCGCACCCTGCTGCCGGGACGGAAGCTGGAGTCCCTGCGCATCGGAATCATCGCCGACGAGTTTACGCTTCGGCTTCTGGCCAACACCGTTTCGGCGCTGCCGCTGGATTATTCGGGATGGAAGGAGCAGCTCGAGGCCGGCAGCTGCGATGCCCTGATCGTGGAATCAGCCTGGCTTGGAAACCAGGGGCAGTGGATCGTATCCGACTACTACAAGGACCAGGCGGGGTACGAAAACCTCTCGGCTCTGGTCGGCTATTGCCGCGCCCGGGGGATACCCACAGTCTTCTGGAACAAGGAAGACCCGATCCACTACCGACGGTTTCGGCGTGTTGCAACGCTGTTCGACCACATCGTCAGCACGGACGCGGGGTCGCTGCAGTTCTATCAGGACAACGCGGGCGCATCGGCCAGGACGTACTCCTCCATGAGCTTCTTCGCGGATCCCAGTCTGCACAACCCGGTGTCCCAATCGGCGGGGGAAAAAGCCGTCGCCTATGCGGGGACCTTTTACGGAGAACGGTTTCCGGAGCGCTCCCACCGAATGATGGAACTCTTCCGGGCCAGTGAGCCCTACGGACCCGCGATCTTTGACCGGCACCACGGTGATGCTGCCTCGGGAAAGGCTTATCCGGCGGAGCTGGCGGAGTGGGTGCGCGGAGGACTGAGCTACGCGGAGACCCTCGAAGCGTACAGAGCGTTCCCGGTCCACCTGAATTTCAACTCTGCCCCCTGGTCAGAGACGATGTTCTCCCGGCGGGTTGTTGAAATAGCAGCTTCAGGCACCGTTGTGTACAGCGCAGCCGGTGCCGCTGTCACCAGCTGCCTGGGGAGTGCCTTCCCCGTTTCGAACGACCCGGAGATCTACCGCGCGCTGCTGCAGACGTGGATGACTGACGAACGGGAACGCAAAGCTACGGCATGGCGGCAGATGCGTACGGTCTACCGCGCCCACCTGGCCGGCCATGCCCTGGCCATTCTCTTTCGGACGATCGGTATTCCCGCAGTGTCCCCGCAGCTGCCGCGGGCTGCCGTACACGTGAATGACCTGACGCTCGAGCTGGCGGAGGCGCTGGCCAACCAATCGGTGCGCCCTGCGCTCTGCCTGTACAAAACGGCCGATCCGGCGGCGGTGGAGGTGCTCGCTCTCGCCGGTGTGGCGGCGAGTGAGGATGACCCGTCCGGCGGTAGTGAGGCTGGGGACGACGGGCCCTTTGAATGGCACGTGCGCTGGCCGGCACAGTCAAACCGGACCCTGCTGGAAGACCTGCTGCTGGGAACGGCATTCGGAGACTGGAAAACGATCAGCATTGTCGATGACGACGTGACCCGGTCAGACCGAAGCTGGAGTCCGCTGGCCCAAGCATTCCCCGAACCGCAGGAGAACGCGGCTCTGGTTGCCAGCCTCACCAGGCGGGGCGGTTTAGGGCAGGGCCATCTCGTTCTGGTGTATCCGGGAAGCTGACGCATCCATAATGTGAGACGGTTTGTTCACCATGCGGACCGTGTTTCTAGAATTGGAACATGAGCGAAGAAGCGTCGAAGGTCATTTCACTGGCAGTCATTCCCGGAGACGGAATCGGCCCCGAAGTCACGGCGGAGGCCGTCAAGGTGTTGAAGGCGGTCACCGCCTCCGGCTCCGCACGGTTCGATCTCACGGAATACCAGCTGGGTGCCGAGCACTGGCTGCGCACTGGCGAAACCCTTCCGGACGAGACACTTGAATCGCTCAAGACACACGACGCGATCCTGTTCGGTGCTGTCGGCGCTGCCCCGGGCGATACCAAGATGCCCTCCGGCCTGATCGAGCGGGAGATGCTGCTGAAGCTGCGCTTCAGCCTGGACCACTTCGTGAACCTGCGCCCGTCCAAGCTTTACCCGGGTGTCGCGAGCCCGCTGGCCAACCCCGGGGATATCGATTTCATCGTGGTCCGGGAAGGAACCGAAGGCCCGTACGTCGGCAACGGCGGGTCCCTGCGCACGGGAACCCCGCACGAAATCGCCACTGAGGTTTCACTGAACACTGCCCACGGCGTCGAGCGCGTGGTGCGCGATGCCTTCCGGCGCGCCAGTGAGCGGCCGCGCCGGAAGCTGACCCTGGTGCACAAGCACAACGTCCTCGTCTACGCGGGCAGCCTCTGGAAGCGGACAGTGGAAGCGGTTGCCGCGGACTTCCCCGAGGTGGAAGTTGACTACCTGCACATCGACGCCGCCACGATCTTCCTCACCACGGATCCTTCCCGCTTCGACGTAATCGTCACCGACAACCTGTTCGGTGACATCATTACGGACCTCGCTGCAGCCGTCACCGGCGGAATCGGCCTGGCAGCCTCCGGCAACATCAACATGGAGGGAACCTTCCCGTCCATGTTCGAGCCGGTGCACGGATCCGCGCCGGATATCGCGGGCCAGCAGAAGGCGGATCCCACGGCCGCGATCCTCTCGGCAGCACTGCTGCTTGCGCACCTAGGCTTCGCCGAAGAAGCCGCCCGCGTGGAGCGCGCGGTGGAGGCCGACGTCGCATCCCGGGCAGGAAACACACGCACCACCGCGGAAATTGGCGATGCGATCGCCGCGGCTGTGTCATAAGCTCAACAGGTACCCGATCAATAGGAAGACGAACGACGGCCGCGCCGTTCACCGTGGAGGAATAATGTCTGTCAGCGCTCTGGAGTTCACCCAGAAGCTATCCGCCCAGCCCAAGTCGGAGCAGGAACGCGCCGCGATCCTGGCTGACCCGGGCTTTGGAAACCACTTCACGGACCACACCGCAGTCATTGACTACCGCGTCTCGGAGGCGGGTGAGGGCGCATGGGAGAACGCACGCATTGAGCCCTACGGCCCGATCGCCATGGACCCCGCAGCCTCCGTGCTGCACTACGGCCAGGAAATCTTCGAAGGACTGAAGGCTTACCGGCACGAAGATGGCTCCATCTGGACCTTCCGTCCGGAAGCCAACGCTGCGCGCCTGAATGCCTCGGCACGCCGTCTTGCACTTCCGGAACTGCCGGAAGAACTGTTCCTGGAATCGCTGAGCCGGCTCGTCGCCGTCGACCGCGAGTGGGTTCCCTCAGGTGACGGGGAGTCCCTGTACCTGCGACCGTTCATGATTGCCACTGAGGCGTTCCTTGGTGTGCGGCCCGCCCGCGAGGTTTCCTACCGCGTCATTGCCTCCCCGGCCGGAAACTACTTCGGCGGAGAACTGAAGCCGGTCTCCATCTGGCTTTCCACCAAGTACGCCCGTGCAGGCCGCGGCGGCACGGGCGAAGCAAAGTGCGGCGGCAACTACGCCGCTTCCCTCATCGCGCAGATGGAAGGCGAGGCGCACGGCTGCAAGCAGGTGCTGTTCCTTGATGAGTTCAATGACAACGCCGTGGAAGAGCTCGGCGGCATGAATGTCTTCTTTGTCTTCAGGGACGGCCGCCTGGTTACTCCGGCGCTTTCCGGCACCATCCTGCACGGGGTCACCCGCAACTCTGTCCTGCAACTGGGCCGCGACCGCGGCCTGACTGTTGAGGAACGCAAGATCACCCTGGACGAATGGCGCGACGGCGTTGCCTCCGGCGACATCACCGAGGTCTTCGCCTGCGGCACGGCTGCCGTCATCACACCGGTGGGTGAGCTGAAGTCGGAGACTGAGACCATCGGGTCCCCGGAAGCCGCTGCGGGTGAAGTAACCATGTCCATCCGGCGTGAATTGCTTGGCATCCAGACCGGCGCCGTGGAGGATACCCGCGGCTGGCTGACACGTCTGGCTTAGGGGAGAGCATGAGTGAATCGGCGCCGCCGGCACCGGGCCGGATAGTCAGCAGTACCCCGCTGGCACGGTACCGGCTGGCCGATAATCCCGGGCCCATGAGCCTGGACGGCACCAAGAGCTACATTCTTGCTGCAGAAACCGGCGGTCCGTGCGTCATCGTTGATCCCGGGCCGGCCGACGAGGAGCACCTTGGTGCCCTGGCATCGGCCGGGACAGTGGAGCTGGCACTGATTACGCACCGTCATCCGGACCACACGGAAGGCGCCGAGCGCTTCCACGAAATCACTGGAGCTCCCGTACGTGCGGCCGATCCTGCCTTCTGTTTCGGGGGGACACCCCTGCAGGACGGAGAAGTTATTTCTGCAGGGGGAGTGGAGATCCAGGTCCTGGCTACTCCGGGGCATACCTCCGACTCTGTCTGCTTTATCCTCCGGGCGGACGGTCCCAACGGCTCAGTCCTCACCGGTGACACCATCCTGGGGCGGGGTACAACAGTCCTGGACTATCCGGATGGAACCCTGCAGGACTTCATGGCCAGCCTGGAGAAGCTGGGCCGGCTGGGACCGGCCACCGTGCTGCCGGCCCACGGCCCGGACCTGGAGAACCTCGAATCCGTAGTGCTCACGTACCGGGACCACCGCGATGAGCGGCTGGCGCAGATCCGTGGCGTGCTTGGGCTGCTGGGGGAGGACGCCACAGTAGAGCAGGTAGCTAACGCCGTCTACGCCGACGTGCCGGCATCTGTCCGAGCCGCAGCTGAACTGTCCGTAGCAGCCCAGCTGGAGTATCTGCGGGTCCGTGGCTAACGTCCGAACCGTGTGAGCACACCCACGCGTTCCCGACTTGCACCAGGGCGGGCAGCGCTCCGTAGAATGGAATTGCGCTGAAACGCGGGGAAGGTTTTCCGAGCCGTTGAAGAAGCGCCGCACCGGGGCCCGCAAGCCCGTGCAGGAGATCACAGACCTGCCGAGTTGCGCAGGGCTCACCGGATGTGTAAAGTAGAACGAGTTGCCGCGGGGCCGATGAGGCCGGACGGCAGCACAACCCACACAAATCAACCGGGTAAATCCGGTTGCTTTGGCGTGGCCCTGAAGGGCTGGAATAGCCGGTTTGGTTGAAATTCTTCGGAATTCACCGAATTGCTAAAACGGCCCGGATGGAATAAGCTAGTAAAACACCACAGCGGTGCGAAAAGAAAAGAAAGTTCCCGGTTGGGAATGGTTTTTCCGAGTAGGCCGGATGTGCCT
>NZ_JBSHIT010000007.1:0-113898 GCF_053619115.1 Arthrobacter sp. NPDC055585
GCGGGCCCCCCCCCCACCCCGCACCCCCCTAATCCGTATGGGGGTGGCGAAATTCCGCCCCGTTTCCCCACCTGGCCCACACGGGCGCCCGCCCCCCGCCACGGGTGCCGGCCTCCTGTACATTCCGAGCGGTCTGGCTAGGCTGGGGCCCATGGCACTCATCTATATGGCTGATCTGCACCCGTCAAAAATGGAACTGGTTTCCCGCTGGCTTCCCGCGGCTCCGTGGTTCCCCAGCCGCGGCGACGTCCAGGCCGAGCCGCTGGCCGCCTACCGCTTTGATGACCCGCAGGGCCAGGTAGGCATGGAGACGCACATCGTGCGCTGCGGAGAGAGCACCCTCCAGGTTCCACTGACCTACCGCCCGGAACCGCTCGAGGGCGGTGACGGGTACCTGGTGGGCACTCTGGAACATTCGGTGCTGGGCAAGCGCTGGGTCTATGACGCCTGCGGGGATCCGGTCTACGTGAATGCGTTCGCCGCGGCAGTGCTCGACGGCGTAGGCCAGGCTCCGCTGTACGTCGAGGAGGACGGGGTTCGCCGAGAGCTGCCGCAGTCCATGGAGCTGGAGACCAGCGGGATGCCCGACGGCGAGGAGCTGGTGGAAGCCCCCGAGCGCGAACCTGCCGGCTGGACCGTCACGCTCATGCACCGTGACGGCTGGGAACTCTCCCTGGTCCGGGTACTGGACCTGGACGGACGCGCCGCGCCGCCGCCGTCGCTGGTGGGTAAGTGGGACGGCCAGCGCGAACCGGCTGTGCTTGGCTGGGCCCTGCCGCTGGGCTAGGTTCCCTCAGACTGGCCGGGCCTGCCCCGGCTAGCTGCCGAGGAATGAATTCATGAACCGGAAGAAGATCGATGCCGCGGTCGCAACCCACAGCAGGGCCGTGATGGCCCAGGCCCATTCTGAGACGAAACGGACCAGGCCGGCCGGCGCCGGAATCACGCCGTGCGCCAGGTTGCGGACCGTGGTGAAGACGAAGAGCGGAATCATGGCCGTCCACACCACAATGCAGTAAATGCAGAGCACATAGATGTCGAACAGTGCCTGGCTCCACAGCCAGACCACAAACACCATGCCCAGCGTGACACCGGCCTGGACAGCGGCCCAGTACCAGCGGCTGAACCGGGCGCCGGCCAGCATGGACATTGCCACCGTGATCATGACGGCAAACGCCACAATGCCGATCAGCGGATTCGGAAACCCGAACAGAGCGGCCTGCCAGGTCTGGAACACCGTTCCGCAGGAAACCCAGGGGCTGATGTCACAGCTTGTGATGTAGGAGGAGTCCGCGTAGACCCGCAGGCGCTCAATGACCAGGATCCCGGAACCCAGCCAGCCAACGATCGAGGTGATCAGGACCAGCCACGCGAAGGGCTTCTGCTGAACGGAACGGGCAAGCCCGGCTTCGCCGGCGCTCCCGTCCCGATGGGCGCCGGTGGTGGTGCTGGTGGAACTGACAGGCACGCGCTGCTCCTTTGGCCGGGTATCGGTGGTCCGATTCTATGTGGTGCTAGAGACCGAAATGACCTCCGTGTGAGATAATGGCTTTGGCTGGTGTCGGATCCACATTCCGTCATTGGTCCAGCGACAGGCTTCCGGTGCTGTTGGCGATGCTTCCCAAGAAGGAATGCCCATCAATCCGGATGGGGCAGGGGAATCCGCCGTACAGCCCTACCACGGCCCAAACGCCTAGCCGTTCCGAGCAGGTAGCAGGAAAAGCGCCGCTGGTCTTGCGAGTGATGCCGTGCCCTCACGATGGTGCGACCTCGGAAGACATTTAGACGACTTCCGGCTGGCGCTGGCTCCGATGCCCCCGCACAGCCGATACATTGCCCTCCGGGCATTGGAATGTGGCCAGTGCCGCGGGGGCCGGAGCATAGCTGTATATGAATACTGATCGCACAACAGAAGAAGCAGTCGATCCCGCCGCAGGGGTCACGGCACCTGCTGAGGCAGTGCAGGCTGAGGCAGAAACGGCACCGGTTGCCAAAGCGCCGGCAAAGCGCGCACCGCGTGCCCGCCGGAAGCCCGCAGCTGCCGCCGAGGCCGCTGCAGACGAAACACAGGAGCCGGCCCTGATCCAGACCGGTGCCGAAACTGAATCCGCGGAAGCAGTCGCAGAACCCGCAGTTAAACCCAAGCGGACGCGCGCACCCCGCCGCAAGCCCGCGGCCAGCACCGATGAAGCGCCGGCCGCAGCAGAAATCCCTGTTGCCGCTGAAAGTGCCGTTCCTGCCGGGAACGCTGAAGCAGCGTCGCCCGCCGCCGAAGAGCCGGCAGCCGAAGCACCCGCCAAGACGGTAAGGCGCCGCCGCACACCCGCCAAGAAGGCCGCAGCCGAAACCACCGCAGCAGAGACTGACCAAGCAGAGACCACCGAAGGCGCGGATAACGGCGCGGCCCAGGCCCAGGACACCGGCGCCCCGGCTGAAACCACGAGCAGCAAGGAAGCTGACGAGCCCGCGCCGGCCCGGACGCGTACCCGCCGCCGGACCACCGCCAAGGCAGGTTCCGCCGCTTCCGCACCGGCAGCAACTGATGACGCCGCGGCGAACACCGAAGCTGAGCCGGCCGCAGCAACCGCCGGGTCCAAGCCCGCAGCAGCCGTATCTGAGGACGCTGCGCCTGAGGCACCCGAAGAGTCTGCGGAGACCACGCCGGTCCAGTCCTCGGTCCTTGATCCCTTCGCCATTCCTGAATCGCCGACGTCGGTGCTCTTCCACGCACCGGACCTCACGGCCGTGCAGGCGCTGGCCGCCGCAGCTGCAGACGCCGGGTCGGATGAAGACGAGGACTCCGACGACGAGGGCCGCGACTCCAACCGCTCCCGCCGCAGCCGCCGCCGCAGCCGGGGACGTTCACGCACTGAAGGCGAGAGCGGCACGGACACTGAGGGCACCGAGTCCGCCGAAGCCGGCGAGGAGAACGCTGAGGGCGTGACCTCCCGCCGCCGCCGTCGCCGCCGCCGCGGAGACGCCGACCTTGAACTGACCGGCGGATCCGACGATGATCCGCCCAACACGGTGACCCGCGTCCGCGCCCCGCGTGCCCACGCGGATGCACCGGCCAGCGACCGCGTGACCTCCGTCAAGGGTTCCACCCGTCTCGAGGCCAAAAAGCAGCGCCGCCGCGAATCCCGCGAGTCGGGCCGCCGCCGCCACGTCATCACCGAGGCAGAGTTCCTGGCCCGCCGCGAGTCCGTTGACAGGCAGATGATCGTCCGCCAGCGCGACGACAGGATCCAGATCGGTGTCCTCGAGGACGGCGTCCTGGCCGAGCACTTCGTCTCCAACACCCAGCAGGACTCCCTGATCGGCAACGTCTACGTCGGCAAGGTCCAGAACGTGCTGCCAAGCATGGAAGCAGCCTTCGTTGACATTGGCCGCGGACGCAACGCCGTGCTCTACGCCGGCGAGGTCAACTGGGATGCAGCCGGCCTGGACGGCCAGCCGCGCCGCATCGAGCTGGCCCTGAAGTCCGGGGATTCAGTGCTGGTGCAGGTCACCAAGGACCCGGTGGGTCACAAGGGTGCCCGCCTGACCAGCCAGATCTCCCTGCCTGGCCGTTACCTGGTGTACGTCCCGGGCGGCTCCATGACCGGCATCTCCCGCAAGCTCCCGGATGTGGAACGCAACCGGCTTAAGAAGATCCTCAAGGACCACCTTCCGCAGAACGCCGGCGTCATTGTGCGCACGGCGGCTGAAGGCGCCTCCGAGGAAGAGCTGATGAATGATATCAACCGCCTCCGCGCCCAGTGGGAGAACATCGAGGCGAAAGCCAAGTCCACCAAGACCCTTCCGCCGGAGCTGCTGTACGGAGAACCGGACCTCACCATCAAGGTGGTCCGTGACGTCTTCAACGAAGACTTCTCCAAGCTCATCGTTTCCGGTGAGGAAGCCTGGGACACCATCGAGGCCTACGTAACCTACGTGGCCCCGGACCTGGTTGGCCGGCTTGAGAAGTGGACCAAGGACGAGGACATCTTTGCGGCCAGCCGCATCGACGAGCAGATCTCCAAGGCCCTGGACCGGAAGGTCTTCCTGCCCTCCGGCGGTTCGCTGGTCATCGACCGCACCGAAGCCATGACCGTGGTGGACGTCAACACCGGCAAGTTCACCGGCAGCGGCGGCAACCTCGAAGAGACCGTCACGAAGAACAACCTGGAAGCAGCAGAAGAAGTAGTCCGCCAGCTGCGTCTGCGGGACATCGGCGGCATCATCGTCATCGACTTCATCGACATGGTGCTCGAAGCCAACAGGGATCTTGTGCTGCGCCGCCTGGTTGAATGCCTGGGCCGCGACCGCACCAAGCACCAGGTCGCCGAGGTCACTTCGCTGGGCCTGGTCCAGATGACGCGCAAGCGTATGGGTACCGGCCTGCTGGAAGTCTTCGGCGAAGAGTGTGAGCACTGTGCCGGCCGCGGCGTCATCACCCATGACATCCCCGTGGAGCACCGCCGCAGCACCAGCCACGCTGTTTCTGAGGACAACCACTCCCAGCACCTGAAGCAGGAGAAGGCTTCCCGCGGAGAGCGCAAGCGCCGCAGCCGCGGGGGCCAGAACCAGAACCAGGGCCAGAACCAGCAGGCGCCCGCAGCGCCGGTGGAACAGCCCAAGGTGGAAGAACCCCAGGCTGACGATGCCGAGCGCGCAGCAAAGGCCGAAGCCGCCCGTGCGGCACTGGCGACCATCGCGGCCGCTACGGCAGCAGCGCACGACGCCGGAACCGCCTCGGAGCAGGACGCCAAGGACACGGCGGCTTCCGAACAGGCACCTGGCAAGGACTCCGGCAGCAGCACCGAAGAGAAGCCGCTGATCCGCGAACCCAAGGATGAGGACGTGCCGGCCGAGGCAGGTGCAATCCTGCGAATCCAGGGTGAAACCGTGGTGGTTCCGCGCCGTGAACGGCGCCGCCCGGTCCGCCAGGACGTCCAGCTGACCCTTGAGAGCCTCACTGAGGCGTTCAACGAGGTTTCGCCGGTCTCCCGCGAATCTCAGGCACCGAAGGCGGAAACTGCGCCCGACGGCGGCAGCGCGCCGGCCGGCAGCAGCCGTCAGGAAAACGGCAACGGCAACGGCAAGAAAGATGCTCCGCCCGCTGCCGAACCCGTACGGCGCCCCCGCCGCCGGCGTGCAGCACGCAGCCCGCAGGGTTCGGCTGACGCCCAGATCATCAAGGCCGGTTCGGAGGACAGCTCCGGAGCCCAGGGGAGCAGCACCACTGCGGTGGCAGCAGCTCCCGCCGCGCCGCGTACCGAGGCAGCCGCACCGGTGATCCTCGGCGTCGGAGTTCCGGCGTCGGACCTCTAACGGTGTCCTAACAGCAGCGAACAGTGCAGCTCCCGCCCGGGAAGGGCCGGGAGCTGCACTGCTCTTAAGGGGTTTCGTGTGCCGCGCCCGGGCGGGGGAGCAGGCTGGCGCGCGGCTGCGGTTGGGGGCGCTCCCGGAGTGCTATAGAATGGGAGTCAGCGCAGTGACGTCCCCAGTACGGCCGGAGGATGGCACGCTGGGCCTGCCGTGCATTTGCGGCATGTGGGTCCGTTAGCGTAGCCTTGAACTTCGGTGCGAACGCCTTCTAAGCCGTTATTCGGTACAGGGCGTGACTGCATGGCGCAAGCCGGACACATTGAAGGTCCGGGGAAGTGCGCATCCAAGTATTAAACGTCGAGAGAAGTGAGTTCCCAAGTGGTGTACGCGATTGTCCGCGCTGGCGGCCGCCAAGAAAAGGTTTCCGTCGGAGACCTCGTAACCCTGGACCGCGTCCCCGGTGGAGCCGGTAGCACCTTTGAGCTGCCTGCCCTGCTTTTGGTTGATGGCGACAAGGTCACCTCTGCCGCCAAGGACCTGGCCAAGGTTACGGTTACGGCAGAAGTTATCGAAAACTTCCGGGGTCCGAAGATTGTCATCCAGAAGTTCAAGAACAAGACCGGCTACAAGAAGCGTCAGGGCTACCGCTCCTCGCTGACCAAGGTCAAGGTCACCTCCATCAACTCCTGATTCCTAACGTCCGGGACCGCTTGGTTCCAGACCGCGGGAATTGTGCCCGCACCTAGGCATCAAAGTCAGTCATAGCAAAGGCAGGATTAGAAAATGGCACATAAGAAAGGTGCGAGCTCTACTCGCAACGGCCGCGACTCCAACGCTCAGTTCCTGGGCGTGAAGCGCTTCGGCGGCCAAGTCGTCAAGGCCGGCGAGATCATCGTTCGCCAGCGTGGCACCCACTTCCACCCCGGCGCAGGCGTTGGCCGCGGTGGAGACGACACGCTGTTCGCCCTGGAGGCAGGCGCTGTTGAGTTCGGCAGCCGTCGTGGCCGCCGCGTCGTGAACATCGTCGCAGCCGCCGAGTAATTTCGGCACACAGCTTTTCCGGTGGGGCGGGCCAGATGGCCCGCCCCACTTCTTTTTTAAGCCGAGTAGACTTGGCTTGAACCAAATTTTCAACAAGGAGAACCATGGCCAGCTTTGTAGACCGTGTTGTACTGCATGTTTCAGGCGGTGCCGGCGGCCATGGTTGCGTGTCCGTAAAGCGTGAGAAGTTCAAGCCCCTGGGCGGTCCCGACGGCGGCAACGGCGGCGACGGCGGCGACGTCATCCTCCGCGTCGACGGACAGACCACCACGCTGCTGGACTACCACCACGCACCGCACCGCCACGCCGGCAACGGCGGACCGGGCATGGGTGACTGGCGCGCCGGCAAGACGGGGGAGACCCTGGTGCTTTCCGTTCCGGAAGGAACGGTCGTCAAGTCAAAAGACGGTGAGGTGCTTGCCGACCTGGTTGGCATGGGCTCCGAATACATCGCTGCTGCCGGCGGGCAGGGCGGCCTGGGTAACTCCTCGCTCTCCTCGCAGAAGCGCAAGGCCCCGGGCTTCGCGCTGCTGGGCACCCCCGGCGACGAGCGGGACATTGTCCTGGAGCTCAAGTCGATTGCAGACATCGCCCTTGTGGGCTTCCCGTCCGCAGGCAAGTCTTCGCTGATCGCAGCAATGTCCGCTGCGCGGCCCAAGATTGCCGACTACCCCTTCACCACCCTGATTCCGAACCTTGGCGTAGTCCAGGCCGGTGACGTCCGCTTCACCGTTGCCGACGTACCGGGCCTGATCGAAGGCGCTTCGGAAGGCAAGGGCCTGGGACACCACTTCCTGCGCCATGTTGAGCGATGCGCCGCGCTGGTCCACGTCCTGGACTGTGCCGCGCTTGAGGCGGACCGTGATCCGCTCAGCGACCTGGACATCATCGAGGCCGAACTCGAGAAGTACGAAGTGGACATGAGCTACGCCGGTGCCGACGGCGACGTCGTGCCCCTGAACCAGCGTCCCCGCCTGGTGGCGCTGAACAAGGTGGACGTCCCCGACGGCCGGGACATGGCAGAGTTTGTCCGGCCGGAACTTGAAAAGCGCGGCTACCGTGTCTTCGAAGTTTCCGCTGCCAGCCACGAAGGCCTGCGCGAACTGGGCTTTGCGATGGCTGCGATCGTGGCCGAGGCCCGCAAGTCCGTCGAGACGGCCCCGCCGCGCATTGCTGCACCCGTTGTCCGGCCCCGTTCGGTCAACGCCAAGGGCGGATTCACCATCCGCCGCGAGGAGCGCAACCTGGAACCGCTGTTCCGCGTTCTCGGTGACAAGCCGGTGCGCTGGGTCCAGCAGACAGACTTCACCAACGACGAAGCAGTGGGCTACCTGGCGGACCGCCTGGCGAAGCTCGGCGTCGAAGACCAGCTGTTCAAGGCCGGGGCGAAGCCCGGCGACGCCGTGGTTATCGGCGAGGGCGACGGCGTCGTCTTCGATTGGGAACCGACCATGATCGGCGGCGCGGAACTGCTTGCCGCGTCCCCGCGCGGTTCAGACATCCGCATTGAAGAGTTCTCCCGCCCCACCCGCACTGAAAAGCGTGAGGACCACCAGAAGCGCAAGGACGCCCGTGCGGCGGCCCGCGCCGAGCTTGAGGCTGAGCGCAAGGCCGGTATCTGGACTGAGTCGGTGAACTACAAGCACACCCGCCCCACAGTGAGCGATGACGACTAATCGCTTCACAGACGCGGAGCCCGGGCGGGCTTGGGCATAGGCTGGTTCGGTCATGAGTGAAGAAAACGCTGAAGCACAGACCATCACCGCACCCAAGCGGCCGCTGAAGTCCAGGGCAGGACTTGCCCGGGCGCGCCGCGTCGTCGTCAAGGTAGGTTCCTCCTCCCTGACATCCGTTGCAGGCGGAATTTCCGACGAGGCTCTGACCTCCCTGGCGGATGTCCTGGCGGCGCGGCGGCGGCAGGGAACGGAAATCATCCTCGTTTCCTCCGGCGCCATCTCTGCCGGCCTGGCACCGCTGGGCTTGTCCAAGCGCCCGTCGCAGCTGTCTACCCAGCAGGCCGCAGCCAGTGTTGGCCAGGGCCTGCTGATGGCCCGCTACACGGAGGCCTTTGGCCGGCACGGGGTTACCGTGAGCCAGGTGCTGCTCACCATCGAGGACCTCATGCGGCGCACCCACCACGCCAACGCCCACCGTGCGCTGGAGCGCCTGCTGAACTTCGGCGTTGTGCCTATCGTGAATGAAAACGACACCGTCGCCAGCCACGAGATCCGCTTCGGCGACAACGACCGGCTGGCCGCGCTGGTAGCGCACCTGGTAAAAGCCGATGCACTGATCCTGCTCTCCGACGTCGATTCCCTCTACGACGGCCCGCCCTCAGCCGGCGCGCGCCGCATTCCCGAGGTCACCGGGATGAAGGACCTCGAGGACGTCCGGATCGGCAAGGTTGGCAAGGCCGGTGTTGGCACCGGCGGGATGGTCACCAAGGTTGAGGCAGCTACGATCGCCGCCCAGTCCGGCATTCCCGCTCTGGTCACCTCCACTGAGAACGCCGCAGCGGCGCTGGCCGGCGAAGATGTGGGGACCTGGTTCACTACGCGCGGTGTACGCCAGCCGATCCGCCTGCTGTGGCTGGCCCATCTGGCCCGCATCCAGGGAACGCTTGTACTGGACGACGGCGCTGCCCGTGCTGTGGGGGAGCGGCGCCGTTCGCTGCTGCCCGCCGGGATTGTGGCCGTCGAGGGCCACTTTGAGCCCGGAGATCCAGTCGCCCTGGCTGATACCTCCGGCCGGGTCCTGGCCCACGGGCTGACCAACTATGCCTCTGACGAGCTGCCCCGGATGCTGGGCCGTTCCACCCGTGAACTAGCGAAGGAACTGGGCCGCGGGTACGAACGTTCAGTGGTGCATGTCAATGACCTGGTGATCCTGCAGCCGCACGGTTCTTCGGCAGTTCAGGCAGCGTCACGGACCCCACAGGCCGAGGACGCCGCCGCTACACTGGGAGCATGACCGTCCAAGAGACCTCGTCCGTGAACAGCAACGCTGAATCCGCGCCCTCGCCGGAGGAAGTCGAAGCCGGCGTCCACCGCATCGCCGACCGGGCCCGTGCAGCTTCCCGCCGGATGGCACGCGCCAACCGCGCCTGGAAGGACCTCGCCCTGGAGCAGATTGCCCAGGACGTGGTTGCCCGCCGTGACGCCGTCCTGGCTGCCAACGCCCGGGACGTTCAGCGCGGCCGGGAGAACGGGACCTCCGAAGCGCTTCTGGACCGGCTGACCCTGACCCCTGAACGGATCGACGGCCTCGCTGCGGCCCTGCGGAACCTTGCCGGGCTCCCCGATCCGGTTGGGTCAGTGGCGCGAGGCCAGACCCTGCCCAACGGGCTGCGGATGCGCCAGGTGCACGTCCCCCTCGGCGTCGTCGGGGCCATCTACGAGGCGCGTCCCAACGTCACACTGGATATTGCCGGCCTTGCTCTGAAGAGCGGCAACGCCGTGATTCTGCGCGGGGGCAGCGCGGCAGCGGCCACCAACACCGTGCTGGTCAACCTGATCCGTGACGCCCTGGACACCGTAGGGCTGCCGTCGGACGCAGTGCAGACCATCGACCAGTACGGACGGCCGGGAGCGAACTTCCTGATGAAGGCCCGCGGCCGCGTCGACGTGCTGATACCCCGCGGCGGCCGGGACCTGATCCAGAACGTCGTCACCAATGCTGCTGTTCCCGTCATCGAGACGGGGGAGGGGAACGTCCATATCTACCTGGACGAGTCAGCTCCCGAGGAGATGGCGGTTGAGATCCTGCTCAACGCCAAGACTCAGCGGCCCAGTGTCTGCAACACCGTGGAAACCCTGCTGGTGCACAGCGGCTCCGCCGCTGCCCGCGAAGTCCTGGCGGTCCTGGCCGACGCCGGAGTCCGCCTCCACGCCGACGAGCGGATCCGGGGAATCCTGCCTGAGGGCACCCCGGTGCAGGACGCCACGGAAGAGGACTGGGGCCGGGAATACATGGACCTGGACCTGGCCGTGGCCATGGTGGACACGATGGACGAAGCGCTGGAGCACATCCGCACGTACTCCACCGGCCACACCGAAGCCATCATCACAAATGACCTGGCCAACGCAGAGCGCTTCATCGCTGAGATCGACTCCGCGGCAGTGATCGTCAACGCCTCCACCCGCTTCACCGACGGCGGTGAACTGGGACTTGGAGCCGAGGTGGGCATCTCCACGCAGAAGATGCACGCCCGCGGGCCGATGGGGCTGAAGGAACTGACCACCACCAAATGGATCATCCAGGGAGACGGCCAGGTACGCGCCTAAGGGCCGGGCGCACAGGCGCAGACTGCGGTGTTCGCGCCGCGTACGCGTACCATTGATCTAGAAACGATGCTCCGCCGGTATGCCCGGCGGTTGATTTAGGGAGATTCATGCTGATCCAGCTTTCAAGTGCTGCGCTGATGGCGGCCGAAGTTGCCGAAGAACACGCAGAAACGTCGCCGTTCGTGTACGGCGGGGTTATCTTCGCGATCTTCATGGTGCTGATGTTCGCGACCATGGCCTTCACCAGCCTTGGCCACCGCCACGAGGCCGTCCCGGAGCACGTTGATCCGCAGCGCCAGTTCCCGAACAAGCACGACCACGGCCAGGGCATCCCCGAATAGGTCACCGAACCAGGTGGAACCGGCTGGGACCATGAATAGCGCAGAGCAGGACGCGACCCGGCGTCCCTACCGGCTGGGCGTGATGGGTGGGACATTTGATCCCATCCACCACGGCCACCTAGTGGCCGCAAGCGAAGTGGCCTCTGTATTCGACCTCGATGAGGTCGTGTTTGTACCCACCGGCGAACCGTGGCACAAATCGGCGCAGGAAGTCACCCAGGCCGAGCACCGGTACCTGATGACAGTGATTGCCACCGCATCGAATCCGCGCTTCAAGGTGAGCCGCGTGGACATCGACCGGCCGGGTCCCACCTACACCATTGATACGCTGAGAGATCTGCGCCGTGCGCGCCCCGACGCCGAGCTGTTCTTCATCACCGGGGCGGACGCCATGGCACAGATCCTCTCCTGGAAAGACGTTCAGGAACTTTGGTCCCTGGCCCACTTTGTGGGCGTCACCCGGCCCGGCCATGAACTGCAGAACATGGGCCGCGACGACGTAAGCCTTCTGGAGGTGCCGGCGATGGCCATCTCCTCCACAGACTGCCGGGCGCGCGTTGCCGCGTCAGAGCCGGTCTGGTACCTGGTACCGGACGGCGTGGTGCAGTACATCGCCAAGCACAACCTGTACACCCCAGCTCAGCAAAAGGCGCGACCCGCCACCACTGAGCCAGTAGCCTGAGCGATCAACACACCGGATGGGTAGGAAATGACGAACGGTCCAGAGTCCGCAGATGCACCCCGACGCAGCCGCCGTGCGGCTGGTTCAGGGAGCACAGCGGGGGCGCAGGAACGGGAGTCCCAGCAGCGGGCCAGGGACCGGGAAGCCCTTCGGGCCTACAAGGCACTGACGGACAGCCAGCCCCGGCCCGAACCGTCTGATGACGCGAATCCGCCTACCCGCCGCCAGCTCCGGCTTGCCCAGCAGGCCGCAGCGCAGCAGGCAGCTGCGCAGGCCGCCCTGCGCTCCGCGCAGCAGCAGGAAGCCCCGGCGGCATCGGCGGAATCCACTGGTTCGGCCGGTGCGGCTGAAGCACGCCCGGCCAACGCGCAGCGTTCCGGCGATATGCCTTCGGGCAGGGCATCCGGCTTAGCAAACGAAGCGCAGCAGGACGTTCCTCAGCCCGCCAGCCGCAGGGAACGGCGCCGTGCCGCCGCCGCGGCCGCAGCGCCGCCGCCCGCGGCAGCGCCCGGAACCCCCGCAGCTCACGCGCACGTCAAGACTGAACCGGCGAAGCCTGAAGCGGCGAAGCCCGCGGCTGTTAAGCCTGCCGCTGCCAAGGCTGAACCGGCCAAGCCCGCAGCGGCCAAGACTGAATCCAAGCCGCCGGAGGGCAAGGCCGAATCCAAGCCCGCAGCTAAGCCCGGGCCAACTGCTGCGCCCGTGGTCCAGCCCGTCACACCGGCGCCGGACCGGGCGCCTGCCGTCCAGGAAAAGTCCGCACGGAAGCAGCCATCCCAGGTACCGGCCGGCAACGAAAACCCGCGGGCCAAGGCTGCAGCGGCAGCCGAACCCAATGCCGACGTCGCCAATATGTCCGTGGAACAGGCGCTGGCTGCCCGCGAGGCCCTGAAGCACCAGGCCCGGAACCAGGTTGCGGCCATGGAAGCCCTGCAGCAGTCGGATCCGCATGCTGTGGATCTGGAACTGCTGGCGCAGCAGCGCGCCCTCGCAGAACGGGCCGCAGTTCTGAACCGCAGAACCGCGAACATCCAGCGGCTGGCCCAGGAGAACGAGCAGCGCCGCTCCGCGCCGTCGGACCCCACCACGGCCCACAATCTCGCCATGGTTACCCCGCTTGAATTCGTGGAGATGCCGGGACTGGACCGCCCCGTTATGAAGCCGCCGCCCACGTCGCACGTTCCGGTGGTGACGTCGCCGAAAACTGCCGCGCGCAAGGCTCCGTCTGCCGGCCGGGCGCCGGGGACACCCAAATCCGGCAGCGACCGGCGTCCTCCCAGGGCAGGGGAGACCGCACCGGCAGCAGCCGCCGAAGTGCGTCACTCCAAGATCCTTGCCCGGGCCGATGCGCTGGTAAACGCACCGCTTGAAGCTGACCAGGGCGCCAAGCCGGTGGGTGCGCGCAGTGCCTTCGGCTTGGACCCCCTGGATGTTATGACTGCAGGCCTCGGCCGCACCCGGAGGATACGGTTTGTATCCTTGGGAATCGTGGGCGTGGGTCTTATAGCCCTCACCCTCGGGGTATTAATGATCGTCGGCGGCCTTGGCAGCTGATACCAAACAAGGAGACATGTGAGCGCCACCGAATCATCCATGAATATCGCCCGGACCGCTGCCAAAGCGGCGTCGGCCAAGCTGGCGGATGACATCGTCGCTATCGACGTGAGCGAACGGCTGGCGATCACGGATATCTTCCTTATCGCCTCCGCCTCCAACGAACGCCAGGTCAACGCGATCGTCGACGGCATCGAGGAAGAACTCGCCAAGGAAGGGCTTAAGCCCGTCCGCCGCGAGGGCCGGAGCGAGGGACGCTGGGTCCTGCTGGATTACGCCACTGTTGTGGTGCACGTCCAGCATGAGGAAGACCGCGTCTTCTACGCCCTGGAGCGGCTGTGGAAGGACTGCCCGATGGTGGACCTTCAGCTGCCCGACGCCGAGTCGGCCGCCGAGCCGGAATAAGCCTGCGCGGGTGCGGAGCAGGTGCCCTCATCTGCTCCGCACCGGGCGAATTTCACCCGTGTAGTTTGATTTTGCACTGTGGCTCATTTGTACTAAAGTAGAGGAGTTGCTTCGGCCCGGACGGAAGAATCCGGACTGAGGAAAACACCGATTGTCCGCCTGAACGCGGTTCAGGCAGTTCGGGGCTGTGGCGCAGCTGGTAGCGCACCTGCATGGCATGCAGGGGGTCAGGGGTTCGAGTCCCCTCAGCTCCACCGATAGATCATCCGGGCAGCCGGTATCTAGGGCTGAATGTTCGCCATTCGGTGGAAATCACAACTGAATTGGGGCTGTGGCGCAGCTGGTAGCGCACCTGCATGGCATGCAGGGGGTCAGGGGTTCGAGTCCCCTCAGCTCCACCCGACTGAGGTAATCAGCGAAGAACCCGGATCCTTAGGATCCGGGTTTTTTCGTTAACCAGGGCCTGGCCCATCAGAGAACGCGCAGGCCGGCGCGCGCACACAGGGCGGTCAGCCCGTCAACGCCGAAGGCACCCGCAGGACCCTGCACTCCGGGTGCAGCAGCATGTCCGTCCCGGAGCGCGACCGCAGCCTCTGCGAGCAGTTCTCCGGTCAGGGTGTACACGTTTGGGCCCTGCACATGGACTTCGACGACGGTGTACCCGCGGCTGTCTGAAAGGTTCGCCACCGCATAGCTGCCGGACCTGGCTCGTTCCTGTTCATCCGGGCCGCCGCCCGGCGCCCCGCCACGTGAAGCCGCCTTGGCCAGTGCCTTACCGCCGCCCGGCAGCCGCTCCAGGGCTGAAGCGGCGAAGGAGAGCGGCCCCGCGACGCGGCTGAGTGCCGGGAACCACCCGTTGTAAACTTCCACGGCCGAAAGGCCCGGGTAGGTTTCGGGTAGGAAAAGGACCTCCGTGCCCATTGCCAAAAAGGCCCTCCGGGTCCGGTCCTGGACTTTGAACTCATATGTTGTGCTGCCCATCCTGCGGGTACGCAGTGTGCCGCCGCGATAGACACTGGTTGGACGGCTGAGGGCTTCCGCGAGCGTTGCGCGCGTCCCCCCGCTGATTCCCCGCCGCAGAGATCCAAGGGTGAAGTAGCCGATCCGCAGGTTCCCACCGGGTGTTCCGGCGGCGCGGGCCGCGAGGGCGCCGGCCAGGGTTCCGGGCACATAGTCGTAACCGAAGGATGGAACCATGGTGGCACCGTTCCCGGCGGCGCGGGCGGAGAACTCCTGCTGCACCCGGTGGACAAAGTCGACCTCGCCGGTTGAATCAACGTAATGGGCTCCGGCTTCGGCAGCGGCCGCCGCCGCGGCATAGCCGATCCTGTTGAACGGCCCGACAGTGGAGACCAGTACGTCTCCGGGTTCAACCAGCGCCCGGACTGTATCCGGTTTGGTGACATCAGCCGTCCGGTACGGGAGGCCGTGCGGGTCAGCGAGGGATTTCAGGGAACCTTCGCTTCGGCCGGCGAGTACAGGGCGCGACCCGCGGGCCAGAAGTGAGTTGACCGCCAGCCTGCCGGTGTAGCCGGAGGCACCGAAAACCACGATTTTGGGGGTCATTGCTTCCTCCGCGTATCTGTGCCGCTTCCGGTGCAGCCTGCACCGGTTGTTCAGCGCAGTCTAACTTCATGCCGGGCACAGGGGAGAGAGCATACTGCCGTCGTACCGGACTGCAGGGACGAGATATGGCAGTGTAGGGCAGGTGAGGATCGAACCGCCCGCTCCCGGAGAGCCACGCCGCCCGCACGGACCACGCGACCCCGGAGATGCCTGGGTCATTGCCCCGGACGGGCAGCGGTACTGGGGCCGGTTCGGTGCGGCCGGCCTGCTTGCCTGCGACCCCGTGCGCGGGATCCTGCTCCAGCACCGCGTTTCGTGGAGCCACCACGGCGGCACCTGGGCGCTCCCGGGCGGTGCCCGGCATCAGGGGGAGTCCGCGCTCGACGCCGCTGTGCGTGAGTCCGCGGAGGAAGCCGGGGTGCCCGCCGCTGCCCTCCGTCCCCGCTTTATGAGCATCCTGGATCTTGGCGTCTGGTCCTACGCCACGCTTGTTGCCGATGTGGAGAAACCTTTTGAGCCGGTGATCAGCGACCAGGAGAGCGTTGAACTTTCCTGGGTTGCACCGGAGGAAGTGGGAGAACTCCCGCTTCATCCGGCTTTTGCCGACGCATGGCAGCGGCTGCGCCCGCTGCTGGACATCCGCCCTGCGCTGGTCGTGGACGCCGCGAACGTCGTCGGCTCAGTGCCGGACGGCTGGTGGAAGGACCGAGCCGGTGCAGCCGAAAAGCTGATGGCGGAACTGGCCCGGCTAAACCTGTCCGGCGTACCGGCCCACGTGCTGCAGCTGCCTGAGGATCTTTGGTATCCGGAGATCACCGTGGTCCTGGAGGGCCGTGCACGCTCCGCCCAGGGCAGCGGCGGCCTAACAGTTATCCGTGCTGAGGGATCCGGCGACGACGCGGTCGCAGCCACTGTCCGTGAACTGAGGGCAGCCGGACGTCAGGTCACCACCGTTACCAGCGACCGCGGGCTCGCGGAGACCTGCCGCGGGCTGGGTGCACATGTAACCGGGGCCGGGGAATTCCGGGACCGACTGGATTCCTGAGATCGGGCCGGGCTGCCTAGCTGCGGCCGGACTCCTGGCTGCGGAGTCCGGCGCTCCCTCCAGAACGGGACCATGAGGAGGAGAGGAATCCGGCAATGATCAGGCCCTGCCCGGCGCAGTAGGTCAGCATCACCAGTGCACTGGTGATGTCCGGCATTGATTCCGGCATAAAGATCCGGAAGGACAGGATCGTGTCCGATGCCAGGAAAAGCACGCCGCCTGCAGCCACAATCGGGGTGCAGCGCGCTGCGGTCGCAGCCGTTCCTCCCAGCACCAGCCCGTACAGTGCGACGGCCGGGGCCAGGGATCCCAGCGCAGGCCAGAGGACCACCAGCATCGCGGCCCACCACAGCGGGAAGACCAGCGCCCACCGCGGGAAACCGCGAACCGCCGCATATTTCCAGAACAGCCGGATGTAGCAAAGATGCGCCAGGCCAAAGGCCCCCAGCATCACCGGCAGCTCTGGAAGCATCGGCAGGAACGCCGCGGCGCCGTCGCCAATCCAGGAAAAGAACAAAGCCGCAAGAATCAGTGTGCCGTAACCACGCTGCCAGCGTCCGCGCAGTGCCCACAAGGCAGCCCCTGCCAGCAGCGGCATCAGGGTCAGTTTGGTTGGCGCGGCAAGCCAGTCCGCTTCCACGGCCCGGGCAGCAACATGGACCGCGGACATGGCGGCAAAGGGGATGAAACCCCACCACCAGCGCCGGGACAGCGCGGCGGACTGCTCGCGGACAGGTGCAGTGGACACAGACACTCCTGGGAATCGGGGTTTTGAGCATCCTATGGCCGCTGCGGCGCCGGAACCTGCTTCGCCACGGTCCCGGACCCGCCGGGTCAGATTAAAAGCCCGGTGACGCAGGAATGAAAGAACTGATACTGGCGTTACCTATGAGGAGCGAGGACCGGGAACGGTCCTGGCACTGCCCGCATCTTCGCCGATCGGAGCCGGATAATCCGGCTGTGTTAGCCGGCGCCGACCACCCGTGAAGAGGAAATTCTCCCCCTTGAGTACCGAAACCCGTCCTGTCCCGGCTCCCAAGCCGGCGGAGGACCGCAGGCCCAGTCCGGACCGTCTGGACGCACGCACCAAGACCGTGATCGGGCTGCTGCTCGTCTCATCCTTTGTGGTGATCCTGAACGAGACCATCATGAGCGTGGCGCTGCCCCGACTGATGGCAGACCTGCAGATCACCGCAGCCACGGCGCAGTGGCTGACCACAGGTTTTATGCTGACCATGGCCGTGGTCATTCCGGCTACCGGCTATCTGCTCCAGCGCTTCACCATGCGTGCCCTGTTCCTGGCCGCCATGTCACTTTTCAGCGCCGGGACACTGCTTGCTGCCCTGGCTCCGGGCTTCGGCGTGCTCCTGGGTGGACGGATCATCCAGGCCAGCGGCACGGCCATCATGATCCCGCTGCTGATGACCACTGTGCTGAACACCGTTCCGGTCCACCGGCGCGGCACCATCATGGGCACCATCTCAATTGTCATTGCCGTGGCACCGGCCATCGGTCCCACAGTGTCCGGCCTGATCCTCAGCGTGCTGGACTGGCGCTGGATGTTCTGGCTGGTCCTGCCCATCGCGCTGCTGGCCCTGGGACTGGGAGCGCTGAAGGTCCAGAACCTGACCGAAACCAGGCGTACCCCGTTCGATGTGCTCTCCATCCTGCTCTCCACGGTTGCCTTCGGCGGCCTGATCTTCGGCCTCAGCAGTATCGGTGAAGCAGCTGCAGGCGAGGCCCCCATGCCGGTGTGGATTCCGCTGGCCCTCGGCGCCGCATCGCTCGCGGCGTTTGTAGCCCGCCAGCTGGTCCTCCAGCGCAGCGACCGTGCCCTCATGGATCTGCGTACCTTCGCCAGCCGGCCCTTCGTCGTCGCGATTGTGATGGTCTTGATCAGCATGATGGCGCTCTTCGGCGCCCTGATCGTCCTTCCGCTCTACCTGCAGAACGTCCTGGGCCTCAGTGCCCTGAACACCGGGCTGCTCCTGCTGCCCGGCGGCGTTGTTATGGCCATCCTCTCTCCGATCGTGGGCCGGCTCTACGACCGGATCGGACCCCGGCCCCTGGTGATTCCCGGCGCCCTGGTGCTCACAGCCGCACTGTGGGGACTGACCATGCTGGACCAGAGCACACCGGTTGCCATGGTGATCGCCCTGCACTGCCTGCTCAACGCCGGCCTTGGCTTCATCTTTACCCCGCTGTTCACCTCGTCGCTGGGCTCCCTGGACCGGTCACTGTATTCCCATGGAAGCGCCATCCTCAACACCCTTCAGCAGCTGGCCGGCGGTGCGGGAACGGCAGTGTTCATCACCCTGATGACCACTGGAACGGCTCGTGCCCTCAGCGAGGGCGCGGACGCGATTGGGGCTGCAGCCGCAGGCGTGCACACGGCCTTCTTCTGGGGAGCAGTTGTCTCCCTGGGCGCGCTGGCGGTGTCCTTCCTGGTCCGCCGGCCCAAAAACGCAGCTCCTGCCGAAGCAGCTGCAATCCACTAGGCGGACCTAGGGCCCCAGGACCCGGTCAAGGTAGGCATTGGTGAAGACCCGGTCCGGGTCCAGTACGCTCCGCAGTTCCTGGAACTTGGCCAGGCGCGGATAACGTTCGGCCAGGCCGGCCGCGGCAAGGCTGTGTTCCTTGCCCCAGTGCGGCCGGCCGCCGTTGGCGAGCATCAGCTCTTCCACGGCGGCGAAGTACTCGGCAGGATCCTCGCGATAGTAGCGGTGTACGGCGATGTATGCGCTGTCCTGTCCATAGGCGGTGGAAAGCCACCGGTCGTCGGCGGCGGCCCAGCGGACCTCCACCGGGAAGGACAGCCGCCAGCCGGGGTTCTCCTCCACCACCTTCCGCAGCCCGGCGAACACGGACGGCAGCAGCTGCGCCGGGACCGCGTACTCCATTTCGCGAAAGCGGACCGTACGGTCCTGAGTGAACACCCGCGGTGAGTTCTCGGTGTACTCTCTTCCGCCCAGTGCCGCAGCCGCCACCCGGTTGACTGCAGGAATCATGGCCGGCACGGCCGTGCCGGCTGCGCAGGTGGCCCGGAACAGGGTGTTTGAGAGCAGCGAATCATCAACCCAGCGGCGCAGCGGCGGAAGCGGCGCCCGGGGGGAACCGGCAGGAAGCCGGGTGTTGGTCTTGGTTGCGGCGCGGTCTGTGTGCGGGAACCAGTAGAACTCGAAGTGGTCCGCTTCCGTCACCCGGTCCGCCAGTTCAGCCAGAACAGTGTCCAGTGACTCGGAACGCTCCTCGGCGCGGAGCAGGAAAGCCGGTACACACTGCAGGGTGACTTCAGCGATCACGCCAAGTGCCCCCAGCGCCAGTGCTGCGGCGGGCAGCAGCGGATCTCCGTCCGCCACAGTGAGCCGCCCGCCGTCGGGCTGGATGATCACCAACCCGGCCACCTGGGTGGAGAGCCCGCCGAACCCGGCGCCGGTCCCGTGCGTGCCGGTGGAGATGGCGCCGGCGATCGACTGCCGGTCTATATCGCCCAGATTCGGCATGGCCAAACCATAGGGAGCCAGCAGGCGCGGAACCGCGTGCAGCCGGGTGCCGGCCAGCAGTGTCACACGTCCGGTCGACGGATTGGCGTGGAGCAGCCCCTGCAAACGGGAGAGGTCAAGCAGTACATCCGGGGCTTCGGCAATCCCCGTGAAGGAATGGCCTGCACCTACTGCTTTCACCCGCAGCCCTGCTGCGGCCGCCGCCGCTACGGCGCGCTGCAGATCAGCGACCGACGCCGGAGCATGCATCTGCTGCGGGTGTACCCGGACGGTCCCCGCCCAGTTCTGCCAGGTTCCCCGGCGTCCGGCTGTGCGCAGCAAACCCGCCCCGGACTTCACAGGAACGCCTTTCCCTCACCGCGGTACGTCGGCAGGACGGTCTTCACTTGCCCGCCCTGCACAACGTGGAATTCATTAACCCGTTCGGAAAGTTCTCCGGACTTGGCGTGCCGCAGCCATACCCGGTCACCGGGGTGCAGGCGGCCGGCTGCAGCGCCGGCAAGCGGAGTCTGGACTTCACCTGCTCCCTCCCGCTTCAGCAGCCGCAGGCCCTGCGGCCAGGCCACCTGAGGAACCCGGCTGGGGCCGGGAGGCCCGGACGCAATCCAGCCGCCGCCGAGCACCGTTGCGAAACCCGGGCCGGGCCGGCGCACCACGTCCAGGGCGACGGCGGCGGCCGGGGCAGGGGAGAAGGAACGGTAGCCGCCGAACAGATGCCCCGCAAAGAGTCCGGACCCGGCAGTGATCTCCGTGACCGAGGGGTCCGCGGCAGTGGCCTCGATGGACCCCGTGCCTCCGCCGTTGACGAACTCGAGGTCAGCTATCTGGCCCAAGGCCTGCACAATACGGCTGCGCCGATCGGTGAGCTCTGCCATGGACCGCCGCTGAATCAGCCGCATGAGCTGGTTGTTCACCGCTGCACCGGGGACGGCGTCTCCAACTCCGGCGACCTGCGCTTCGTACATCATCAGGCCAACGAGCCGGAAACCGGGACGGGCGGCTGCCCTCCGGCCCAGCTCCGCAACTTGTTCCGGTGTGTGCAGCGGTGAGCGGCGGGTGCCGATGAAGCCCAGTACCCTGCTCCGCCAGGAAGCGTCCGCATCGAGGCAGATCCGCAGCTCCGGGCGCCGCCCGGAAGGCATCACCGAATCGATGAGGTCCAGCTGCTCCTCGCCGTCAACCATCAGCGTCACCCTGGATGCCAGCAGTTCACCTTCCGCGAGGCGGCGCAGCGCCTGGCGGTCCGCCGTCGGGTAGCCCACTACGACGTCGTCAAAGCGCTCGGCGAGCCACAGCGCCTCCGCCAGCGTAAAGGCGAGGATGCCCGAATACCCCGGGACTTCCCGGAGCGCTTCGAGCACTCCGCGCACCCGAAGGGACTTGCTGGCGATCCGCAGCGGCACGCCGCCCGCCCGCCGCAGCAGGTCCCGGGTGTTGAATCGCAGCGCATCGAGTTCCAGGACGGCGGCGGGTGCAGGGACGCCGGAGACGGCTTTGCCCAGCGAAATCCAGTACGCCTCCGGATCCAGCCACGGCTGCGCGCCGGACCCGCCGGTCAGGTCCAGCATGGTCCCGGCGGGCGGGACAGGGAGCCGGTGGGAGGATGAGCCGGTATCTTTCATGCCTGGATACTAGCGGCGTGCCCTCGGTTTATCCCTCAGGCGCATCCTCCAGATACGCAAGCAGGGCGCTGCGGACGAATGCTGCGCCGCCGGCCCCGCCGTAGTTCGCGGCGAACCGGGGGTCGGCCACATACATTTCCGCCAGGGAACGGACGTAGCCCTCCAGCTGGCCCTCGCCCGTCGGTGCACCGGGCACGTCCTTCAGCCAGGCGATGTGGCGTTCAGCCAGCCCCCGCGCCACAGGTCCGGTGGGATCCGTTTCCTGTGCTGCGGCGTCGGACCACGCCCGGCCCAGCTCGTCTGTCTTTTCCCGCCAGGCGGTGCGCTCGCCGTCGTCCATGTTCCGCCACCATTCATCCGAACGGGCGTAAGCTTCCTTGCCCCATCTGCTTTCAACCTCTTCCTTGTACTGGCTGTGGTCGAATCCGTCGAAGGTTTCCCCGGGCATGATCTGCTGTCCTTTCTCTAAAGCTGTGATGGTCTTCCTTACTGAGGCGGCCTGCCGCAGCAGGCGGTCCTGTTCTTTTTCCAGCCACTCCAGGTGGCTGCGCAGCGCCTCGGCGGGCTCCTCGCGGCGTTCGAGGACGCCGGCGATCTCCGGCAGGCCCAGCCCCAGTTCACGCAGCAGCAGGATGCGCTGCAGGCGTACCAGGGAGTCCCGGCCGTAGTACCGGTAACCGTTGCTGCCGGTGCGGGCCGGCGGCAGGAGCCCTATCGCGTCATAGTGCCGAAGGGTGCGGCTGGTGATTCCGGCCTGCCGTGCTACGTCCTGGACGGAGAACTCCCTGGCCTCTTCCGGATCTCTGGACGTCATACTGCAACGCTAGAGGTTGACGCTGCGTCAATGTCAATCCGGACTGGTGAGCCGGGCTCCAATGTCCTGCAGCTGGCCGGTGGCCACTACCGCCTCTGCGGTCCGTAGCAGGCCGTTGATGTTTTCCGGGCTGGCATCGTCCAGCGCATGGTCAACGCCGGGCAACAGGGGAGTCTGCACGCGCACGTACCGGTCTCCCAGCGCAAGGCGCAGCAGCCGGCGGGTGAGCCGGCCGGGCGCCCCGTACAGCGATTCGATGATCGGTTCCAGGGCGGCGAGCTGCTGTGGATGGGCCAGCTGGGAAACTGAATTGGACTCCAGGGATTCCCCGCTGTTGTGCAGGCCGGTTCCCATGGAGACCAGCAGGATTTCCTCTCCCTTGCGGACCGTGCGCTGCTGCACCAGGGCGATGGAAAACCCGACGAAGGCAGGGTCATTGGCGGCCAGCCCGCCATCCACGAGGACCCGTTCTGCGCCGTCTGGTCCGGTGTAGGGAACCGGCTCAAAGTAGGTGGGGGCTGACGACGTCGCCAGCGCCGCCAGCTTCATGGGTGCGTCTCCCAGCGGATCCTGTCCCAGGCCGCCGCCGCTGAACAGCAGGCCGGCGAAGTTCCGGACATCCACGGTGACCACGGCTACCGGTTTGAGTGCGCCGGAAAGCGGCAGAGTGCCAAAGAAGTCATTTAGATACCGGCGCAGCGGCTCGGAGGAGTAACGGGCCCGTGTGCCGGCGGAACCTTCCGCGCCGGCTGCTGGTCCGGACCCGGAGAAGATCTCCGCTCCATGATCCACATAGAGACTGCGCAGTTCCGCTGCGCTGTGCGGCTTTCCGTCTTTCGCCGGGCTGGTCAGACCCAGGGCGAGGATGCCGCCGGTAGAGGTGCCGACCACCAGATCGAAGAGCTCAGCCACCGGTTTTCCGGTCTGTTCCTCGAGCGCCAGCAGCCACGTTGCGGGGAGTATCCCGCGGATGCCGCCGCCGTCGATGGTCAGGACACGGATCATTGCAGCTCCCGGGATTTGGGCAGGCGTGATGGTGCGTGGGAGCCATGCTTCCTGCTGCCTTCTGCGGCGGTCAACGGTGCGGACCGGATCCGTCCGGTCAGCGGCAGAACCTGATTGTTACGGAGCGGTCACAGCGTATTACCAGTAATTTGGGTTACGCTTGCCACATCTACAGGGCACTTGCTCTACTTCGCGGCTGGGAAGTCGAAGAGACTTCAGAGGCGCTTATGAGCATTGCTGCACAACCACGTACCACCAGGAACCGCGAGAACGCTGTCACGAGCAGCTATTCAGCCCTGCTGAAGGTTGTCCGCGACGAAGGGCTGCTCAAGCGGCGCCGTGCCTTTTACATCACCACCTTCGTGTTCCTCTGTGCCGGCCTCATCGCTGCCGGCACCGGCTTCTTCCTCATCGGGGAAAGCTGGTTCCAGCTGCTGATCGCTGCAGCACTTGGCATCCTGTTCACGCAGCTTGCCTTTATTTCCCATGAAGCTTCCCACCGCCAGGTATTTGAGTCCGGCCCCGCGAACGACCGCGCCGGACGCTTCCTCGCCAACGCCGTCGTAGGTATCAGCTACCAGTGGTGGATGAACAAGCACAGCCGGCACCATGCCAACCCGAACACGATGGGCAAGGACCCGGACATCGAAATGGACACCATCTCCTTCCAGGTGGAGCAGGCCGAGACCCGCAAGGGCATCATGGCCTGGCTGACCCGCCGCCAGGGATGGCTGTTCTTCCCCCTGCTGCTGCTTGAAGGCATCAACCTGCACGCCACGTCCATCAAGCACCTGTTCTCCAAGAACAAGGTCAAGGGACGCTACACCGAAATCACCATGGTTTTCCTCCGCCTCGGCCTGTACGTGGCAGCAGTGTTCTTCTTCCTGCCGGTTGGTATGGCGTTCGCCTTCCTCGGCGTCCAGCTGGGTGTCTTCGGCGTCTACATGGGAGCCTCATTTGCTCCGAACCACAAGGGCATGCCGCTGATCCCGCGCGATTCCCGCGTGGACTTCCTCAGCCGCCAGGTCCTCACCTCACGGAACATCACCGGCCGCGGCATGAACACGTTCATGGGCGGACTGAACTACCAGGTGGAACACCACCTCTTCCCGAGCATGCCGCGCCCGCACCTGGCCCGCGCTTCGGAAATCGTCAAGGAGCACTGCGCCAAGCACAAGATCCCGTACACGGAGGCAACGCTCGTTGAGTCCTACGGCATCGTGGTCAAGTACCTGAACCGCGTTGGCCTCTCCGCGCGCGATCCGTTCGACTGCCCGGTGCGGTCTCAGTACCGGTAGGCAACCCGTACCGGTAGGCAACCCGTACCGGTAGGCAACCGCGCGGCAACCGGTACCGGTAGCCCGCAGCAGATCCAGACACAAACAGAGGAAGGCTCCCGAATTCGGGAGCCTTCCTCTGTTTGCCCGGACCGGACTATGCGGTTCGCAGTGTGAACGCTGAATATCATGTGTCCGGAGCGTCTGCGAGACTGGGGGCATGCCTTCAACATCTGTACCCGGACTGCCCGCAGTGAAACGGACCAAGGACCAGGCGATGCACATCGGCGCCAGGCTTGAGGACCGGATCCACGGCTACCGCATGAACGCTGCCCGCAAACGCGGGGGCGTGCAGACGGTGCTCTCCTTCACCGGGTACGGGTCCACTTCCTGGGTGCGGGTGCTGGGACGGGTGGTGCTGGCTAAACCGGGCAAGCTGTCGGCGCCCAGCAGCCGGTCAGCGCAGGCGCTGCGGGACGGCGTGCGGGGGTGGCGCAACTTCATCAGCCCGCCGGTCAATGACGCCGTCGTCTGCATTGAAATCGGTGACGAGAAGCATCTGGTGACCGCCGACCGCGGGGGAGTGATCGACGTCGTGCTCCCGGCCTCGCTGGCACCGGGCTGGCAGAGCGTGACCCTGCGCCCGGAGGCAGAACCGGACGCCGCACCAGTGGCCTCGCCGGTTTACATTGTTGACCCGGCCGCGAAAACCGGCGTCATCTCCGATATTGATGACACCATCATGGTCACGGCCCTGCCGCGTCCGCTGCTGGCAGCCTGGAACACCTTTGTGCTTGATGAGCATGCCCGCACGCCCACACCGGGCATGGCGGTACTGATGGACCGGCTGGTGCGGGAGAACGCGGGTTCCCCGGTGTTCTACCTCTCCACCGGGGCCTGGAATGTTGCTCCGACGCTCACCCGTTTTATTACGCGCAACCTGTACCCGGCCGGTCCGCTGCTGCTCACCGACTGGGGACCCACCAGGGACCGCTGGTTCCGCAGCGGGCCCGAACACAAGCGCACGCAGCTTGAACGGCTGGCAAAGGAGTTTCCGGATGTGAGCTGGCTGCTGATTGGGGACAACGGTCAGCACGATGAGGCGATCTACGCGGAGTTCAGCCGCACTCACCCGGCCAACGTCCGGGCTGTGGCCATTCGTGAGTTGTCCCCGAGCGAGGCAGTGCTGGCCGGTGGACGCTCCTCCGGTCCGGGAGCCCCGCCCCGGGACATCCCCTGGATCTACGCTCCCGACGGCGCCGGTATGTCCCGGCAGCTGATGGAAAAGGGACTGCTGCCCGACGCCGGTTAGGGCTGGTCTTCCTCGGTGCGGATCGTGCGCATGATCCGCCGCAGGCTCATGGCGAGGGACGCAGTGGCGTCCATGGGGGTATCCGGGGAGGCCTGGCCGTTCATGGTGGTGACCAGGTTCTGCACGGCGTTGACCGCCTCGGTGTACTCCTCGGTCTCGGCGTCCCACGTTTCCACGGCATCCGCGGAGGCGAGCATGGCACGCTCCAGTGCATCGGCTACGGTTCCTGGCACAGGCGTCTCCTCCGGAGAGGTCCAGATGGCTGTGGCCAGCACCTCCGTCATGTCCTCCACATACAGGGTGACCCGTTCCATGGCACGCAGGGCCCGGAAGTCGGCATTGAGGTCCCGCTGGTGCCGCCTCCGGCGCAGGTTGCCGTGCCGGCTTGAATCTGCCAGCTGAACGGCTTCACGGACCTCCCGGCTGAAGGAAATGAGCTCGGTGCGGCGGTTGGACCAGTCCTCATGCTCCGGAGGCCAGGATTCACCGACTGCCATGCCCATTTCGCGCAGCTGCCGCGCCAGGGTCAGCCGCAGCGAGGCGAGGCCGTCCACGGCGCCGTTGAGATGCAGCGGCGGAAAAAGCACTGCGTTGACGGTCAGGCCAACGAGCACACCCACGCACATCTGCACGGCATAGCCGTAGGAGTAGCCGTCGGCGTCGTCTCCGCCCAGCACCAGGACAAACAGCGCCGCGACCGGCAGATAGTCCCGCCCTGCGCCGAGCCGGGGGATGCCGGCAAGCAGCACACCCACACCAACAATGAGGGCGATCGTCCACACGGTTGGTCCCCCGAACAGCAGGGCGACCAGCGCCAGGGCGATTCCAATCACCAAACCGATCAGGGTCTGGATGCCGGCGCGTGCGGTGCCGGCCACGGTGGGGTACATACTCACCAGCGCGCCCAGCGGAGCGTAATAGGGGTACTCGGCCGCCACACCGGGGACCAGCGGCGCCAGCGTCCAGGCGATCCCGACGGCGACGGCGGCCTTCGCCGCCAGCTGGAACCGGGTGTAGCGCAGCATCCCCGTCAGCCGGTTGGACACGGCTGCCATGGATGGTTTGGGCAGGGTCTTGCCTCGCAGTGCCATTTGGCCAGTATGCCCGCTGGCCGCAGGAGCGTCGATTTTTGCGAGCTGGCCCACTGTGGTGCAGCGGGCCCGCTAACCTCGGGCGGCCAGCGGCGGACCAGGGGAGGGGGAGATGCTGATGCCCTGCAGCACGTCTGCCAGCCGGTCCAGGAAAACACGGGTGCGCGGTCCCTGCCGGTCGTTGATGACGAGGGCAAAGATGCTCCGGGCCAGCCGGATCTCCGGGACGTCAAGGACCACGACGCCGCGGCTGTGGTTCAGCATGGCCAGTTCCGGCACCAGCGCCGCGCCAATGCCCGCGGCGGCCATCTCCAGGCTGGCATTGAAATCATCGCAGTAGGCGGCAACCCGGGGGTGAAGGCTGCAGCCGGCGAAGAGCCGTTCAATTACCAGGGCATCCGGTGTGCCGGGGTGGTGCATGATCCAGGGCATGTCCGAGAGCTGCTCGGCGGTGACCTTGGCGCCTGGGCGGATGCCCCACTGTTCGGGCAGCACCACCCGGAAGTTGTCGTCGCCCAGCCACTGCCGGCTGACCGTGGCGGGCCAGGCGAGTCCGCCCTGTCCCACTTGGAACACCAGCGCCACATCGAGCTCTCCGCCGGCGCGCAGGCCCTGGATGGTCTGGCCGGGCTCGGCCACGAAGATCTTTAGGTTGATGCCCAGGTCTTTCCAGTCCGGCGAGCCCACCAGCCGGGGAAGGGCAAACGTTGCAAGACTGGGGAAGATGCCCAGGCGCAGCTCGTGGCCGGTCCCTGCCTCAGCGCGGGCCGCGGCTGCCATGAGGGCATCCATGTCCGTGAGCACCTTGGCGGCATGGCGGGACATCACTGCGGCGGCTTCCGTGGGGACCGCTGCCCGTGCCGAACGCTCGAACAGGGTGGTGCCGGTCTCGCGTTCCAGTGCGGACATCTGCTGTGACACGGCGGAGGCGGTGTAACCCAGGTGCAGGGCGGCGGCAGCAAAGGAGCCGGAGCGCATCACCTCAAGCAGGGTTTTCAGGTGGATCGGATTGACCATGGCTCTTCCTTACTCCTCCCTTCCCCTCTGTGGTGCCCTGAATCGACGTCGACCACAATATCTAGTGGTAGCAGGCACTACGCGCGACACGCCCAATAAGGGCGACACGCGATTATTCACAGAGCCCCACAGCCTGTGCACCCGGTCTCCACAGGCTGTGGAGAAGTCCCGGTCAGCCTGCGAAATCCCACGTAAATCCACGGACCTGCCTGTGCAGAAACTGTGGACGACGGACGTGTCGAATGACATACTTGTAATACATCATCTTGGGGTAGGGCCTCGGCTGTCGCACTAGATGTTGTGGCTGGATGTAGTATCAATGGACAGACTTCGCATCATCTAGGGGAGACCATCATGACCGTTACGGTTTACACCAAGCCTTCGTGCGTTCAGTGCAACGCCACCTACCGCGCGCTCGACAAGAAGGGCATCGCCTACCAGAGCGTGGACATGTCCCAGGACCCGGAAGCCCTCGAGCGCGTCCGTGCACTGGGCTACATGCAGGCCCCCGTTGTTATCACCGAGCAGGACTCCTGGTCCGGCTTCCGCCCGGACAAGATCGAGGAACTGGCCCAGGCCAGTGTCACCTCCGTCGCCTAGGCTGGAATAAGCCTTACCGGTTTGTCCGGGTTCGTCCCGGAGGAACCACCAGCAAGACCAGCAAGACTTCGCATTAACCAGCGCAGCAAACCAAGAAGCAGCCAGAACCGTTGTCAAAGAAGCAGGACGCAATGACATTGGGAACCGTGATTCCGGGAGCCGGGGCCGCCGCAGGCCCCGGCGCACTGCACCTCCCGGCTCACCCGGAACCCGGTGAGAACTCCCCGGAATCCAACCCGGTCACCGAGGCAGACCTGGTGTACTTCACCTCGGCGTCGGGCTACACCGGACGGTTCGCGGCAAAACTGGACCGCCCCTCCGCACGGATTCCCCTGCTGACTTCAGCACCAACACTCCTGGCGCGGCGGCCGTACGTGCTGCTGCTGCCCACCTACGGTGGAACGGCAGCCCAGCCGGGAGCCGCCGCCAAGGGCGCGGTACCCAAGCAGGTCATCAAATTTCTGAACGTCGAGGCAAACCGGGCACTCATCCGGGGCGTCATCGGTGCAGGCAACACAAACTTCGGTGAAAACTACTGCCTGGCGGCGGACATCATTTCCGCCAAGTGCCGGGTTCCCGTTTTGTACCGATTTGAACTCATGGGCACGTCCGAGGACGCTGCCAAGGTAAACCAAGGATTGGAAGAGTTTTGGACACATCAGTCGCAGAAGCCGGCATGACGGACTCCAAGGAGCTGCCGGAAGCCTATAAGGGCCTGGGCTATCACGAGCTCAACGCCATGCTGAACCTCTACGGCAAGAACGGTGAAATCCAGTTCGACGCCGACCGTGCGGCTGCACGCCAGTACTTCCTTCAGCACGTTAACAACAACACCGTGTTCTTCCATGACCTGGAAGAGAAGCTGGACTACCTGGTCAAGAACGAGTACTACGAGCGCGAGACGCTCGACCAGTACACGATGAACTTCATCCGTGACCTCTACAACCGGGCCTACAAGAAGAAGTTCCGCTTTGAGACCTTCCTTGGCGCGTTCAAGTTCTACACCTCCTACACACTTAAGACGTTCGACGGCAAGCGCTACCTTGAGCGCTACGAGGACCGTGTGTGCATGGTTGCCCTGCACCTGGCCCGCGGCAACGAGCAGCTGGCCGAGCAGATGGTGGATGAAATCATCGAGGGCCGCTTCCAGCCGGCAACTCCCACGTTCCTTAACGCAGGCAAGAAGCAGCGCGGCGAGCTGGTCTCCTGCTTCCTGCTGCGCATCGAAGACAACATGGAGTCGATCGGCCGTTCGATCAACTCCGCACTGCAGCTCTCCAAGCGCGGCGGCGGCGTCGCCTTCGCGCTGACCAACATCCGCGAGGTCGGCGCCCCGATCAAGCAGATCGAGAACCAGTCCTCCGGCGTCATCCCCGTGATGAAGCTGCTCGAAGATTCCTTCTCCTACGCCAACCAGCTCGGTGCCCGCCAGGGCGCCGGTGCCGTGTACCTGCATGCCCACCACCCGGACATCAACCGGTTCCTGGACACCAAGCGCGAAAACGCTGACGAGAAGATCCGCATCAAGACCCTCTCCCTCGGCGTCGTTATTCCGGACATCACGTTCGAGCTGGCCAAGCGGGATGAGGACATGTACCTGTTCTCCCCGTACGACGTCGAAAAGGTGTACGGCATGCCGTTCTCCGACGTCTCGGTCACCGAGAAGTACTACGAAATGGTCGATGATTCCCGGATCAAGAAGACCAAGATCAAGGCCCGCGAGTTCTTCCAGACCCTCGCCGAGATCCAGTTCGAGTCCGGCTACCCGTACATCATGTTCGAAGACACCGTGAACCGGGAAAACCCGATCGACGGCAAGATCATCATGTCCAACCTGTGCTCGGAAATCCTCCAGGTTTCCCAGCCCACCACGTACAACGATGACCTCTCCTACGACCAGACCGGCAAGGACATCTCCTGCAACCTGGGTTCGCTGAACATCGCGAAGACCATGGATTCCCCGGACTTCGGCCGCACCATCGAGACCGCCATCCGTGCCCTGACTGCCGTCTCCGACATGAGCCACATCGGTTCCGTTCCGTCCATCGCCAAGGGCAACGACCAGTCGCACGCCATTGGCCTGGGACAGATGAACCTGCACGGCTACCTGGCCCGTGAGCGGGTCCATTACGGATCCGAAGAGGGCATCGATTTCACGAACATCTACTTCTACACGGTGGTCTACCATGCCGTGCGTGCCTCGAACCTGCTGGCCATCGAAACCGGCCGCACCTTCGCCGGCTTCGAGAAGTCCAAGTACGCCTCGGGCGAGTTCTTCGAGAAGTACGTGAACCGTGAATGGGTGCCGCAGACCGAGCGTGTGCGGGAACTGTTCGAGAACGTGCACATCCCCACCCAGGCTGACTGGGCGGCCCTGCGCGCCTCCGTCATGGAGCACGGCATCTACAACCAGAACCTGCAGGCTGTGCCGCCGACCGGCTCGATCTCCTACATCAACAACTCCACCTCCTCCATTCACCCGGTGGCGTCGAAGATCGAGATCCGCAAGGAAGGCAAGCTGGGACGCGTCTACTACCCGGCCCCGTACCTGACCAACGACAACCTGGAGTACTACCAGGATGCGTACGAAATCGGCTACGAAAAGATCATCGACACCTATGCCGCTGCCACGCAGCACGTGGACCAGGGCCTGTCCCTGACGCTGTTCTTCAAGGACACCGCCACCACGCGTGACATCAACAAGGCGCAGATCTACGCCTGGCGCAAGGGCATCAAGACCATCTACTACATCCGCCTGCGCCAGCTCGCCCTGGAAGGCACCGAAGTTGAGGGCTGCGTCAGCTGCATGCTGTAAACGCCGTCCCGCTTCAACTTCTTCAAGACAAGGAAAAAAATGACCGAGAAGCTTAAGCTGATCGACCACGTGCAGGCGATCAACTGGAACCGCATCCAGGACGACAAGGACGTAGAAGTCTGGAACCGCCTGGTGAACAACTTCTGGCTGCCTGAGAAGGTGCCGCTGTCCAACGACGTCCAGTCATGGAACACCCTGACTCCGGAAGAGCAGCAGCTGACCATGCGCGTCTTCACCGGCCTGACCCTGCTGGACACCGTGCAGGCCACCGTCGGTGCCGTCTCCCTGATTCCCGACGCGCTGACCCCGCACGAGGAAGCGGTCTACACGAACATCGCGTTCATGGAGTCTGTCCACGCCAAGAGCTACTCCTCGATCTTCTCCACCCTGTGCTCCACCAAGGAGATCGAAGAAGCCTTCCGCTGGTCCACGGAGAACGAGAACCTGCAGAAGAAGGCCCACATCGTCACGGATTACTACCGCGGCGATGATCCCCTGAAGCGCAAGGTGGCCTCCACCCTGCTGGAGTCCTTCCTCTTCTACTCCGGCTTCTACCTGCCGATGTACTGGTCCTCACGGGCCAAGCTGACAAACACTGCCGACCTGATCCGCCTGATCATCCGTGATGAGGCTGTGCACGGCTACTACATCGGCTACAAGTTCCAGCGTGGCCTGGAGACTGTTTCCGAAGAGCGCCGCCAGGAACTGAAGGACTACACGTACGAACTGCTGTACGAACTGTACGAGAACGAAGTCCAGTACACGCATGATCTGTACGACGGCGTCGGCCTGGCTGAGGACGTCAAGAAGTTCCTGCACTACAACGCCAACAAGGCCCTGATGAACCTGGGCTACGAGGCCATGTTCCCGGCCACCCTCACGGACGTGAACCCGGCCATCCTGTCGGCGCTGTCTCCGAATGCGGATGAGAACCACGACTTCTTCTCTGGCTCGGGCTCTTCCTACGTGATCGGCAAGGCCGTGAACACCGAAGACGAGGACTGGGACTTCTAGTTCCTCCCGGCTATCCAGTGATGCCGCCGCGGCGGGCCTTCGGGCCTGCCGCGGCGCTTTGCTTTAACCCCGCTATCTGAGCATTGCTCAGGTGGAGGGGGCCCACTGCATCCTCTGCCTACGCCGCTATCCCGGTTGCGGTGCAAGCTGGCGGAGACCATCTTCGACGTGTCTGTGCTGGCAGAGACTGACTGCCGCCAGACCAAGCGCACTCAGTGCAAGTACTGCCGCTGCAGCAGCTTGCCTAAGTCCAGCAGGCTTCTCTGTCGGCGGATTCGCTCCGGACACCAAGAGCCCCTCGGCAGTAAGCCTCGCCGCCTCGAGGGTCGGGGCCCGCAGCGGTTCGAAGACCTGGCCGCGGACCTCTCTGCGCTCCGTGCACTGCCAGCGTGCCTCCATCGCGCTGGGTGGGGCAGCACTCCTCCGGAACTCCCCGGGAGCTCAGACCCTGCTCCTGCGTGAAAATGAAGACGGGGAGGGGCAGTATGAGGTGCTTACCATCCGCGACGGCAATAACGATGATCTCGCTGAACCGGACGACTGCGACGAATGGGGTGAAAACACTGTCGGCGGGGAAGGCCCGGAACTGGCATCCATGCCCTGGCGCTGGACATGAATGACGACACTTGGTGTAGGGCATCGCAGAGGTTACCCACAGCCGCAGCTACGGGGCGTCGGCCCGCGACGCTGGACCTTCATGCTGCCGCGGCAGCCACCGAAGAGGCGTTCAAGGTCTGACTGCGCTTCGAGCGGCCAGAACTGCGGCCGCCGCGCTGGATCCTTGAATGTTGCGGTTATGCCTGCAGGAGCACCTCCTTCGCTGAGAGTGTACGAGGTCGACATTTCGACAACTCTCGCAATGCACATTCATTTTCATGTAGCTGAATCTTGAGTCAGAATATCTGGGACTACCTGTTGCAATAAGAATATATAGTGGTACCGTCGCTTAGGCGTCCGAAAGATAGAAATTATCAATAGGAGGATGTCATGAAAAGCGCAAAAAGGTATCTGGCCACCCTGTTCGCCGGCCTGCTCGTCGCAGTGGGGCTTGCATTCACTGCCACACCGGCCCAGGCAAGCCCCGCAGACGGAAATTACGCCCAGTGCCAGGTCGGTACAACCGTTCAGGACTGGACAGGGAAAGACCCTCGAGACTGTACAACCGGCACATACGCCCTCTTGGAGAACTGGACAGTAGTGCTCCAAATCCAGCCCGGCCAGCGTGACGTCTGGGAGGAAATCAAACAGGGCTATGAAGCAGCCCAGGCCTGGTGCTCGAACAACAGCTTGACCTGCACCGTCGTAACTGGCATCGGCGTCGCCCTTGTCTCGCCGCTACTGGTCGCACAAAGTTAGGCTTGGAAGGACCCGAGTACGAGAGCAGGATCGAGGCAAAACATTGAATCGCAAAATGCTCATTCGGATAGGCCCGCCCATCTTATTTTTCGTTGCCGTTTTCATTTACGCGGTAATCCTGGATGGCCCCATCGGTCTCCCGCAACTGCTCATTACCGCACTGATTATCCTGGTCGCCTGGGCAGTATCTGTACGTCTCATCGAACCGAAGCAGCACCGAAATACATAGGTATCGAGACCGATTTGGATTTATGCCGGAAGCCCGTGCAAATGCACGGGCTTCCGGCATGCCGATGCCAACTCTCTTCAGCCGGCACTCACAGATCTGGGGAACTCCATCCGCCCGCGCGGGCCACGATGTCACCGCCCCTAAATCGATTCGTAGTCCTCTACCATTCCTGCGGCCAGTTCGTGCCCGACACCGGGGTCGGTGAGGGGGCGCTGGCTCCTAGTTGAGCCAGCGCTGTTGGCCATCTGCACTGTCATTGGCAGACCCTCCGGATGCCGGGTCCGGCCGGTATCCGTTGGCCATCCAGGTGTTTCAGTGGTCGGGCGGTCGGAGTAGATGATTACCGCGGCGCTACCGTCCGGGGCATCGTTGGGTCTGACAGTCGGGATCTCCATCTGCATACTTATCTACCCGTACGGGCTGGCCGGCGGGAGAATCCTGGAGGACAAAAACGGCCGCCGGCGGGTATTCTGCGGGGCTGTCTCCTGATCTTGAATGTGTCCATGCCTGCCTGTGCGCGGCACCCTGAACCAGCCGCGATTCTGCCCCACCCACTCAGGCACTTTATGCGTATGCTGCCCTCGATGATCTGAGTGGATCATAAGAGAGGACCTACATTGAGATTTCTTCCCATGTCAGGGCTCAATAGCGTCAAAGCTGCCGCTGCTGTTGCCCTGTCCGGCGCCATGCTGTGCGGCGTCGGCGCCGTCCCGGCTGCTGCTGTCGAATCCCGGCCCGCGGGCCCGGCACAGACGGTCGAGCCGCAGGCCGTTGCGGGGGCGCCGTTCAAGGATGTCGCCTGGAACAACAAGTTCGCTAAGGAGATTGTCTGGGTGGCCCAGAGCGGTATCTCCACCGGCTGGCCCGATGGCACCTTCCGTCCCCTGGCGCCCGTATCCCGCGAAGCAATGGCTGCATTCATGCACCGTCTGGATGCGCTGAAGGGCGTCAAAGATGACCTCCCCTCCAGCGTTCCGATGTTCTCCGACGTGTCAGGCACCAAGTTCGAAGGCGAGATCGGATGGCTGCTTGCCTCGGGCATCACCACTGGCTACCCGGACAGGACCTTCCGCCCGTATGCCACGGTGAACCGTGATGCCATGGCTGCCTACCTGTACCGGATGGCCGGCTACCCGTCGTTTACTCCCCCGAAGACGTCGCCGTTCACGGATGTCAGCACGGACAACCAGTTCTACCGCGAGATCGCGTGGCTTGCCTCCACTGGTATTTCCACCGGCTGGGAACAGCCCAACGGAACTCGGAAGTTCGCTCCTGTGGAGCCCGTTGCCCGGGATGCCATGGCAGCGTTTATGTACCGCTTCCACGAGAAGGGCTACGGACCCAGGCAATAGCTGCCCGCCAGCCGCAAAGCTGTTCGCGGTGGATCCGGCGGGGTGGCGCTGTTCTGCCCAACCTGAGGCGCAGGAGGAAGCCCTAATACCTGGGCGGTTTCTGCCGCAGCTGCTTGGTGGCAGACCGCTGCTTTTTCGCATCGAGGCGCCGGGCCTTGGACCCGCGTGTGGGTTTGGTCCGGCGGCGGGCAGCGGGGGCCGGTGCCAGACTGTCCGCCACCATCGCGGCCAGTTTCGCCAGCGCAATCTCCCGGTTACGGAGCTGGGAACGCTGCTCGGAAGCCGTGACAACCAGGGCGCCGGCGATTTGGCGGCTTTTGAGGCGCTGGAGCAGTTTCGTGCGCTGGTCGTCCGACAGCACTGCTGAGTCGGCAACGTTCCAGGACAGGGCAACGCGGGTGTCCGTGGTGTTGACGTGCTGGCCTCCCGGACCAGACGAACGGGAGAAACGCCACTCGAGTTCCGCCGCCGGAATCGTCAGCTCCGGTGTTACCACGAGGTCCATGGGTCCAGCCTTCCACGAAAGTGCCTCACCGGGATGCCCGGTGCGCGGCGCAGGCGCAACTCTTCTAACCGGGAGAGGCCAAGCGCCACCCGCTGGAATCAACTTCCACTGCGACAGGAGGGTCCGAGGGAATGCCGCGCTTCCGAAGGACCTCACGGATTCCGGAGAGGGCTGCCCGGACAACAAAGGTTTCGCCCCGAAACAGATCTGTCGACTCTTCGACCAAACGTCCAAGGTCCGCAGCGTCCCCGTCCACTACAAATTCGGCGGCGACACGGCTGAGCCAGGATGGAGCTGCAGCATCACCCGCGATGAGGACGACAATGGCCGGACACTGAAGGTCTGTCATGGTTTCGGCTCCTTACGAATGGCATCCAGTAGACATCGTGAACGAGCACCGGGCTCTCTGTGAAGTCGAACGTCTCCGAGATGACACAGAAATCATGGGTATAACGGCGTCGCACTAATGTAAAAATCGAAAAGGTTCCCGCTATTTGAAAAGCGAGTTACACGTGGATATCCGTACGCAGGAATTCGACACAATCGTTGTGGGCGCCGGAGTGTCCGGCCTCAGTGCTGCCCGTGTCCTCGCAGCCCTCGGGCAAAAGGTCGCGGTGCTGGAAGCACGGGACCGCATCGGCGGACGGCTGCACACCGAGCGCCTGGACGGCCGGGTCACGGACCTCGGAGCCTCCTGGATCCATGGGATCGACGGCGGTCCGCTGCACGCGCTGACTGGCGCGTTCGGCATGGCCGACGTCGAGTTCACCGTGGGCAGCTACCAGCCCGGTGGCCGGCCGATCGCCTACTACGGGCCCGACGGCGCCCGGCTCTCCGACAGTGCCGCTGATCAGTTCATCGCCGATGCCGCCCGCGTTGAAGACCAGCTCACCACCGTCATTGAGGCCATGCCGCCGGGCGCGAGCTACGCGGAGGCGGCCCGCACTGCCGTAGCGCAGGTGGCGGCAGCTGGGGGCTGGGACGCGGAACGCGCGGTACGGGTGGTTGAGTACCTGGACCACCGGTCGGAGGAGCAGTACGGCGCCGATTCCCGTCTCCTCGACGCACACGGACTCGAGGACGAGGTGATCGTTGGGGATGAGGTGGTCTTCCCGGACGGGTACGACCAGCTGGCGTCAAACCTCGCGGCGGGGCTCGATGTGCGCCTTGAACACGTGGTGACATGCGTGGCCCGTGTGGGAGCCGCCGGGGTGGAGTCCGGCGTCGTCGTGGAGACGGACCGCGGGACTTTTACCGCTGCCCAGGCCGTGGTGACGGTTCCGGTCGGCGTCCTGCAGTCGAAGTGCATCGCGTTCGACCCGCCGCTGCCTGACGCGGTCACCGGTGCGCTCTCCAAATTCCGGATGAACGCTTTCGAGAAGGTCTTCCTGCGCTTTCCAAAACGTTTCTGGGACGACGGCGTGTACGCCATCCGCCGCCAGGGCAGCGCCGCGAAGTGGTGGCATTCCTGGTACGACCTCACCGATCTGCATGGAGAACCGACGCTGCTGACGTTCGCGGCAGGGGAGTGCGCGCAGGAAATCCGGAACTGGTCCGACGAGCGCGTGGTGGAGTCGGTCATGGCTTCGCTTCGGGAGATCTACGGTGAGCGGACCCTCGATCCGGCGCACGCCAGGATCACCGACTGGCAGGGCGACGAGTGGGCTGGCGGAGCCTATGCGTACATGGCGCGCGGGTGCACCGCCGAGGACCACACCCGTATCGCAGAGCCGATCGACGGCGTCCTGCATCTGGCCGGGGAAGCAACCTGGGAAGCGGACCCCGCGACGGTAAACGCGGCCCTGTGTTCCGGGCACCGTGCTGCCGAGCGGATCCTTGGGACGAAGCTTCCCTACTCGGTACTGGCTGAACAGGTCTAATCTGCCGAACGTGTCTGCGGCATGTAAGGATGGGGTGCTGCCCATCCCGGGCACCGTGGAACGTGGGGGACACATGCAGAAGAGCAACCGGAAACTTGTGCTGGCGGCAGGGACGGCCGCCGTCGTCCTGGCCGCTGGCTGCGGAAGCACCGGCGAGCAGGTGGCTGAGCCGGCTGAATTGTCCAGCTTCACGTCGGCGCAGGAACTGCTGGCCGCAGTCAACGGCCTGCACGGGTGCGATGCAGGAACGTCAGCAGAGCCGGTCATCATGGCGTTCGAGGAGATTGCGACCCTGGAGTACGCCATGTGCACCGATACACTGCAGGTCATCCGTTTCGCGAGTGCCGAGGACCGGATTACCGTGTCCGGCAAGCTTGCCGAAGGCGCAGAAAACGGGCCGGCGGGCATCGCTGAAGGCAGCAACTGGTACGTGTTTCCGCTGCTCCGCGGGCCGGTCCCATCGGAAGAGGACATGCGGGACCTCGCCTATGAGCTCGGCGGGCGTTACCTGGAGCTGCCGGCGGGCTGAGCCTTCCGCTACCCTGCGGGTTCCGTGGCTGCGTGGGTGCCCCGGGCATGTCCAGCCTTGGCCGTCGGCCAGTGAATCTCCGCGTCAATACTGCTGCGTGCACCGGAATTATGGGAAAGTTGCGGTGGAGGAAGATATGCCGCGCCAGCTCGTCAAGACACACATTGCCCTCATTGGGTGTATCTGTCTCTGCCTGCTGGGGTATCTGTCCTGGTCCGAGTCGCTGGCCCAGCAGGCCTCCGCACAAACAGCGCAGCTGGACTTTGACTCTCCGGACAGCCTCGCCGTCGTCGTCAACAAGAACAGGCCGCTGGCGGATCCGGCGTACATTCCGAAGGAACTGCACGACGCTCAGGGAGTGCTGCTGCGGCCCGAGGCCGCTGCAGCGTACGGGCAGCTGAGTGCTGACGCGGCCGCTGCCGGCGTCGGCATCACTGCAGTCAGCGGGTATCGGACCGCCGAGGACCAGGCCCACATCCATTCCTCCTACTCGGCAAGCTACGGGGATGCCGCGGCGGACGGCATTTCGGCACGGCCGGGGCACAGTGAGCACCAGACCGGACTGGCCGTGGACATTGGCAACGCAGATGGAACCTGTGCTCTGGAGACTTGCTTCGAGGCCACACCGGCTGGGGCGTGGGCCGCGGAGAACGCGCACCGGTACGGATTCCTCATCCGGTATCCCGCCGGGAAAGAAAACGTGACCGGGTTCGCCTACGAACCCTGGCACCTGCGTTATGTGGGTACGGAAGTCGCCGCGAAACTGCACCGCAGTGGAAAGACTCTTGAAGAATTCGCCGGCCTGCCGCCGGCGCCGACTTACTGAGACTTCCAGCGCACGGCTTCCCACTCTTCGTTACGCCTGTTCACTGCTGTGACCCCAAGAGATACCAACTGCAACGACGGCTGGGAATCTGTGCAGCCGGCGCCCCGCCCCGGCACCCGCCCCGCCAGCAAACCGGAACCAAATCACCCGGCCGACGCCGCCGCCCGCCCGGCTTCCAGCGCCGCCACCACACCGCCGTCGACCAGCAGGTCCACACCCGTCACAAACGAGGCATCCGGGCTGAGCAGGAACGCCGCAGCGTTGGCGATGTCGCCCGGCGTTCCCACCCGGCCGGTTCCCGAACCGTCGATCATGGCCCGCATCTGCGCTCCCGACTCGCCCGCGAGTTCCTGCTGGCCCATCGGTGTGGAGATGACTCCCGGACTGATGCTGTTGACCCGCGCGCCGCGGGCACCCCAGCGGACGCTGGCGGACTGCACCCGCACCTGGTTGGCGCGCTTGGCGGCGGAGTACGCATATCCCGGGTTATCAATGCCGGTCACGAATGGCAGGCCCAGCAGGTCATCGGCCGGTTTGGCAGCCAGTTCCGCCAGAACATCGGACGGGATGCTGCCGCCGGCCAGGTAGGCGGACATGGATGCGATCACCACTCCCGCGCCTCCCGGGGCAATGACCTTCTCGAATTCCTCCAGCACCACTGCCACTCCGTACAGGTCCACCTTCCAGATCGCCTCAGCCGGTGCCTGCACGGGGGAGAGGCCCGCCGTATGCACGACGGCGGTGACCCGGCCCAATTCCCGGGCAATCGCTGCCAGCGCAGCCACCGAATTCCGCGAGGAGACGTCCACACCGGAGGATTCGACGTCGTACCCGTCCGCGAGCGCCGTATCCACGGCGTCCTGCAGCAGGGCCTCATTGAAATCGGCCAGCAGGACCTTGCGCCCCGCTCCGCAGCGGCGCACCACCGCCAGCCCCATGCCTCCCGCTCCGATGACGACCAAAACGTCAGCAGCCATGATCCGCTCCGTTCCCTCGACTGGTCCCAGTCTTCCCCGCCGGCAGCCGCCGAACAACGCCGGACGGGTCGATGGCCCCGGCTACGGCCGGGTTGGCAGGCGTGCGGGACGGAAGGACGACGGCGCTGCAGCCTTGGTGCTGGCGGATACCCCTACGGGAACGCTTACCGCCCTGGCAGGCATCGTGGATCCCGAGGTGCCCAGCTCCACCCGGAGCGCCGGGCAGCGGACACACCGCACATAAGCAACGATTCCCTGCGAGGTCGGGTGCCGGGAGTCCGTGGCCCAGGCATGCTCGCAGGTCAATGCCGCTGCTGATGGTCTGCGTCCCGGGTCCAAATCACTGTTCATGTCCCTGAGCATGCTGTAATGCTCTTATGCATCTCAACCCTTACGGTGAATACGCCGTGCTGCTGGCCGCCTCGCTGGCCAACGACTGGCCGGATTCCCGGGCAGGAATCATCGAGCGCACCCGCGAGTTCGGGATGACCATGACCTTTCCCGAGGCCCCGGGTGATCACCGGGAGGTGCACCGGGTTATCCAGCGCTGGCTTGAGGTTGTGGACGCCGAAACCCCGGATCTCCGTGCCATGCTGCTGAACGTCCTGATGAAGGACGCCGCGGCCTACCCGCGGCTCACGGATCACGACCAGGAGGGTTGGCACCTGCATTACCGCGACGGCGGCCAGTCGCTGGCGGAGGTCCTGCTGGCAGTGTTCAGCGTGGGCACGGCGCTGCACCTGACCACTCGGGGCATGTCCCGGCTACGGCGCTGCGAGGCAGGCGAGGCGCCCGGGGACTACTGCCGAAACGTCGTGGTGGATGTTACCCGCAACGGCAGGCAGCGTTTTTGCTCCGTCCGCTGCGGCAACCGCGCTGCCGTGCGCCGGCACCGGGCGGCACGCGCCTGACCGGCGTCGCCAAACCAGCACCCGCCAAAGCGTCAAAGGCTGTCCACTGCAGGCAGACTGCGGGATTCTTGGAAGACCGGAGCAATTGCGTGCTAGGAGCTGCGATGAACGCCATCATGCCCAAGCTGACCCTGAACAACGGCATAGCGCTGAATGCTGTGGGATTTGGGGTGTACCGCAGCGCTCCCGCAGAAACCACAGTTGCGGTGGAGACCGCACTGGCCAACGGCTACCGGCTGATCGACACCGCAGCTGCCTACCACAACGAGACCGAGGTGGGTGCTGCCCTGGCGCAGTCCGGCGTCGACCGCGCCGAACTCTTCATCACCACGAAGCTGTGGGTGGATGACTACGGGTATGACTCAGCGCTGCGCGCCTTCGACGCCAGCATGGCCCGGCTGGGGCTGGACGTGCTGGATCTCTACCTGCTTCACCAGCCGCTGCCCTCTGACTTCGAAGCGACCATCGCCTCCTGGCGGGCGCTTCAGACACTCTACGAGCAGGGCCGGGTCCGGGCCATCGGCGTCAGCAACTTCAGCACAGCGGAGCTGAGCGAGCTGCTCGCGCGCAGCGACGTCGTACCGGCGGTGAACCAGATCCAGGTCCATCCGTACTTCAGCGAACCGGAACTGCGCTCCTTCAACCTGGAGAACGGCATCCTCACTGAAGCGTGGTCACCCATCGGAGGCGTCACCCGCTACTGGAAACACGGCTCCGGCGCTGCGCCGAAAGACCCGCTGCACGATCCGGTGATCGTTGGCATTGCTGCGGCGCACCACAAGACCCCGGCGCAGGTGATTCTCCGCTGGGAGATCCAGCTTGGCATCTGCGTCATCCCCAAGTCCGTCACGCCCAAGCGGATCGCGGAGAACATTGACCTGTTCGACTTCTCCCTCAGCGCCGAAGAACTCTCCAGCATCAGTGCCCTGGACACCGGTGTCCGCTCCGGACCGGAGCCGGACACCATTACCCGCAGCTAGGCCAGAACGTTCCAGCCGGAATATGACGACGCAGCACTGCTCGGTTTTGCTAGTGTCGCGGGCATGGAGAATCCGGCATGGGCAGCTGCGGTGGAGCGCGTCAAACAGGCACTGGCAGACCAGGGGTCAGCAGCGCAGGTGGTTCTCACGGATGGTTCGGCGCGGACGGCGGCCGAGGCGGCACAGACCCTGGGCTGCGACGTCGGAGCCATTGGCAACTCGCTGGTGTTTATGGCCGACGGCGTTCCCCTCCTGGTGATCACCAGCGGCGCCCACCGGGTGGACACCGCAGCACTGGCACAGCGGCTGAACAAGCAGAAGATCAAACGCGCTTCAGCGGAGCAGGTATACGAAGCGACCGGCCAGCGGGTCGGTGGTGTGGCCCCGGTAGGACATCCCGCGGCCGTGAAGACCGTCATTGACCGTGACCTGGGCGGCTACCCGGACGTGTGGGTGGCAGCCGGAACGCCGTTCTCCGTGTTCCGGACCGATCTGGACGAACTCGTCCGGCTCACCGGCGGCGCGGTAGTGCAGGTGGACTGAGGATTTCCCGGGGCACGTCGCCGAAGTTGTTGACGGCGCGGCCGGCCGGGCGCAGGGTGGAAGGCAAAACCAGTGGAACGGACCCCCAGCCAGCCCATCCGGCGTCGAGCGCTGAGTGTCCGGGTGACGGGAGACAACGGATGAAAACGCGTGAACTGGGGATGGCGGGCCTGAAAGTATCGGAGCTGGGTCTGGGCTGCATGGGGTTCAGCCAGGGCTACGGGCCGTCGGGGAGCCGTGAAGATGCGATCAACCTGATCCGTACCGCCTTTGACCGCGGGGTGCGGCTTTTCGACACGGCGGAAGTCTACGGTCCCTACATCAACGAAGAGCTCGTGGGTGAGGCAGTGGCACCGTTCCGGGACCGGGTGGTGGTGGCCACCAAGTTCGGGTTCACGATCAATGGGGAAGGCCGCCAGGTGGGCCGGGACAGCCGCCCCGAGCACATCCGGGAAGCCGTGGAGGGATCCCTGCGGCGGCTGCAGACGGAGTCGATCGACCTGCTCTACCAGCACCGGGTCGATCCCAACGTGCCAATTGAAGATGTGGCCGGAACGGTGAAGGACCTCATCAGCGAGGGCAAGGTCAAGCACTTCGGCCTGTCCGAGGCTTCGGCGGATACCATCCGGGCCGCCAATGCCGTTCAGCCCGTCACTGCGGTGCAGAGCGAGTACTCGCTGTGGTGGCGCGAACCGGAGGAACACGTGCTGCCGGCCTGCGCGGAGCTGGGAATCGGCTTTGTTCCGTTCAGTCCGCTGGGGCGGGGTTTCCTCACCGGGAAGATCTCTTCCTCAACTGAGTTCGCTCCCGGGGACATGCGGGGCAGGATGCCGCGCTTCACGCCCCAGGCCCGGCAGGCGAACCAGGCCATGGTGGACCTGTTGGAGAGAACCGGTGAGGCCAAGGACGCGACGCCCGCCCAGATCGCCCTGGCCTGGCTGCTGGCACAGAAACCGTGGATTGTGCCGATTCCGGGAACACGGAAACTTGAGCGGCTGGAGGAGAACCTCGAAGCCACCAGCGTCACCCTGAGTGCGGAGGACCTTCAAGCGCTCGACGACGCCGCTGCCCGGATTCCGATTGAAGGCGCCCGCTTCCCTGAAGAACTGGAGAAAACGATCGACCGCTAGCCCCTGAGGGCTGGGAGGACAAGCAGCAAATGGGCAACCGCGGGGCTGACGCCTACCGGCGTCGGATGGAACGGGCAGCAAGGTTACGGGCAGCAGGAGCTCCTGAAACGGCCGGTGAGGAGACTCCCGAGGAAGCGGACCTGCGGCGCAGGAAGGAACAGGTTGATCCAGCCAGCAAGGCGGACTACCTGATCCGGGATGCAATGATGCGCGGGGATTTCGACAACCTGCAGTACGCGGGCAAACCCATCCCCAACCTGGGGGAAGCCAATGACCCGGACTGGTGGGTCAAGGGACTGATCGAACGTGAGAATATCAGCGGACTGGGCCCTCCTGCGCTGCTGCTGAGGGTGGAGGACGCGGAGCTCGACGGTGTCCTGGACGCCAAACCCTCGGCTGCGCAGGTGCGCGAAACTGTGGAAGACTTCAACCGGCGGATCATCGAGGCCCGGAGGCAGCTGCTGGGCGGGCCGCCGGTCATTACCAAGCTGCGGGACGTCGAGCTGGAGGTGCAGCGCTGGCGGGATCGCCGGGCCGGGGATGCCGCTCCGGATCCGGTGCCGGAGCCGCACAGACCGTGGTGGCGCAGGGTCTGGAACCGGCAGCAGTAGCTCACCTCCGGCAAAGACGGAGGTGAAACAGGGACTTGGAGAAGACCAAAGCATGGGGATTGCACGGCTGGAGCAGGCCTCCGCAGCTCAGATAGCGGGCTTGTCCGCCGTTCTGGGAGAAGCCTTCGCAGACTACGCCTGGACCCGCTGGACCGTGGACAACGAGCGCCGCGAAGCCCGGATCGGTGCCATCCAGCGGATTTATCTGGAACACCTCGCCCTCCCGCACGGCGAGGTGTGGACCAACGCGGTGTTCACCGCCGTCGCGGTCCTGCTCCCTCCCAATCTGGAAGAACTGGCATCCCTGAGCCCGGAACTGCAGGAGAAAATCGCCTCCCTCCACGGCGAATCCGTCCGCAACCTTGAGTATCCCCTTCCACAGCCTCCGGCCGGCGCGTGGACGCTGGCCACCATCGCCGTCGCCCCGCAGGAACAAGGAAACGGCCTGGGCACCCAGCTGATGGAGTCAATGCTGGCGGCCGGCCCGGACCGGGCAATAGCGCTGGAGACCTCCGCACAATCCAACGTGGCGTTCTACCGCCGGTTCGGATTCGACGTGTGGTCGGTCTCGGACATGCCCGGCGGTGGACCGCCGGTCTGGTCGATGCTGCGCCGGCCGGGCAGCTAAGCCGCCGGGCGGGCGCCGCGGCCTGATGCTGCCTGCCCTCGACGGAGCTGTCCGCGCTCGGCACACTTAAGGAGGCTGCCCAGCCGGAAGACTGCCCGAGGGAAGGTTGGCCCGTGCTCGGTCTTGAACTTGTAGTGGCACTCGGGGTCGCGATTCTGGCCTGCTCGCTGGGAGCGCAAAGGCTTCGGATTGCCCCGCCGCTGCTGCTGCTGGCCGGGGGAGTGGCGCTGGGATTTGTGCCGGCGTTCCGGCAGGTGGAGCTGCCTTCCGAAGTGGTGCTGCTGCTCTTCCTGCCTGCCCTGCTGTACTGGGAAAGCCTGACAACGTCTTTGCGGGAGATCCGCAGCAACCTGCGCGGCATTGTCCTGACCGGTACGGGGCTCGTCCTGGTGACCGCAGCAGCAGTCGCGTTCACGGCCAATGCCCTGGGCATGCCCTGGGGGCCGGCGTGGGTGCTGGGCGCCGCCCTGGCACCGACCGACGCGACGGCTGTGGCGGCCCTCGCCCGGAGTCTGCCCCACCGCAATGTCACCGTGCTGCGTGCTGAAAGCCTGATAAACGACGGCACAGCACTGGTCATCTACGCCGTCGCTGTGGGGATCGTGGCCGGAGACGGCGGGTACACGCCGCTGTCCATCTCCGGGATCCTGGCGCTCTCCTACGGCGGCGGAATAGTTGCCGGTCTGCTGGCGGCCTGGGCCGGGATCTGGGTGCGCCGGCGCATCCAGGATCCCATGCTGAGCAACGTCGCCACTTTCGTCACCCCCTTCGCTGCCTTCCTGCTGGCGGAGGAAACCGGAGGATCGGGAGTGCTCGCCGTCGTCGTCGTCGGCCTGATCATGAGCCAGGCCGGTCCCCGGGTGACGGCGGCACTGGCCCGCCGCCAGTCGCAGGCCTTCTGGTCCTTCTCCACGTTTATGCTCAACGCGGCGCTGTTCGTGCTGATCGGGATTGAGCTGCACGTGGCGGTGCGGCTGCTGAACGGACCGCAGATCGCCGTGGGGCTGGTGGCGGTGGCAGCAGTGTCAGTGGTGCTGGTGCTGGTGCGCATCGCGTTCCTGTTCTCCACGACCTACCTGATCCGGCTGATCGACCGGCGGCCGTCGCAGAAGCTGCGCCGGGTCAGCAACCGCTCCCGCATCCTCAGCGGCATGGCAGGCTTCCGCGGTGCTGTGTCCCTGGCAGCAGCACTGGGCGTCCCGGCTCTGACGGCGGCCGGCACGCCCTTTCCGGACCGGGGCCAGATCATCTTCGTGACGGCAGGGGTGATCCTGGTGACGCTGACCGTCCAGGGTCCGCTGCTTCCGGTCATCGTCCGCTGGGCGAAGCTGCCGGAGGACACCCGGCTGGAAGAGGAACGCCGTCTGGCGGAGATGCGCTCTGCCGAGGACGGACTGTCCCTGCTGCCGGAGCTGGCAGCCCGGCTCGGAACGGACGGGCGAGTGGTGGCACGCCTTGAGCATGAGTACCGCCATCATCTGGAGGTGCTGCGGGCCAACAATGAAGCACAATCGCAGGGAGAGCCCGCCCCGGCCCTTGAACGCTGGCAGCAGGAGACCGAGCTGCGGCTGGCGCTCCTAGAACGCAAGCGCACGGTAATCCTTGCGCTGCGCGACGGACGCACCATCGATGACCGTGTGCTCCGCCTGCTCGAAACCCGGCTTGATGTGGAGGAACTGCGCCTCACACAACCGGACCGTGATGAGTGATGCCCGCGCCGCTAACGCGTCACGGCGCTGACCTCATGCTCGAGCGAGGGATGGCTGGAGCACTCGCTCTCAAGGTTCAGGAAGGCCCCCACCCCGTTGGCCGCGTAAACGATCAACGAACCATCTTCCCCCGCAGCGGCAACGCTGTAGGGCAGGTTGGATTCTTTTCCGTCCGGCGGATCAATGACCGACCGGAGTGTGAACCCGCTGGCTTCCAGGTAGGTGCGCATCTCATCGCGTGCTTCACGGGGATCGGCGGGTACCGGACCCTTGAGGGAGAGCTGCAGGTCGCGGGCGTCCTGGCCGCCCTTCGAATCCGGGCAGAGCTGCGGGTTGAAAGTCAGATCGGCTGCCCACGGTTCCCAGGCTGATCCGTCCTCATGCTTCCAGCCGTCGGTTTTTGTGGCCTCAACGGCGGCGCTGGTCATGGACATAAAACGGTCGAAAACTTCGGGAGCGGGACGGCCGCCGGTTCCGGCGGAGGGGTCCGCAGAGGCATGGGTGGATGAGGCTGCAGCGTTGTCAGGCACATTGGCTCCTTGGGCACATGAACTCAGGGTCAGTACGGCAAGCAGTCCGGCGCTAGTCAGCACCCCGAACCGCAACGAGTTTCCCCGCCACGAATTCGACCACGCGCCACGGCCTCTTGAAGTATTCATCTGCTGCTTTCTGATGGGCATCGACAATTGTGTCAACGGTACTCTGGGACTTGTCTATTGCGTTATTGAACTTTTCCTGGAGAGCGTCCGTTGTCTCCAGGGCCGTGCTTTGCAGGCCGTCGACCACCGGGTTCAGCGGATTCCGGAAAGGCCCAACATCAGGCAGGTACTGTTCCTGCAGCGTGTCCGCGGCGACCATCAGACCTGCCTGAACGATGTCCACGACTTTGTCGCCTGACACCTGGGTTTTGTCTACAAACGCCGTTGCGCCTTCCTGGACCGAGTCGACTGCCCGGCCGGGAGCGTAGTAGATGCCGGCGGCCTGTTCGGAGAGGCGGCTAAGCGCAGCATCGGTGTCCGATTGGGGAATGAGATCAACGATGCCGCCCTGGCCGGAAGATGCCGCGGCAATGTTGCGCAGGCTCACCGTGTCAGGGTCCAGGTATCCGCCGCCCTTTTCGGTCTCCGTGATGCCTGCTCCAACCGTTGTGCCTTCTCCGCCATGCCCGCCGTTGCCGCGGAGTTCCTCGCCGTCAATGACGGCTGTCTCGGAGCTGAAGACCTTCGCCCCCCAGGTGTCTGACGAAGGGCTCAGCCGCGGATCGCCGAGCTGGGATCCTGCTCTTCCCAGCGGAGCGACCAAGTCGGCACGGCCGAGCGTGGCGTAGACCTCCCCGCTGCGTACGTTCAGATCAGCTGCGCTCCCAGCAGCCTCGGGGTCAATGCCGGCCGAACCGTAGAAGACCGCCGAATCGATGGTGTGTTCGGTCTCGGCGAGGGCATACGCAGCGGTGGTGGTGCCGTAGGAATGGGCGCTCACGCTGACCCACGGCGGGTTCTCCGGGCCACGGGTGTGGTAGAAACCGTCAATGACCGTGGCCAGTTTCGCACCGCCGGTCCGCGCTTTGTCGGAGAAGAGGACCTCGGTGGACATCGGCATGTCCGGAGCGTCATAGCCGATCCAGGCCAGCACCGCAGGCTGCCCTCCGAGCATCTCCTGTTCGCTGTAGAGGTTTCTGGCCAGCCGTACGGCGCTCTCCATGTCCTCGGTGGAACTGCCCATGCCGGAGATATTGGCCGTGATGCTGCTGGCCGTATCCATATCTCCGACGGCTACGGCCGCCAGCGGCGGCTCTGCCGGATCGAAGGAAATCAGGCTGCGGCTTACGCCCTTGGAGCCGGTATTGTCCAGGGACCGCCTGATCGCCTCGTAGGAAGATCTCTGCCCTTCCGTTGCCCGCCACGTGGGCTTGAGTACCAGGGCCAGGACTGCGGCGTTGGCTGCGGCCCGGATACCGTAGGGCACCCCCTCGGTATTGCCGGCGACCGCAGGCAGCGCCTCAACCAGCGCGGCCTGCTGCTCTGAACCCAGGGAATGCCAGAAAGCGGCCTGCTGCTCTGCTGCCAGGCCCAGCCGGGGCGGAAGAACTGCCGCTTCCGGGTAATCTGCAGCGAACTCGCGGTAGCGGGCTGCGTCCATGCCGGCCAGATGGTCGTAGTAGCGCTGGACGTCCTCCAGCGAGGCATCCGGGGACACCGCGAGCCGGTGCAGGCGCTCAGCATCGTGGCTGAGCAGGTCCAGCCGGCCGGAGGAATAGTAGGAGTTCACGTCGGTGCTGGCTCTTCCCACCGCTGAGAGGGCCCTCAGGCACGCGGCCCTCGCCTCTTCGTAGTCGGAGGCGAGCTGCACTGCGCGGCCCTGGAAATCCCACTGGTAGCGGACCAGGGAGTTCTCGAACTGCTCGCCGAGGCCGGCAGCAGGGTCCTCCAGCATTGCGGCCAGTTCCCGGTCCGCAGCAGCTATGTCGCTGCGCAGGGACGCCCTTGTGGTCCGGATGATGTCGACAGCGTCCGCGAAGGTCCGGATGGCACCGGCGGCGGCTTCTGTGTTCCCGGCCAGCTCAGCGGTCTGGCGGGCCGGGGAGGTCAGCGCGTTCAGGACGAGGTGTTTTTGCGGTGTCTCATACAGACCGTCAAGGGCCTGCCATTTGCCTGCGGCATCCGCTACCGGCTCCGTGAAGCTGTTTCCGGCTGCAGCCAGCTTCGAGGCCTGGATCCGCAGGATTCCGGCCTGCGGAAGCTTCTCGAACGCCGAAAGGTCTACGTTGATCAAACCCATCTACTGCACCATCCGGTGTCCGTGTGAGCCGGGGCGGTAGCCTGCTGCTCCGGGGTTGGCCAGCGACGCGGCCTTGTCTGCCAGATCGGCCATCTCCCGGTCTCCGTCCACGTACGCCTGCACGCTTTCCCGGGTTCCCTCAACCGCATTGTTGCAGCGCACCATAATGTCCGTCATGTCATTGGCGATGACCTCAAAACGCAGCCGGTCGACGGCGTCGGCGAGTTCCGGGCAGTCTGCCAGCGCCGTTTCCAGCGCGTTCAGTGCTTCCTGGGCGGAGTCCTTGGCGGGCTCGCACTCAAGAATCAGGTTTTCGGCGTCGCGCAGCAGCGACAGTACGCCTGGTACTTGGATGTCCCATCGGATTTCCCCCATGCCGGACAACATAGGCCAGGATGAGGTCCGGGTCGATGGGCAGAACTGCCCATGTGGATAAACCCGGCGGGTGGTCTCAGCGGGCTTTCACCACGGGAAGCTCGTCCCACTCCGTGGTGTAGCGCGGGGAAGAGAACTTCCGGGACATGGTCCACTCCGGGCGGGCGCTGGGCATGCCTGCCACACCCAGCCCAATGCTGGCCGAACCGTACTTGCCCGCCACCTTGCCCAGCAGCTCCCCGAGGTGGCGGTGCTCCTGCGCCGGAATGAAAGCGTCGAAGACAGGCTGGGCCCCGGCGTCGGACAGGCCGGTGAGCATCACCCCTGCCTTGGTGTAGGGGACCCCTTCCACGATGTGGTCTTCGAGCGCGCCTACAGCGGCGCGGGTCAGCACCAGCGGATCCGACGTTGGGCTCTGGAGTTTCAGGGTGACGGAAGGGAACGACGCCGCCTTGGAGCTAAAGTGCGACGTTCCGGCATAAGCGGTGAGCACCCGGGCCTGCTGGTGTTCCCGCTGCAGCCGCGAGGCGGCCTGCTGCGCGTAGATGCTCATCACCTGCCGCATCTCGGCTGCCGTCGTCACCGGCACGGAGAAGCTGCGGGAGAAAATCAGCTGCTGCCGGTCCGCGCGTTCTTCCTCAAGCGGCAGGCAGGGTGTGCCGTTGAGCTCCAGGACGGTCCGCTGCAGCGTCACGGAGAAACGGCTGCGGATCACCGCGGGATCGGCCGCCTTCAGATCGGCCACGGTTCGGATTCCCATGGCCTCCAGCCGCTTGCCCAGCTTCGCCCCCACACCCCAGAGCCCGGTCACTGGCACGCGGGACATGATGGTTTCCACAGCTGCCGGATCCATGGTGTCCAGGTTGCAGACCCCGCCCAGATGACGGTTCTGTTTGGCGATCCGGTTGGCGAACTTGGCCAGGGTCTTGGTGGTGCCGATCCCGACGCACACGGGAAGCCCGGTGTGGCTGGCGACGGCGGTACGGATGCGGGCACCCTGTACGTCCAGCTCCTGCGCCGTGCCGCTTAGCCCGAGGAAGGACTCGTCGATCGAATAGACCTCCTGCCACAGGGCGAAGCGGCCCAGCAGCTCCATGACCCGCGAACTCAGGTCGCCGTACAGCTCATAGTTGCTGGACCGCTGGATCAGGCCGAGCCGGGGTGCCGCGTCGGCCAGCTTGAACCACGGTTCTCCGGTCTTGATGGCCAGGGCTTTTGCCTCGTCGGAACGCGCCACCACACAGCCGTCATTGTTGGAAAGCACAACAACCGGAACGCCCTCCAGCCGCGGATCGAAGGCGCGCTCGCAGGAGACATAGAAGCTGTTGACGTCCACAAGGGCGATCCGCTGCAGTCTGCCTGCCAAGCCGCACCGCCTTTCGAATAAACGTTCGACTGCCAGCCTACTAGAAGACGCGGATCGGCACCTCCGCCGGGTCCATCAGCAGCGACTCGATCTCGTCGTCGAGCTTCACCAGCGTGATGGAGGCACCGGCCATGTCCAGGGACGTGCAGTACTCCCCAACGTAGCTGCGGCCCACGCTGATGCCCTGCTCCGCGAGGCTCTTGTGCGCCAGCCCGTAGAGCAGGTACAGCTCGCTGATCGGGGTGCCGCCCAGGCCGTTCACCATCAGCGCCACCCGGTCTCCATCGGCGAAGGGGAGGTCGCGGACCACCGGGCCCAGGAGCTCCTCGACGATTTCGCTGGCGCCCATCATCTGGGCCCGGCGCCGGCCCGGTTCCCCGTGGATGCCGACGCCCATCTCGATCTCGTCCTCGCCGAGTTCGAACAGCGGGCTGCCCTTGGCCGGCGGGGTGCAGGCGGTCAGGGCGACGCCCATGGTCCGGGTGGCGGCATTGACCTTCTCGCCGATGCGGATTACTTCGTCGAGGTCCGCTCCGCGCTCGGCGGCCGCGGCCACGGCCTTGATGACAAAGAAGTTGCCGGCCACCCCGCGCCGCCCAATGGTGTAGGTGGAGTCCTCCACGGAGACGTCGTCGTTGATAAAGAGGGTCCTGACATCCATCCCGTCCGCGGAAGACATCTCCTGCGCCATCTCGAAAACCATCTTGTCCCCGGTGTAGTTGTTTACCAGGAGAAGCACACCCTTGGGTGAAGCCATCAGCTTGGTGGTCTCGTACACGTAGTCCAGCGGCGGCGCAGCGAACACGTCGCCCGGGCAGGCGGCGTCGAGCATTCCCTTGCCCACAATCATCGTGTGGGCCGGCTCGTGCCCTGAACCGGAGCCCTGCACAATCGAGACCTTGTTCTGGTCCGGACCGTCGGCGCGCATGATCAGGTTGTATTCCGGTACGTACTTCAGGGTGTCCGGGTTCGCGAGGGCGAGGCCTTCGAGGACATCCGGGACGAACTGCTGCGGATCATTGACGAACTTTTTCATGGGGACTCCACGTCGTTGTGAGTTGGCAGGGACAAATCTGTGCGGGTGGTTTCTTAGGGCCAGTCGGCGACCATGCGTTCGACCATGACGGCGACCGCCGCCGCGCCGGCATCCGGGGAACCGATGCTGCGCTCGCCGCTGTAGCTGGCCCGGCCCCGCTTGGCTTCCATTGCCGAGGTGGCGTCAGCGCATTCGCGGGTCTTGGCGGCGAACGCGGTGCGGCATTCGGCGGGGGAGGCACCGGCGGCGAGCTGGCGCTCAAGTTCGTCGGTGGCGGGAATGAGGGCGTCCAGCAGGGTCTTGTCACCGAGGTCGGCGTTGCCGCGTGCCTTGATGCCGTCGGTGGCCCCGCGCAGCATGGCCACCGCTGCGGCGCCGTCGATCGTGTCCGTCTCCTTCGCAGCCGCGGATGCCCGCAGGAAGGCGGTGCCCCACAGCGGCCCGGAGGTTCCGCCGATCCGGCTGGTGATGGTGAGTGCGATCTGCTGCAGGAACGTGGCGACGTCGTCGCGCTTGAACGTGTCCCAGTCGGCCAGGACTTTCTCGAAACCGCGGGCGAGGGAGTACCCCAGGTCGCCGTCGCCCACGACGGCGTCGAGGTCGCCGAACGCCTTCTCCTCGTCGACGGCGGTCTGGGCCAGGGACTGGACGATGAATTCGACGGAACTCAGGTCGGTGCTGCTCATGGTGTCTCCGTTTCATGCGTCGTGGGGAGGTCCAGCAGGTTCTGCAGGGTGGCGAGGGTGACGGTGCCGGAGAGGCCGACGCCGTAAGGGTCCGCGAGCACCTCCGCCTGCTCCTGCCCGGGGTCGCCCAGCGAACTGACCACCAGTGCCGACCCGTCGAAGTCTTCTTCCCGGGTGAAACCGCTGACCGTTACGAGGGTCCTGAGCCCGGCTCCGAGGGCGGCCCGCAGCCCGTTCTCGCTGTCCTCGACCACCAGCGCGTCCTGCGGTTCGACGCCGAGCTCCCGGAGCGCGAGGAGGTAAATGTCCGGCGCCGGTTTCTTTGCCGGCACTATGTCTCCGGCAAATACGGAGAAGGAGGCGGCAAGATCGTTCCCGACGGCGTGGTTCAGGACGGCGCGGACGGCAGGTTCGGCAGAGGTGGAGGCTACGGCGAGCGTCCAGCCGGCGTCGTGGGCTTCCTGCGCTATCCGTGCAATGCCGGGCCGGGCGGGCATAACACCGCTCTCCACCAGGCCCTTGTAGACCTCGGTCTTCCGCTGGTGCCAGGCCAGGATTGCGCGGTCGACGGCGTCGGAGTCCTGCAGGCCCAGGGAGCCGGCGAGCGCCGGGGTGAGGATGCTGCGCATTCTCTCCTTGCCGCCGCCGATCTTCACTTTCTCGGCGTACTCATCGACAGACCACTGCACGGGAACTCCGAAGTCGGTGAAGGTCTGGTTGAACGCCGGCAGATGGCCGTACTGTTCGGTGTCGGCAAGGACGCCGTCGCAGTCGAAAATCAGGGCCGGCATGCTCAGCGGCCGCCCTTGCCCGCGCTGCCGAATTGATCGCACAGGCCCGTGACCAGGGAGATCACGTCACCCCGGGTGTGCTTGAAGAGCGACGGCGGATCCCACTTTCCGTCCTGTTCGGCCTGCTTGAGGAAAGCCAGGCCGGACTGCATAAACGTCTCCTTGAGAGCAGTGGAGATGTTGACCTTCGCGCAGCCGCGGGCGATGAGGTCCGCGAACTGCGCGGCACTGAGCCCGCTGCCGCCGTGCAGGGCGATGGGGATGTTCCGTGCCTCGACGATCTGCGTGACGCGTTCGGCGTCGAGCACGGGTGCCGCCTTGTAGCTGCCGTGGGCGTTGCCGATCGAGGGGGCGAACACATCGATTCCGGTGGCGTCGATGAAGCGGAGCGCCACCTCCAGGCTCTGCTGCTTGGCGGCGTCGTCTGACCCATGGTCGTCCTCAACACCGGTGATCGCCTCGATCTCGCCTTCCACCTGGGCGCCGTAGCTGCGGGCTTCGGCAACAACCTCGATGGTCTGGCGCTGGTTCTCTTCAACGGGGAGGCTGGATGCGTCGAAGAGCACCGAGTTCCAGCCGGCCTGAAGGCATTCGGTGATGACGCCGCGGTCCGGACAGTGGTCCAGATGCAGTGTCACCGGCACCTCGATGCCGCGGGTCATCGACTGCCACATATCGAAGAGGACCCGGGAGCCGATGCTGCGCACGGTCTTGACCGAGGTCTGCAGGATGACCGGGGAGTTCGCCTCCACGGCACCGGCGAGCACACCTTCCATAGTGAGGTCATTAAAGATGTTTATGGCGGGCACGCCGTAGCGTTCCCGGAACGCCGGATCAACAATTTCCTTCAGCGGTACGACGCCCACAGCACTTCCTCCCGGCTTGGTTTCAGGCCATGGTAGGCGCCCCTCTCACGCGCCGGAATAGGTGGTAACCCTGCCTTCCTATGGGGGTATTCACCACCTCGCCAGCGCACCGTGCCGGTGGTTGAATGAGCGGCGGCTGCTCAAAAGCCGCTGCGTTTTCAACTTCAATGGCGAAGGACACCCATGGCCCAGGGATCAGTGCTCGAGACCATCACCTCCGAGGAAGCCCGCCGCGTGATCGATGCGGCGGCACAGAAGGCAACGGAAATCGGCCAGCCGATGGACATCGCCGTCGTCGACGCCGGCGGGAACCTTAAAGCGCACGTCCGGATGGACGGCGCCAACATCGGCAGCATCACCATCGCAATCAACAAGGCCTACACGGCGATCGCGTTCCAGGGTGAGACCGGCGATCTGCAGGGCGCGACCCGCCCGGACGGTCCGATCTTCGGGCTGAGCGACGCACATGGAGGCCGGCTTGCCGTGTTCCCCGGCGGCATTCCGCTGGTGCGCGACGGCAGCATCCTAGGTGCCATCGGTGTCTCCACGGGGACCATCGAGCAGGACCAGGAGGTTGCCTCGGCAGGGGTGGCCGCCTTCTGAACGCGTTCCTACTGCAGGGTCACCAGCATGGTGCGGTTCCGGGCACCGGTTTTCCGCAGCATCGCTCCCACGTGCTTCTCCACCGTCTTCACGGAGATCCCCAGGCGGGTGGCGATCTGCTTATCAGCCAGCCCCTCGGCCAGCAGCGTGCGTACCTGCAGCTCCCGGGCGGTCAGCCTCGGGGCCGCTGGGGGAGCCGCCCCCTCGCGGCCCTCCGCAAAGCGGCTGAAGACGGCCCCGTCCAGCAGGGCATCTCCGCGTGCTGCCGCCACGACGACGCGCGCCACCTCAGCGGACGAGGATGCCAGTGAGATGAATCCGCGTACGCCTGACGACGCAGACAGCGCCAGCTGCTCATAGCTCGGGTCATCCGCGACAACGACGACGGGACGCTCGACGGTGTCAGCGCCGCTTGCCAGTGCCCGCGCATACGGGCCGAGGAGCGGATCGTCGAGAACGATCATGTCCGGCTGGAGCAGGGACACCGATTCGGTGAGGTCCTCCAGCGCGGACACCTCTCCGAGGACCTGCACGGACGGCTCGGAGGTTTCAAGCAGGCGGACGAGTCCGGCCCGGACAAGCGGCCGGGTGCACGCAACGAGGACTTTCCACCGTTCCCGGGACTCGTCCCCGTTCGAGGAATACGGCACCTGCGCCCGGATGCCGGTGCCCCATCCCGGCGTCGAATCGATGTGGAGGTCGCCGCGGAGATAATGAATGCGGGATGCCATTGCGTGGAGTCCAAGCTGGATGCCCTGCGTGCTTCCAGCGTCCCGCTCGACTCTCCGGTGCTCGAACCCGCACCCGTTGTCCTCGACGACAACCCGCACGCCGGATTCACCGTAGAAGATCCCGACACGGCAGGCAGCAGCCTGGGAATGGGCAACGACGTTGGCCACGGCTTCCTGGATCACCATAAACAGCTGGTATGCCACGACCGGAGCCAGATCGTGCGGCTCCCCGGACACCAGGAAGGTGGCCTCGACGGGGCTGCCGGCCCGCACGGCGTCGAGTTCCTGCCGCACGGCTTCCTCAAGCGTGCGGCCCGCGAGGCTGGAAGGTGCCAGGCCGAGCACGGTGCGCCGGGCATCGAAGAGCGCTTCGTGGGCGAGCACCCGGGCAGAGTCGATGTGCGCAATGGATGGTGAGCCGCCCGGGGTGGCTTTATCTGCGCGGTCGAGGTGGAGAAGCAATGAGCTCAGTGAGCGGCCAATGGTTTCGTGGACCTTCTGCACAGCCCGTTCGCGCTCGCCGGCAACCGCTGCTTCCCGCTCCTTTGCGGCGGCGGCCTGGTGAAGCCGGCTGTTCATGACGGCGATGGCAGCGTGGTTGGCAAAGAGCTCTACCAGGGAGGCATCTTCGGCGGTGAAGATCCGTCCGGGGCCGCTGCTGAAGATGGCAAAGGTACCGATGATCGCGCCGTCCCAGGCGATCGGCACTCCAATGACGGCGCTTGCCCACCTGGGGTCGCCGGGGTCAATATGGCCCGACGGTATGGACGCGTAGCGGTCGAGAATGACCGTTCCGCGCGTTTTGACGATCTGCCCCGTGAGACCTTCAGTCAGCGGAAACGTCTGGCCCTGATGGCAGCCGACACCCTGGTCAACTTCCTTGCGGTAGTACCCCTCCGCCTCGTGAACAATGGAGATGGATCCGCTCTCGCAGCCCAGGAGGGCTACGGCGTGCCCGAGGACACGTCCGAGGAGCGGCACCAGCTCGAACTGCCCGGCCAGGTCTGAGGCGAGTTCGGTGATGCGGTCCAGTTCCGAAAGCGGGGCGCGGCTGAGGCGGTTCTGGGTGATGATGCGTGGCACGGGAAGCTGCTGCATGGACGGCACCTGTCTCCTGCGGCGCTGCGCTGCGCCCGGGGTCCCAGAATAGCCCGCAGCCGCAGGCCTTCAAGGGGGTGCGCGGCTAGAGCCGGTGCAGGCAGCGGGTCGCAACGCCCCAGATGGTCAGTGCCGCCGGATCCGGGACGGCCAGGTCCTCATAGGCCGGGTTTTCTGCTGCCAGGACGATTCCCCGGCCGGTCAGCCGGAGCCTGCGCACCGTGAGTTCCCCGTCCAGGACGGCGATGACCACGGAACCGTCCCGCGGGGTGAGGGAACGGTCCACAATGAGTTCGTCTCCGTCGCTGATCCCGGTGCCGGACATGGAGTCCCCGGATACCCGCAGAATGTAGGTGGAAGTGATGTCCCGGATGAGGTGCCGGTTGAGGTCAATGCGGCCGTCGAAATAGTCCCGCGACGGGCTGGGAAAACCGGAGGCTGCATCGGCGTCGGGCTGGGCAGCGGGCCGGGAGCTGCCGGAGGAACTAAATACTGGCATGTGCCCGTGCCTCCTCCGCTGCCGTCGGGTGATTAGAACATACTTTCGATGAACCAAGACTAGCACTGTGCGGCATTTTGAAAGATAGGGTGCAGTGCTGTGGACCTAACACCCCGGGCAGAGCAGGCACTGCGGTCCGTGGCGGCGATGCTGCCCGCACCCGCCGGTGCCTGCGGCCGCGTGTTCATCGGCGTCGACGGTGTTGACGGCGCCGGAAAAACCACGTTCGCCGACGCGCTGGGTGCGCGCCTGCCAGGCCCTGTCATCCGGATTTCGCTTGACGGTTTCCTCCGGCCCAGCCGCGAGCGCTACCGGCAGGGCCGGTACTCTCCGCGCGGATTCTATGAGGATTCCTATGATTACGGCGCCTTCCGGAAGCTCGTGGTGAATCCGCTGCGGCCGGGCGGTTCGGGCCGGTATCGCACTGCCAGCCACGACCTGGAATCCGACCGGCCGGTGCAGCCGCCGGAGCTTCAGGCGCCGGAATCGGCAGTGGTGCTGGTCGACGGACTCTTCCTGCACAGGCCCGGACTGTCCGGCATATGGGACGCCACCGTGTTTCTGGATGTGTCTTTCGAGACATCCTGCCGGCGGCTGGAACAGCGGGACGGCTCAGATCCGAACCCGCAGGCGCCTGCCAACCGCCGGTACGTCCGGGGCCAGGAAATCTATCTGGCGGCCTGCGATCCGTGTTCTGCCGCGTCAGTGGTGGTGGACTACAACGACGGCGGGGCTCCGCGGATCGTCCGCGGCGTCGCCTAGCCGGGACAGCCGGCCCGCCGGAGGGGTCCGCGGCCGGGCTGGTGACGGCCGGCTGAGCCTGCCGTGGGCAGGCGCCGGGCAGCACCTTGGTTCGGCGGGCGTCCCCGGCGGCGATACCGTTAAGCGCATGAACGTTGAGGTGTACATTCCGCCCAAGCTGGGGCGGGAGCTGGAAGAACTGGCCGCGGAACAGGAAGTTCCGGTGGAAACCCTTATCCTCAACGGGGCCCGCCTGCTGCTGGAGCACCGCAACCGCCGCAACCACGTGCAGTCCTAAAGTTCGCAGCCGGCACTCTTGCGGCGGGGCTGCCCGTTGCCTACAAGTGGAGGGGATGGCCGGCACGCAGGAGAGGAACCAGCATGAGAATCACAGTGGCCAGTATTTTTGTCGACGACCAGGAGAAGGCCCTTGACTTCTATACCCGTGTACTCGGATTCGAGAAGCGGGCGGATGAACCGGCTGGTGGTGCGCGGTGGCTCACCGTTGGCAATCCGGGGGAGCCGGACAGCGTTGAACTGCTCCTTGAGCCCAGTTCCCATCCTGCTGTTGCCCCCTTCAAGGAGGCTCTGGCTGCCGACGGGATTCCGTTCAACTCCTTTGCCGTGGAGGACGTCCAGGCCGAATACGAACGTCTGCTTGGACTGGGGGTCGAATTCAGCTCACCGCCGGTCTCGATGGGACCGGTGACGGCGGCGGTCTTCTCCGACACCTGCGGCAACCTGCTGCAGATCACTTCGATGAACCAGCCCTAGGCCTCCGGGGCTTCCGCGCCGGTTAGCGCTGGGTGCTGCCATAACTGGGTTCGCGCAGGGTGGAGCCGCTGATGCGGTGCATGCGCTGGCGGCAAAACGGGTCATAAACGGCGACGCCGATCCGGCCGGTAGCGGGATCGGCAGAGCGGATGCAGGTGCACGGGGCGAACAAGAGCCGGAAGACCTTTCTGCTGGGAAACCGAACTAGCTGCCATTTCCATTTTTACTCCGGCGAGCCGGCGTCCTTTCGCCGAGGGCAGTGCGGGAACGGCCGGAGGAGCGCCGGGAAACAGCTGATGCCCAGACCCACGTGGAGCGCCTGGTGCCTGCGTCTTCCCACAGCACCTGCACTGCTTTCGCTGACCAGGTGCAGGTTTCGCCGGCAACGTGCTCTGCGCAGCCGGGAAACCTGATCCATGCCCAGACGGGAATCGCGGGCATGGAGGTGGTGGGCGGGAAGTGGTCAAAATCAAGTTCTTCGGGGGTTAGCCCGATGGGTTCCGCGCGCCTGGCATATCTGGCCGCCAGCCGCGCCGCAGCCTGAGGGTCCATGCCTTAAGTAGAACATACGTTCGAATGCTCTCCGGCTGGGCCTGCCGCTTTACGCCTCTGGGTTCCGGCGGCGGTTTGCGGCACAATGCTTCTCATGTGCGGACGATATGTGATGGCCCGGGCCACGTCGGACCTGGTTTCGGCTTTCGCGGCGGATCAGGTGGTGGGCGAAGACGTAGCTCCTTCCTGGAACGTTGCCCCCACCGATGACGTGCGCATCATCACGGAACGGCGCGGCCCGGACGGCACCGTACGGCGCCTGGCTACGGCGAAGTGGGGCCTGGTTCCGGTCTGGGCCAAGGACCCCAAGATCGGTGCCAGGATGATCAACGCACGGCGGGAGACCATCCTGGAAAAGCCGGCGTTCCGTAAGGCAGCTGTAAAACGGCGGGCACTGGTACCGGCGGACGGCTACTACGAGTGGGAGAAGACCGAGGACGGGAAGGTCCCGACCTACCTGCATCCCACCGTGGAGAATCCGATTGCCTTCGCCGGTTTGTATGAATTCTGGCCGGACCCGAACCTTCCCGACGACGATGAGCACAAGTGGCTGCTCAGCGTTACCATCATCACCACGGAGGCCGCTGACGAACTTGGCCACATCCACGACCGGACCCCGCTGATAGTGCCCCCGGAGCTCTACGCCGAGTGGCTGGACCCTCAGCTGACGGACGCAGAGGCCATCGCGACCCTGCTGGATGCCATCCCGGAGCCGGTCCTCAGCCCGCGGGTTGTCTCCAGCGAGGTCAACTCGGTACGGAACAACGGCCCGCAGCTCATCGAACCTGCCGAAGCCGCCGCGGACTGAAGCCGGGCGGGCACACGCGGCATCCGGCTACCAGGCATAATCCTCAGGAGCCGGTTTGTGGCCGGGGAAGATCTCATCCAGCTTCTTCAGGGTCGCCGGGTCAAGCTCGACTTCCAGGGAGGCCAGGGCGTCGTCAAGCTGTCCCATGATCCGCGGGCCCACGATCGGGGCGCTGATGGCAGGCTGGTGCAGCAGCCAGGCCAGGGCGAGGATTCCCGGTTCGATCTCCAGTTGCGCCGCGAGGTTCTCATAGGCCTGGATCTGGTCACGGTGTTTGGCCAGCAGGTCCTGGACCCGCCCCTCGGCACGCCGCCCGCCCTCCTCCTGGGATTTCAGGATGCCGCCCAGCAGGCCGCCCTGCAGCGGGGACCAGGGAATGAGCCCCAGGCCATACTGCTGCGCGGCGGGAATCACTTCCAGCTCCACGGAACGGTTGATGAGGTTGTAGATGCTTTGTTCGGAGATCAGCCCCGCGAACCGGCGGCGCCGGGCGCTCTCCTGTGCCTGGGCAATGTTCCAGCCGGCAAAGTTGCTGGAGCCGTTGTAGATGATCTTGCCCTGGGCCACTGCGGTCTCCATGGCCTGCCAGATCTCGTCCCAGGGTGTGTTCCGGTCAATGTGGTGGAACTGGTAGAGGTCAACGTAATCCGTCTGCAGCCGCTTCAGGCTGGCGTCCAGGGCCTGCCGGATGTTCAGCGCGGAGAGGAAGGTCTGGTTGGGGCCCGGGCCCATGGAACCGTAAAGCTTGGTGGCGATGACCGTTGATTCGCGCCTGCCGCCGCCCTTGGCGAACCAGCGGCCGATGATCTCCTCGGTCAGGCCTTTGTTCTCCCAGCCGTACACGTTGGCCGTGTCGAAGAAGTTGATGCCCGCCTCCCGGGCTGCGTCCATGATGCCGTGGGCTTCCTCCTCCGGGGTTTTCGGCCCGAAGTTCATGGTGCCCAGGCAAAGGCGGGAGACCTGCAGGCCGGCGCGGCCCAGATGCGTGTACTTCATGGTTCCTCGGTTCGTTTGATTGCTGGCTTCACGGGGTGTGCTCCACGGGCCATTCAACACCGCCGGGCAGACACGGGGAAGGGTTGTGCACCGTGCCGGAGCCCCGGGCAGGATAGCCTGAGATCGCATAAACCAGACCGCGCCAGGAGGATAAGTGGCCGAATCGTACTACCGCTCACTGGGTGAGGGGACTTTCGAATCCACCCGTCACACGCAGGGAGCCTGGAACGCGGAAGAACAGCACATGGCGCCGGTGGCCGGACTGCTGGTGCACTGCCTGGAACAGGCCGATCCGCGTCCCGACATGCGTCTGGCCCGTGTCAGCTTCGAGATCCTGGGCGTCATTCCGCAGGGAGTCTTCGAGGTGACCACCAAGGTTATCCGCGCCGGACGCACCATCGAGCTGCTTGAGGCCGAAATGACCGCCGGCGGACGTACCGCCGTGCGGGCCACCGCCTGGCGCCTGGCGGTGGGAGACACCGCCGAGGTGGCTGCCCTGGAAGATTCACCGATGCCCGGTCCCGAGCAGGCCGACGGCTTCAGCGGAATGACTGCCTGGCCGGGGGACTTCATCAACAGCCTCGAATTCCGGGCGGTTCCGGGGCTGCGTCCCGGCCGCGGCCAGGTATGGGTGCGCTCGCCGTTTGAGATGCTCGACGGCGCCGCCGCCTCTCCGACCGTGCGCCTGCTGGGCCTGGTGGACACCGCCAACGGGATCGCCGCGCGGGTGCCCCCGGGCGGGGACAGCTGGATGTTCCCCAACGTGGACCTGCAGATCCATCTTTACCGCCGGCCCGCCGGGCAGTGGCTGGGCCTGGATACCCGGGTTACCTTCGGTACGGACGGAATCGGTTTGACCTCTTCCGTGCTGCACGACGAATCCGGCCCGTTTGGCCGCAGCGAGCAGATCCTCACCGTCCGCCCGCTGGGCAGGAGCTGAGCCGGTGCCGGTGGAGCGTGTCCTGGACGTCTACCGCCAGCAGGAGTCCTTTGGCGCTGCTGAAGACCTGCAGCAGGCGCTTGAGCTGCTGGCCGCTGCCCGCGGCGGAGAGCTGGGTCCGTCCCTGCGGATCTACCAGCCGCGTCCCACGGTGGCTTTTGGTCAGCGGGACGCCCGGCTGCCCGGATTCCCCGCCGCCGCTGCCGCCTGCCGGGACCTGGGCTTCGAACCGCTGGTCCGCAAGGCCGGGGGACGTGCCGCGGCCTACCATCAGGGCTGTCTGATCCTTGACCACATCGAGCCCGAGCCCAACGCCGTCGCACATTCCCTGGCGCGCTTCGCCGGCTTTGCCCGGCTGCTCGCCGGCGCCCTGCAGGATGCCGGGGTGCCGGCCGGGGTAGGGGAAATCCCCGGGGAGTACTGCCCGGGGGAATACAGCGTCCACGGCGGGACAGGAACCGATGCCAGGCTCAAACTGGTCGGTACCGCCCAGCGTGTGGTTTCCGGCGCCTGGCTCTTTTCCTCGGTTGTGGTCATCCGGGATTCCGCCCCGCTGCGTGAGGTCCTCACCGCCGTGTACAGCGCACTCGGGCTTGAATGGAACCCGGACACCGCAGGTGCAGCGGAGGACCTGCGCCCGGGACTGACGGTGGCGCAGGCCGAGGCCGCCCTGCTTGCTGCGTACAGTAGCTACGCGCCGCTGCGGCAGCAGGATCCCGGGCACCTGGCACGGATCGCAGCTTCCGGCGGGTCCGTCTTTCCAACTGCTGCCCAATCCCGTTAGGCTCGGGCAGCGGAAGCAGGCGCGCACCCCCGCCTCAGACCCTCAAGCTCAGACCCCTCAAGCAAAGGACCCGCACGTTGCCCAAGAAGAGCGTCGAAAATACTGCCCTCCGGCTTAAGGCCATCCTCGAGGTCCTTGCAGGCCGGGACCCCTCAGCAGAGAAAAAGACTTCACGCGCGGAGGTGCTGCGGCAGGCACTTGAACAGGTTCCGTTGGAGGGAACCGAGGCAGAGCTGCTGGCCAGCGGAGTCGCCCGCGGCGAACGGGCCCTGGTCACCGCCAGCACCAAACTCGTCAAGGCAGGCTGGATCCTGAAGGAGGGACGGGCCGGCTGGAGCATCACACCCGAGGGGCGTTCCGCCCTGACCGAGTTCCCCGACGTGCAGCACCTGCACGAGGCACTGAGCGGCAGCAGGCACTCCGTCACTGCGGTGACCAGCGCCGAAGCGCAGAGCGAGGCGGTGCTGGAGGAAGCCCTCACCGAATCCGACACTGCGGCCGAGCCCGTTGCGCAGGCCGGCGGTGCGCACGCGGAAGACCACTATGAGGGACCGTCCTTCCCGCAGCCCGCTGCCGTCGCCGTGCCCGGTTCCTTTGGTTCGGCGCTGGGCGGCGCGGACTGGGACCCCGCGGCTGACACCGTGCAGCTGGGCTTCGACCGAAGTGATGAGCTGTGGAAGCTCAGCGTTGACCTGCCCGCCGGAGAGTATGAGTTCAAGGCGGCGCTGAACCGGGGATGGGCTGAGAATTACGGCCACGGCGCGCACTTCGACGGCGCGAACTACCGCCTGGAGCACTCCGGCGGACCCGTAACCTTCCTTTATGACCACGCCACCCACACAGTGGTGACCAAACCCGACGGGCTGTAACCGCACCGCCGGTGCCGCAGACCCGGCCGGGGGACTATCATCGAGGGCACGGCAACCCGAAGGAGTGCCCATGTTCGAGTACGGCAAGGCGTTCAGCGGATTCGCCGTGAATGATGTTGACTCGGCCCGCCGGTTTTACGGCACCACGCTTCAGCTCCCTTTCACACAGGCGCAGGGACGGCTGCGGCTCGAGCTGGCTCCGCAGAAACACGTGCTGGTCTACGAGAAGACCGGGCATGCCCCGGCTGCCTACACCGTACTGAACTTCCCGGTACAGGACGTGGAAGCAGCCGTCCGTGAACTAGGCGCCAGGGGCGTGGAGATCGAGCCGCTTGACGGCCCCGGCGGCGCCGACGGAGACGGCATCTTCCGCCGCGGAGGCAGTGCCATGGCCTGGTTTCGGGATCCGTCAGGGAACATCCTCTCAATCCTGGAACAGGACTAGCGCGTTTCGTGGCAGGGTGGCGTGATGCCTTCGGCCCGGCGGGCAGGCCGTACCGGCGGATGCTGGCGGCCGCCGCCGCAGCGGGATCAGCGGCCGGGGTCTATCTCCGGCTCGTCCGGCCCCTGCGGCATGCAGCAGTGCCCGGGGCCGGGCACCGGATGCCCGGGGACGCTGTCCTGAGCGGCCAGGTACTGCAGTACACCCGAAGCATCCTCATTCCGGCGGCGGCAGGCGACATCTGGCCGTTCCTGAACCGGATCGGACACGGCCGGGCGGGCTGGTATGTCTTTGACCGGGTGGGATTGCCGGACCAGCGCGAGGCGGACCGCGCCGTGCCGCAGCTGCGGGATCTGGACATCGGCGACCTGCTGGCCACCGGCACCGGCCGCCGCCTGCGGATCAAGGAGGTGCAGCCCCGGGACTGGATGCTCTGGGCTGACGGCGACGGTCGGTCCACCTGGTTGTGGCTGCTGCAGCCGCTGCGGCCAAACCAGACCCTACTGGTGGTGCGGGCCCGATTCGCCTACGGATTCCGGCGCCCCGGTGCCCTGGCCGCACTCCCGCTGGATGCCGTTGACTGGGCATCCCTGCGGCGGGTCCTGGTGGCCGTCCGGGACAGGGCCGTACTGCGCTCGGCAACCCGTTTGGGAAAGCACTGAGCAATCCGGTGGACCCGCGGTACGGGCACCGGGCAGCGCTGGTAATTTTGAAGTATGGAAGAACTTCCCGCCGCACGGCTGCTGCTGGCTGGACCTCGCGGACGGGAACTCTGCCTGGACCTCGCCCGGTCCCTTGCCCCGGAACAGCGGGCGTTCTCCTGCGGGAGCAGCGCCCCGCTGCTTGGAGGCATATCGCAGGAATCCAGGAGAGTTCTGCAGCTTCTTGAGGCCCTGCCGCACCGGCCGGAGATAACTGTTGCACAAGTACTCCAAAGCCTGGACCGTGTCGTGAAAGACGCTTCGTACTGGCAGCCGCCGTCGGACACCGCACGCGTCCTGGCTGAACCCGAACCGAGGGATCTGCTCCTCCCGCTGGCCATCGCCGTCGTCCGCGCCCGCCCGCAGTGGTGGCTGGCTCCCGGCGCGCTGACCCAGTATTACGTCCAATGGATAGCCAGCACTACTGTTCCCGGAACGGACCCGCCAACCCTGACCGGCAGCGCGGCCGGGTTGAGACGCTGGCGTGAATCGATTGCCGCCGAAGAAGGCAACACACCCCTGGTTGCCAACTGGACCGGGCGGTGGTGGTCCATCCCGGCGCTCTCCGATGTTCCGGCCACTACCCCGGCAATTCCTGGCAACGGTCCGGCAGGGCTGAGAATGGTTGAAGATCCGCTGCCCTGGTCCACGGCACGAACGTACCCGCTGAGGGCCGCAGAGGGTGCCCGGGTCTACGAAATCCGGGATGCGCGCAGCTGGCAGGACCTGGTCTCCGCGTATCCGCTTGAGGTGACCCGCTCGCGCGGACGAAGCTGGGCGGTCAGTTCAGGAAACTCGGAGGCTTACACCTGGCTTTGGGCCATTCCCGACTGGCAGGCCGTGGCCCGGGATTACGACGGCGTCCACCTCAGCGTGGCAGGTTACCTGCGGACCGCCGGGGCCGTGCTGGACGCCGCCGGGATGAAGACCATGCTGGCTGGCTGGGCTCCGGCGGAAACCTGGTGGCTGAACGACGTCCTGAAGCCGGCCGGCGACCCGGTCGATTGGACGGCTGTACCGGGCCGCCACGGCTGGCAGGTCAAGGCTGCCGCTGTCTCCTGACGCCCACCCCCCTCCAAAAAAACGCCGAAAGGGCAGTTACGGCCGGTTTGAAGCGTCAAACGAGCCGTAACTGCCCTCTCGGGGTGGAACTGTGCTGCCTTAGTGGCCGCGGGCGATCCATTCCTCCAGATGCGGTGCCTCGGCGCCGATCGTGGTGGAATCGCCGTGCCCGGTGTTCACCGTGGTCTCAGCCGGCAGGGTCAGCAGGCGCTCCCGGATCGAGTCGATGATGGTGCCGAAGTCGCTGTAGGAACGGCCCGTGGCTCCGGGTCCGCCGCTGAACAGCGTGTCGCCGGAGAACAGCACCGGTGCGCTGCCTTCTTCATCTTCCAGCAGGAAGCAGACCGAGCCGGGGGAGTGGCCCGGGGTGTGCAGTGCCTCTAGCGTGACGCCGGCGATTTCGAAGGTGTCCCCGTCCTCGATGACGTCATCGGGTGTTTCGTCAGGGAACACTGCGTCCCAGAGCATCCGGTCTGCCTCGTGCAGGAACACCGGGGCGCTGAACCGGTCCTGGGCCTCGGCCACGGCACGGATGTGGTCATCGTGGCCGTGCGTGAGCAGGATGCCCATGACTTCCCGGTCACCAACGGCTTCGGCAATCGCGTCGACGTCGTGGGCCGGGTCGATGATGATCACCTGCAGGTCATCGCCGATGATCCAGACGTTGTTGTCTACGTCCCAGGTGCCGCCGTCCAGGCTGAAGGTGCCGGAGGTAACAACCTTGTCGATGCGCGCGGCCACTAGAGCTCCACCACCGAGCGCAGGACCTTGCCGTCATGCATCTTGTTGAATGCTTCCTCAATGTCACCCAGGCCGATCCGCTCGGAGACAAAGGCGTCCAGATCCAGCCGGCCGAGCTTGTACTGCTCCACCAGCATGGGGAAGTCGCGGCTGGGCAGGCAGTCACCGTACCAGGAGGACTTCAGGGATCCGCCACGGCCGAAAACGTCCGCCAGCGGCAGCTCGATCTGCATGTCCGGGGTGGGCACGCCCACCAGCACTACGCGGCCGGCGAGGTCGCGGGCGTAAAAGGCCTGCTTGTAGGTTTCCGGGCGTCCCACGGCTTCAATAACGACGTCGGCGCCGTTGCCTCCGGTGAGCGCGCGGATGGCTTCCACCGGGTCTTCTTCGCGGGAGTTGATGCCGTGCGTGGCGCCGTTGGCCAGGGCCAGGTCAACCTTGGCCTGGTCGATGTCCACGGCGATGATGGTGGTGGCACCGGCCAGCTTGGCACCGGCGATGGCGGCAATGCCCACGCCGCCGCAGCCGATGACGGCCACGGACTCGCCGCGCTGAACTTCACCGGTGTTGATGGCGGCACCAATGCCGGCCATGACACCGCAGCCGAGCAGGCCCACCGCGGCAGGATCGACGTCGTCGTCCACCTTGGTGCACTGGCCGGCGGCAACCAGCGTCTTCTCGGCAAACGCGCCGATGCCCAGTGCGGGCGAGAGTTCCGTGCCGTCTTCCAGCGTCATCTTCTGGGTGGCGTTGTGCGTGTTGAAGCAGTACTGCGGCTGGCCCTTGCGGCAGGCGCGGCACTCGCCGCACACGGCACGCCAGTTCAGGATCACGCGGTCGCCGGGGGCAACTTCGGTGACGTCGGGACCGACGGCGGAAACCACGCCGGTGGCTTCGTGGCCGAGCAGGAAGGGATAGTCATCGCTGATGCCGCCCTGCTTGTAGTGCAGGTCCGTGTGGCAAACGCCGCAGGTGAGGATGTCCACCAGTGCCTCTCCGGGCCCGGGATCCGGAACCAGGATGGTCTCCAGAGAGACCGGGGCGTTCTTTTCCTTGACTACTACTGCTTGGACCTTGTGAACCATGGGGGAGGGCTGCCTCTCGGAAGATGTCTCAGGGGCACCCCGGCGTTCCGGGGCTACTGTTCCATCCTAGGGACGCCGATGCCGGGAGTCACTTTCGCGGCTCCCGGCATCAGATTAGGAAAAGGTGAGGTCAGAGGCCCAGACGGGCCTTCACCTCGGCAGCGGAGGGGTTGGTTGTAGCAGAGCCATCGGGGAAGATTACAGTCGGCACGGTCTGGTTGCCGCCGTTGAGGGACTCCACCAGCTCCGCCGTGCCCTCGGTGTTCGCAATGTTCACCTCGGTGTAGCCGATACCCGCCGAATCCAGCTGGGACTTCAGCCGGCGGCAGTACCCGCACCAGCTGGTGGAAAACATGGTGATGGTTCCGGCCTCGGGGGTGAACGCTTCGGCAGTAACGGACATTGGAGCTCCTTGCTGGGGTTTATGGGCTGCTGATCGCTGCCGGTATCAACGCCGCCGCCTGCGGTTTGATTCCCGGGACGTGCCGTGGGAGCTTCCTTCCGGCTGCGGAAGAAGCCGCGGGATGAGCCGGATACACAGGGCCATGCCGGCCAGTTCCACGAAGGTCTGGGTCACGACGGCGGCAGCTGCGGGTCCGGCGGTTTCCGGCAGCGCGAGTGCCAGGGGCAGCACCACCAGGGAGTTGCGCGTCGCGCCGCTGAAGGTGAGTGCACGGGCGCTGGCGTAGTCGAGTCCGCCGGCCCGTCCCGTCAGCGCTCCGGCAAGGACCATGACGGCGAGGAACACCGCGTAAAGGGGAACCAGCCCGGCCAGGGCGGCACCGGCGTCGAGCATCCGGCGGGACTGGGATGCAGCGACCACAAACAGGACCACCAGCATCAGCGGCACCATGGAGGCGTTGCCGGCTGCTGCGAGTGCGCCGAAAGCCGGACGGCGGTCCGCTAGCAGCTGCGTTGCCGCTGCCGCTGCCAGGGGTAGGAGGATGAGCAGCACCAGGGCCTCGAGGAACGGTCCGGGTTCAATGAAACCCGTCAGCGAACCGCCGGTGAACAGCCAGAGGAAGACCGGCAGCAGGAGCAGCTGGGTGATCAGCAGCAGGGGTGTGGCTGCCAGCAGCTTCTCGTGGGCGGCCCCTGCCAGGGACGAAAAAACGATCACGTAGTCGATGCACGGAGCCAGCAGGACCAGCAGGACCCCGGTCAGGAGTGCGGCGTCATGGGCCACAAACCGGGAGAGTCCAAACACCAGTGCCGGAACCAGCACGAAGTTCACCAGTATCAGCAGCCCAAGGAACCGCAGGTCCAGCAGCCCCGCCCGAAACCTGGCGAACGGCACGGCCAGGAAGGTCGCGTAGAGCAGCAGGCCGAGCGCCGGATTGATCAGGACAGACAGTGTCTGAGCCCCGGGGACCGCCGCGCCGGCCAGGAATCCCGCCGCGAGGGCAGCGAGGCAGAGGGGGATCTGGTGCCTCTCGAATGCCCCGCGGAGGCGTCCGCAGGCCCTGATGTTCATGCTTGGAACACTATCGGCAGTGTGGTCCAGCCTGCAGGCCGGTCCCGGGTTGGGCCGGCCGCGGTGGTGCAGGGCAGACTGGAGGCGTGTGCGGACGATACGTGATGGCCCGGGCGGTCGGCGACCTGGTGGCGGAGGCCGAAGCCGAGGCAGACGCGAACCTTGAGCTGCGCCAGTCCTGGAACGTCGCGCCCACCTCGGATGTGCCGGTGGTGCTGGAACGGCTGCTCGGCGGCGCCGCAGTGCGCCAGGTGCACGTGGCCCGCTGGGGACTGGTTCCGGGCTGGGCCAAGGACATCTCGGTGGGCGTGCGGGCGTTTAATGCCCGCAGCGAAACCCTGCTGGAGAAGCCCACGTTCCGCGACGCCGTGCTGGCCCGGCGGTGCGCCGTGCCGATGGAAGGGTACTACGAGTGGCAGGCCGGTCCGGGCGGCACCCGGAGGCCCTGTTTTGTCCGGCGGGCTGACGGGTTGCTGCACTGGTTCGCCGGGCTCTACGAATGGTGGGCGGATCCGGCGCTGGACCCCGGGGATCCGAACCGCTGGCTGCTCTCCGTTTCGGTGATCACGCTTGCCTCGCCGGATCCGGAAGATCCAAATCCGGTCCTGTCCCGGCTCGGCGCCCTGCATGAGAGGATGCCGCTGCCGCTGGCCGGCGAAGACCTGGACCGGTGGATCATTCCCGGAACCCTGAGCGCCACCGCAGCGCTCTCTCTTCTGGGTGCAGCCCTGGAAAACGCCTACACTGCGGCCAGCGAATGGCAGATTGAACCGGCGAACCCAGCGGTGGGCAATGTGCGCCATGACGGACCCTGGCTGCTCGACCCGGACGCTGGACGAGGCGCCGAAACCGAGGCTGAGGCCGTGCTGTTCTAGGGCACCGGGCTGTTCTAGAGCGCCGTGCTGTTCCGGGGCGCTGCCGGTGCGGCCGGGAAAGCCGGGACTAGGAAATCGAACCGGTGGGAAGTGCCTCGCCCGGGTCGCCGGGATCCAGGACGGAGAGGCTTACGGTGCCGTCCGCAGCAATCTGCAGCCCCGGGTTGTGGCAGATTTCCCAGCGGAAACCGTCAGGGTCCGTGAAGTAGCCGGAGTAGCCGCCCCAGCTCATCTGCATGCCCGGAGCGGCGATGGAACCTCCGGCGGCCGCGGCCTCATGCAGGATCGCGTCCACGTCCGTGGGCGAATCAACGTTATGGGCCAGGGTGAACGGGGCCAGGCTTGCCGATCCGGTGGCTCCGGACTCGGCAGCCAGATGGTCGCTGCGGAAGAAGGAGAGCAGGATCCCGTGCCCCACCTGGAAAAACACCACTTCTCCCGGCACATACTGCAGGGGTTCCCAGCCCAGACGGCCGTAGAAGGCATAGGACACTTCGACATCGCGCACGCCTAGGGTGACGACGCTCAACTGGGGCAGCATGTAGGAAATCTTCCCACCGAATCCCCGGCAAACCCAGAACATGACCTTGACGTATTTTCGCGCCCTGCCGGACCGGCCCGGGGCTGATGCCGTTGACGCAGCAGGTGGCGGGGTCTCTTATGGAATGAGGCAGTGCACGTCCAGCGGCGGGGCGAAGACCGGCTAGGGTCAGCCCGCGCTCTCGCGAGAATGCGATGAGGCCCATGAGCACAGCGATCCCTCCGAATTCCGGGCAGTCACGGTCCGGCCGCTCCTCTGACGACGCCGCTGCCCGGGCGGCCGCGTCTCCGGACCGGAAGGGTCCGCCGCGGGACGGTCCGCCCCGGGAGACCGGGCGCAGTTCTGGTCCTCCGGCGTGGCTGCGGATCGTGATTCCCGTACTGCTGATCGTCATCTGGTTCGGCCTTGGCGGGGTGGGCGGACCGTACTTCGGCAAGATCAGCGAAGTCCAGCAGAATGACCAGGCGTCCTATCTGCCAGCCAGTTCCGCCTCCACGAAGGTCAGTGAACTTCAGCCGGAGTTCACTGACAGCGACGCGGTTCCCGCCGTCGTGCTGTACGTCAACGACGGCGGGTTGACGGATGCTGACCGCACCTTCATTCAGGACCGGGAGAAGGCCTTCGCCGACGCGCCCGGGGTCAGCGGCGGGGTGTCTCCCGCCCAGTTCTCGGAGGACGGTAAGGCGGCCGAGATCTTTGTGCCCATCACGGACAACGATGCCGCTGCGGACAACGTGGAGAACCTCAGCACGGTGTCCAAGGACGGGCTGCCCGAGGGGCTCACCGCATATGTGACCGGACCGGCCGGTCAGCTGGCGGATATCTCACAGGCGTTCGGCGGTATTGACGGTGCCCTGCTGATTGTTGCGGTTGTCGCCGTACTGGTGATCCTGGTGATTGTCTACCGTTCGCCGCTGCTGCCCATCCTGGTGCTGCTGACTTCCATCCTGGCCCTCTCGGCCGCAATCCTGGCTGTGTACTGGCTGGCCAAGGCGGGTGCAGTGACGCTGAACGGGCAGGTGCAGGGCATCCTGTTCATTCTCGGCATCGGCGCCGCCACGGACTATTCCCTGCTGTATGTATCCCGTTACCGGGAAGCACTGCGTGACCATGCGGACCGCTGGGGCGCAACCCGGGCTGCGCTGCGGGGCACCCTTGAACCCGTGTCCGCTTCCGCGGGCACCGTGGTGGCCGGCCTGCTGTGCCTGCTGCTCAGCGACCTGAACTCGAACAAGGCGCTCGCGCCGGTGGCATCCCTCGGGATCGTCTGTTCCTACCTGGCGGCCATGACCCTGCTCCCGTCGCTGCTCTTCGTCTTTGGCAGGGCAGCGTTCTGGCCGCGCCGCCCGGCGTTCGGTTCTCCGCACCCGGACCGCGATCACCAGGCGCGCGGTTTCTGGCCGGCAGTGGCCCGCACCGTGCGCAACCATTCCCGGCGCACCTGGCTGATCTGCGCCGTCGTGCTGGCCGCCGCCGCGGTGGCAGTGGTGGACTTCCGCGCCTCCGGCGTGCCGCAGAGCGACTTTGTGCTGGGGCAGACCGAAGCCAAGGAAGGCCAGACAGCCCTGGGCGAGCATTTCCCCTCCGGATCCGGCAGTCCGGTGCTGATCGTCGCCCCCGAATCCGAACTGAAGTCCGTCGCGGACACCGTACTGGGCACCAGCGGCATCTCCGACGTCACCGTGGTGGCACAGGGCACCCCGTCCGGTTCCCTGCCAGTCACGGAGGACGGAGTGCAGGTCCCGCCGATCCCCGGGGCCGAAAATGCTTCCCCGAAGACCGTGGACGGACAGGTGCTGCTGCAGGCCACCCTGACGGAGAACGCGGACTCGACGGCGGCAGAGGACACGGTCCGTGAGCTGCGGGGAAAACTGGCGGACACCCCGGACGTCCTGGTGGGCGGCACCACCGCCACCACCGTGGATACCAACGACGCCGCAGAGCATGACCGCAACCTCATCATCCCCGTGGTGCTGGTGGTGATCTTCTTCCTGCTGATGCTCCTGCTGCGGGCCGTGCTGGCGCCGTTCCTGCTCATCCTCACCGTCATGCTCTCCTTCGGTGCGACGCTGGGCATCTCCGGGCTGCTGTTCAACTACGTGCTGGACTTCCCCGGGGCCGATCCTGCCGTGCCGCTGTACGGGTTCATCTTCCTGGTGGCCCTGGGCGTGGACTACAACATCTTCCTGATGACCCGCGTGCGGGAGGAGAGCATCCTGCTGGGCACAAGGGACGGAATTATCCGGGGACTGATGATCACCGGCGGGGTGATCACCTCGGCAGGTATTGTGCTCGCAGCGACCTTCGCGGCGCTGGGGGTGATCCCTGTGCTGTTCCTGGCGCAGCTGGCCTTCATTGTGGCCTTCGGCGTGCTGCTGGACACCCTGGTGGTGCGCTCGCTGCTGGTGCCGGCGCTCTCCTATGACATCGGCCGGCGTATCTGGTGGCCTTCGAAACTGGGACGGGCGGAGGAACCGGAAAAGGCTGCTGCCGGGCCCCGGTAAACTGGAAGCCATGGGAGAAACAGTGGAAACAGACCCGACTACCGAACAGCTTGGGGCCGTACGCACGGCCATTGACGAGATAGACGAAGAAATAGTGGCGCTGATCTGGCGCCGGGAACGCCTGGTCCGCCTGGCCGGGGGACTGAAGGACGACGACGCCCAGGTCCGCGCCAGGGACCGCGTCGAGGAAGTCATCAACCACGTGCGGGAAGCCGCGAAGGCACAGGAACAGGACTCCACGGTGGTGGAAAAAACCTACCGCGCCATGATCGACGCGTTCATCGAATACGAACTGCGCACCCGGCATGAGGACGAAGTGCAGGCACGGCTGGACGCGTTCAGCCGCAGCTGAACCTTCCCGGTAAACCGGCTACCAGGCTGCGGGAGCCGAACCCAGAGGTGCTGCGGGCAGATCCCACACCATGGCGGGAACCGGTCCTTCAGAGCTGAAGAGCACCGGCGGTGCCAGCCGCTCGCCGGGGCCCCAGCGGGTCTGCTCCGCAGTCCGGGGCAGGGCAGGTGCAGGACCCTCCGGAGGGGACAGCCAGGGCGGGGGCACCGGCCGGCGGGCGTCCGCAGTGCGCTGCAGTTCCGCCGCCGTCCGGGCCAGGGACAGACGCGCAGCGTAGACCTCACCGTCCAGCCTCCGGGTCCAGGCCCGCACGGCTGCCGCCGCAGCAAGGTAGCCGGTGGCGTGGTCCAGTGCCTGGACGGGCAGCGGCAGCGGCGCATCCGCAGCGGACCAGGCCATGCCGGCGTCGGCAATGCCTGACGCCGTCTGCACCAGGGAGTCGAAGCCGCGCCGCCCGCGCCACGGTCCGGTCCAGCCCCAGGCATCGACCGCCACGGTGACGACGCCGGGGCGCAGCTGCTGGAGCCGGTGTTCGTCCAGTCCCAGTCCGGTGAGGGCACCGGGACGGTAGCCGTGCACCACGAGGTCAGCCGAAGAGATGAGCTCGCGGACCCTCGCTGCGCCGTCGGGCGTGCGCAGGTCCAGCCGGGCGCAGCTCTTGCCCACCGTCATTTCCGCTTCAAGAGCCGGCTCCTCCCAATCCGGTGGATCAATCCGCAGGACCCGTGCTCCGAACCCGGCGAGGAACCGGGTAGCCACAGGTCCGGCGATGACACGGGTGAGGTCCAGGACCCGGACACCCTTCAGCGGCCGTTCAGCGGTTCCGGAGGTTTCGGCCGGCAGCCGGGGTGCGCGCCGGGTCCAGCCGATGAGAGGTTCGGCCCAGACGGACTGGCCTTGGGGATGGGCCTGCCACTGTTCTGCCGTCCGCAGCTGTGCCGCGCAGCCGCCGGCTTCCACTACGGCCTCTTCCAGCTCTCCGCTCTTCCACGCCCGCACCGCCACAGAGGCAGTCTCGGGACCGGTATCTGCGGGCAGGCCCAGGACGGCGAGCGCAGCACGGCGGTGGTGCGGGGCATTGGTGTGCAGCCGGATCCAGCCGTCCGCGCACGGATAGTCGCGGGAGAGCGGATCCCAGGGCGGGGGAACCGCCCAGCCGGCCGGGCGGAAGGACATGCCGAACCAGGCACGGGCAAGATCCGGGTCGGCTTCGGCGTGCACCGGTACACCGGAGAGACGGGAGGCCAGTTCCGCGACCGCGCTTCCCGCGGCCGCCACGGATGCGGCGGCAAAGGAGCGCACGGGATAGCACGACTCCATGCAGCAGCTCCTTCGGGTCCGGATTCCTGTTGCAGTAGGCTACGTCACAGATCCGGGACCGGACAGATCCGTCCGCACCCGAATGCATCCTGTGAAAGGCACGGCAGTTGAAAGACCCAGGCACCTCCGGCAGCTCTCGCTGGAAAGCGGCGGCCGCCGCGCTCGCAGATTCCCGCCGGCTGGACCTGTACGCGAGGATCATCACTGCAGCGGGACACGGCGATCCGCTCTCCGGTCATGATCTGGACCGGCCGGAAACCAAATCCCTGAACGTCCTGGTGAAGGCAGGTCTGGTCCGGGCCGGGGAAGACGGCCTGCATCCGGTACCGGAGCTTTTCTCCCGCCTGCTCGCCGCGGACCGACCGCCCCGGGATGAGTCCCCGCTCCGGCACCTGGGTCCGGGAAGCGCCGGCAGCCTGCCTTCCAAGCGGACTGACCGCCTGGAAGTCCTGCATTATCTGGCCGGGGAGATCTTCTCGCAGCACGGCACCCTCGGTTCCGGCGAGGACGGTGCAGGGAATCCGGCGGGCCGGGCCCGGCTGACGGAAGCGGAGGTCACTTCACGGCTGGCCGCCTTCACCAACGACCCGGCAATGTTCCGGCGGGCCATGGTGGATGAAGGAATCGTCCGCCGCAGCCCGGATGGCTCAAGCTACTGGCTCACTAGGCCGCGCCCGGCGGCCGGTATTGAGTTTGCCGGCTGAGCCCCGGGTCCCTCCCGCCGCTACTCCGAGGTTCCTGCTTCCAGGATCGACACGATGGAGAAGAGCGTAAAGCAGACAGCTCCGAGTCCCACCAGCACATGTGCCGGGACGAGGAAGGACGGATCCGTGCCTGCCGCTTCAAAGAGGAACGCGGCGAAGAACAGGCAGGTGAGCGCCGTTCCGATGGGCATCAGCGGAATCCGGTTGGCCAGGGCAAAGGTGCGGCGCCAGACGAGCGCGAGCAGCAGCACTTTGGACAGGATGCTGAAGCAGATCAGCCCCAGGCCAATCAGCACACATCCCGGGGCCAGCCGGTAGGGCTCGGCTGAACTGAGCAGCACAAAGAGCCCGAGCAGCAGGTTGACCAGGCCCGCGGCACCGACGAACCAGGGCCAGACCAAACGTTCGCTGTCGCTGAAGGCGTTGCGTATTTGGCGCACGATGCTCGCAACCAGGGCGATCAGCGACGTGCAGATCACGGCCAGCCCGATCAGAACATGGCCGGCAACGAATCCCGGGGTGTCTCCGCGCAGCAGCAGGCCGGTTGCGAGGGAAAAGCCTGCCACGGCCGCCGCAGCCGGAACAGTGATCAGCACGAGGCCGGCGGCGCGGGTGTGGGCGCCTTCCGGCGGGCCGTCCAGGGGATCGAGGAGCTGTGCTGACTGAATCAGCGTGAATTTTGTGGAGGCAGCCGCGACAGTACTGACGCAGGAGGCAACCAGCCCGACACCGATTACTACGAAGCCGGCGGTGAGGTTCTCCGCGGTGTTCTCCCGGTTGGCCAGGACAATGCCCCAGATGATTGCGGCAGCAGCAGCTGCGTAGCCGGAGAGCGGCAGGGCAATGCCCCACACGCGCCCGTAGCGGTCGATGAGCTGCCGGATGATGGTGGCCGCCGTAGTGAACAGCGCATAACAGATGGCGGTCAATCCCACATTGACGTGGCCGGCAACGAAGTGGCTGGCGTCATCGGGCCCGGCCAGGATGTACAGGCCGTAGGACAGGCACACAGCGCCCATCAGAAGCGGTATGGCGCGAAAGATGACGCTCATTGTCCAATTCATGTTGTCCAATTCATGGCGTACCCCGAAAGCAATGGTGGACCGGGTGCGGGTTTCGGCGCCGTGGCCTGTCCGCGGTTAGTGCAAGTCTGCGCCCGTCCCACCTGCGGAACAATGCCGGAAGCAGGGAGCAAATGCCGGCTGCGGAACTTCATGCCTCCGCAGCGACAGCCCCTCCCGGGGCCCTGCGGCATTCAGATCTCACCGGCTGCCGCGGACCGTTGACTTGGCCGGAGGGCGGGCGTCGAATGGGTAGTGGGTTTTGGTTCCGGACCATCCACGGATGGCTTCCCTAGGAGGCGTCATTGGCCGCTCGATTCACTGCCCACGGAGCCGAAGCAACCCACCCGGGAGCACAGGCAGCCACTGATCTCGGGTCGCCGGCGTCTTCATACCAAACGGCTACCGCGCCTGCTTCGCAGGCTTCCTCTGCTGCCTCTGCCTCTGCCTCTGCCCCGGCCCCGCCTGAACCGCCGCCCCAATCCGGTCCGGGAGCCCCGGCGCCGCACAGTCGCCGCCAGCTGGCTTTGGTTTTCAGCGGCCTGATCATGGCGGTGCTGATCTCTGCACTGGACCAGACAATCGTCTCCACCGCGCTTCCCACGATCGTGGGGGACCTGCGGGGATTGGACCACCTGTCCTGGGTCATTACCGCCTACCTGCTGACGTCCACGATCGGGCTGCCCATCTACGGCAAGCTCGGTGACCTGCTGGGACGCAAGAACATCTTCATCTTTGCGATTGTGGTTTTCCTGCTCGGATCAGCGCTGTCGGGCCAGGCCCACAGCATGGGAGAGCTGATTGCCTACCGGGCGCTGCAGGGAGTCGGCGGCGGCGGGCTGATCATCGGATCACAGGCGATCATCGGGGACATCGTCTCGGCACGCGACCGCGGCAAGTACATGGGCCTGATCGGCGCAGCTTTCGGCGTTGCCTCCGTCAGCGGACCCCTGCTGGGCGGCTACCTGACGCAGTACTGGTCCTGGCGCTGGGTGTTCTACATCAACCTGCCGCTCGGAGCGATCGCCCTGGCCCTGATCATCACCTCACTGCACCTGCCCAAGCGCAGCGCCGCGGGAATCAAGCTGGACTATCCCGGTGCCGTGCTGCTGGCGATTGCGAGCGCGGCGCTGGTGGGCATTACCAGCTGGGGCGGAACCACCTACGCCTGGACTTCTCCAACCATCCTGGGCCTCGGCGCAGCCGCCCTGGCAGCCATAGCGGTCTTCATTCCCGTTGAGCTGCGGGCCAACGAACCGATCCTGCCGCTGCGCCTGTTCAAAAACCGGAACTTTGTGGTGTGCACCCTGGTGGGACTCGCCGTCGGGCTGGCAATGTTCGGGTCCATCTCCTACCTGCCGACCTTCCTGCAAATGGTCAACGGAGCCAGCGCCACAGACTCCGGGCTGATGATGCTGCCCATGACCGCCGGTGTACTCATCACCTCAGTCGGGAGCGGGCAGCTGATTTCACGCACCGGGCGGTACAAGATCTATCCCATCGCCGGGGCGCTGATTATGATCCTTGGCCTGCTGCTGCTCTCCCGCATCTCCGCGGAGACCCAGTACTGGTTCACTGCGCTGGGGATGTTCGTGCTGGGCCTGGGAATTGGCATGCTGATGCAGAACGTCGTACTGATCGTGCAGAACAGCGTTCCGCCGCAGAACATGGGCACAGGGGTTTCCTCCGCGAACTATTTCCGCCAGATCGGCGGAACGCTTGGGATCGCCGTCTACGGGTCCGTGTTCATTTCCCGGCTCAACGACCAGGTGGCCAATGCCCCGGCGGCAGTGCGCGGAGTGACCGGCCAGGGAGTGAACTCCATCAGCCCGGACCAGCTCAGGGGGCTGCCGGCTCCGGCACGGGACTTCATTGCCGACGCTTTCGGTACCGCCCTGCCTCCGATCTTCCTGCTGGGCATCCCCGCACTGGGCGCCGCGTTTGTGCTGACGCTTTTTATCAAAGAGATCCCGCTGGCCAAGACAGCCAACGTTCAACTGGAAGGTGAGGCAAAACGCTAATGGCCTCAGGTGCACATGCTGCCGTACCCGTCAACACAGGCGGTGCGGAGACCCGGCAGGAGGAGGGCGTACGGCGCGGACGGGTACTGGTCTTTACGGGACTGGTGCTTTCGGTCCTGCTCGCGGCGCTGGACCAGACAATCGTTGCCACGGCCCTGCCGACCATCGTGGGTGACCTGAACGGACTCGAACACCTCTCCTGGGTGGTGACCGCTTACATCCTGGCGGCAACCATCGGGCTGCCCATTTACGGCAAGCTCGGAGACCTGTTCGGCCGCAAGAACATCTTTATCTTCGCAATCGCCGTGTTCCTGCTGGGTTCTGTCCTCTCCGGGCTCTCCCAGAACATGGGCCAGCTGATTGCGTTCCGGGCGCTGCAGGGTGTGGGCGGCGGCGGACTGATGATCGGAGCGCAGGCCATCATCGGGGACCTGGTCTCTCCGCGGGAACGCGGACGCTACATGGGGCTGATCGGCGCCTCCTTTGGGCTCGCCTCCGTCGGCGGGCCACTCCTGGGCGGCTGGATCACCGACGCCTGGTCCTGGCGCTGGGTATTCTACATCAACGTGCCCATCGGAGCCGTGGCGCTCGCCGTCGTCCTTACCTCCCTGCACCTGCCCAAGGTTGAACGGTCCCGGCCGCGGCTGGACTATGCCGGTGCCGGGCTGCTCGCCGTCGCCTCCACTGCGCTGATTCTGGTGACCAGCTGGGGTTGCACCACCTATGACTGGGGGAGCCCGCAGATCCTCGGGCTGGCCGCAGCCGCCGTGCTGGCCGGAGCTGCTTTCGTGTGGGCGGAACGCCGGGCCAGCGAGCCGATCCTGCCGCTGGGCCTGTTCCGGCTGCGGAACTTCCTGATCCCGGTGCTGGCGGGCATCGCCGTCGGAATAGCGATGTTCTCCACCATCTCCTACCTGCCCACGTTCCTGCAGATGGTCAACGGCGCCACCGCCACCGAATCCGGACTGATGATGCTGCCGATGATGGCCGGACTGCTGCTGACTTCGATCGGTACCGGCCAGCTGATCTCCCGGACCGGGCGGTACAAGATCTATCCCGCTGCCGGATGCGCGGTGGTCATCGCCGGACTGGTGCTGCTCTCCCGGATCTCCCAGGACACCCCGTACTGGTTCACCGCCATCGGCATGGCAGTGCTGGGAATGGGCATTGGAGCGCTGCTGCAGAACCTGGTGCTGATCGTGCAGAACAGCGTTCCGCCGCAGAACATGGGTACGGCCATCTCCGCCGCGAACTACTTCCGCCAGATCGGTGCCTCCTTCGGAATCGCTGCCTTCGGCTCGATCTTCATCCAGCGCCTGACCGACCAGCTCGCGGCAGCACCGGCAGGGACCGCGGGGATGCTGCCCCAGGAGAGCATCAATTCGCTGACACCGGCCGTGCTGCAGGGACTGCCCGGCCCGGTGCAGCAGGCTATTGGGGCGGCGTTCGGCACGGCACTGCCGCCGATCTTCCTGCTCAGCATCCCGCTGGTGGCGGCAGGCGGTGTGCTTTGCCTGTTCATCCGTGAGATTCCGCTCTCAACCCAGTCCCGGGTGGAGGCTGCGGCTGAGTAAATCCGAACTCCCACCGGCCTCCTAGGGAGCACTGTGCAGATTGTCAGAGTGGAGTCGTACACTGGAGGTTCGAATATATGTTCGAATGCGGTTTTGTCCTGGAACACGGTGCGGGCACCGGTTCAGGTCACCGGCCGGATACCAATTCAGGTACAGCTAGAAGGCACAGCGAGGGGCAGCCATGGGACTTTTCAGTGAAGCAATTGAGGTGGTGTGCTCACCGGCGGGCATACCGCTGCGCCTTAGCTGGCAGGGCCGGACCTACAAGGTCGCTGCCAATCCAGTGCGCTGGTATGAGCGGCGGCGCTGGTGGGAAGAGGAACCCCGGGCAGAACGCGGACACGGCCCAGGACTGGTGGATTCAGAGATCTGGCGGGTCCAGGCACGCCTGAGTCCCCGCTCGCCGCTGCGCACGCTGGACATTTCCCGGCAGGCTGCCTCCAACACCTGGCGGCTGATCCGCATTCATGATGCGCTCCGGGAAAGTGCCTAGTACCGGGTCAATGAGTACTGTGCCATGAGTTTTACCCACCTCCACGCGGCCACAGCTTTTTCCGCGCACTACGGCACCTCCTGGCCTGAAGAACTGGCGCAGGCCGCCGCAGCTGACGGCGCCGACGCGCTCGCGTGCACCGACAGGGACGGCCTGTACGGCACGGTCAAGCACCTGCGCGCCTGCATGGACGCCGGCATTGATCCAATCGTCGGCGTGGACCTGGCGCTGCTGGACGGGGAAGGCAAAGAGGCGGAAGTTACCGGGCGGGCGGTCATCCTGGCCCACGGACACAACGGGGGAGCAGGCTACCACGCGCTGTGCCGGCTTATCTCTGACGCCCACACCGGAACTTCGCCGTCCCGGGGACGTGCAGGCCGCCCGGCCGGCGTCACCCTGGAACAGCTTGCCGCCCGTGTACTGGGCGTCGACGGGGAGCCTGTACTGAGCGTGCTCGTAGGACCGTACACCGACGTCGGACGTGCCATGCGCAGCCGCAGCTACGCCGTCGCCCGCACCCTGTTCCGGCGCTGGCTCTCAGTTATGCCGCGCGCTGCGCTCGCCGTGGAGGTAGTCACCCACCTCAGTTCCCCGGGCACCAACCTCAGCTTGGCCCATGCCGTGCGGATGTTCCGGCTCTCCGATGAAATGCACATCCCGGCGGTGCTGACCAACGCGGTGCGCTACGTGGATGAAGACGGAGCCGCCACTGCGGACGTACTCGACGCCGCACGCGCCCTGACTTCCATGGCGCAGCTGCAGGACCTGCAGCCCAACGGGCAGGGCTGGCTGAAACCGGGGAAACAGATGGCAGCGCTCGCCGCGGAGATCAGCGAGGAAGCAGGCTTTGGGCGCTCCGGGGCAGTAAAGCTGCTTGCCGGAACCGAGGCGCTCGCAGATGCCTGCCGGATCGACCCGGCCTCAGACATGGGATGGAAGCAGCCGGTGGTACCGGAAGCCGGGGTCATCGGGATCGATGCCGAACCTGTCCTCGAACTGCGCGGACGCTGCGAGGCAGGAATCGGCAGGCGCTTCGGGCACCTGCGCGGTTCAGCGGAGGCCGCCATGCGCAACCGGCTCGAACACGAGCTGGGGATTATCGAACGGCTGGGCTTCGCTGCCTACTTCCTGACCGTTGCCGAAGTCTCCACCATGATCCGTGACATGGGGGTACGGGCAGCGGCGCGCGGCTCAGGCGCCTCGTCGCTGGTGAACTACCTGCTGGGCATAAGCCATGTGAACCCGCTGGCACACGACCTGATTTTTGAGCGCTTCCTCTCCCGGGACCGTTCGACACTTCCGGACATCGACATTGACGTTGAAAGCGCTGAACGGCACAACGTGTACCACCGCATCTTCGAACGCTTCGGGGCGCAGCGGGTCACCCTGATGAGCATGCAGAACGGTTACCGGGCTCGCGGAGCGGTGCGCGACGCCGGACTGGCCCTGGGCCTGCCCGAAGAGGAGGTCGGTGCCGTGGCCAAGGCGCTGTGGCGCTTCTCGGCAAGCCACTTCCGTGAGGCGCTCGCAGAGAAACCCGAACTGCGCGGCGTTGCAGAAGCCGTGCAGCAGAACCGGCAGCTGGATCTGCTGGTGGACCTGACCGAACGGCTGGACCGCCTGCCCCGGCACATCTCCATGCACCCGTGCGGAGTGATCCTGGGGGATACCTCCCTGCTGGACCGCACCCCGGTGCAGCCCAGCGGTTTGGGCCTGCCCATGTCCCAGTTCGACAAACACGACATGGATCCGATGGGCATGCTCAAACTCGACGTGCTGGGTGTGCGGATGCAGTCCGCCATGGCCTTCGCGCTGAACGAGGTGGTCCGGGTGCATTCCGGCGGAGACGACGTCGCCAAAGCCGGAAAACACGTCCGGGAAGCGGAACCTCGTCCGGAGTGGATTGCCGACGACGGGCGGATCGACCTGGATGCCGTTCCGCTGGATGATGAGCCGACCTTTGAGCTGATCCGCAGCACCCACACCCTGGGCTGTTTCCAGATCGAGTCACCCGGCCAGCGGGAACTGGTGGGCAAGATGGCGCCGCGGGACTTCAACGACCTGATCATCGACATTTCCCTGTTCCGGCCCGGACCCATGAAATCGGACATGGTGCGGCCGTTCCTGGAACACCGCCACGGCTGGGCTCCTGCGGTGTACCCGCACGAATCGCTGCGCCCGGTGCTGGCGGAGACCCACGGCGTGACGGTCTTCCATGAACAGGTACTGCGGACCTTCGACGTCTTTACCGGATGCGGGCTGGCCAAAGCCGATGAGCTGCGCCGGCTGCTGGGCAATCCCGCCGCCGAACAGGGGGTGGAGGATTTCTTCCGGCAGGCTGCAGAAAAGCGCGGCTACGACGCGCAGACCATCGAGAACGTCTGGGGAACGCTGAAGGCCTTTGGCAGTTTCGGTTTCTGCAAGGCCCACGGCGCCGCGTTCGCCGTGCCCACCTACCAGTCGGCCTGGCTGAAAGCCCACCATCCCGAAGCGTTCCTGGCTGGAATCTTCGAACACGATCCGGGCATGTACCCGCGCAGGCTGCTGGTGGCTGAAGCGCGCAGGATGGGCATTCCCATCCTGCCGTTGGATATTAACCGCAGCGGCGAGCAGTACCGGGTGGAATGGGTGCCGGCCGTCCCCGAAGCGCCCGGCCGCAAGGCGCGTCCCGGAAGGTTCGGGATCCGGCTCAGCTTCGCCGGGATCTACGGACTCTCCGCCGCGGAGGTGCGGCGGATCGCCGCCGGGCAGCCGTTCGACTCCCTGGCGGACCTGCGGGCCCGCGCAAAACTCTCCCGTCCGTCAATCCAGCGCCTGGCCCAGCTGGGCGCCTTCGATTCGCTCTCCCGGGAGACCGGGTCGCGCGGCAGCAGGGCGGATCTGCTGCAGCACCTGGCCGAAACATCCGGCAAATCCGGAACCCGGAAATACGATCCAATCCCGGGCCAGCTGGCGCTTCCCCTGGGGGACACCGAACTGGCCAACCTTGTTCCGCAGCTGCCTGAACCAAGTCTCCCCGAGCGGGTCCGCACGGAGCTGGACCTGCTCGCCGTCGACGTCAGTGCACACCTGGTGGACAGCTACGAGCCACTGCTCGCTGCCCTGGGCGTGACCAAAGCCGAATCGCTGCTGGAGCTGCGCAACGGCTCGGAAGTGCTGGTGGCCGGTATCCGGGTGGCCACCCAGACCCCGCCAATGCGCGGGGGACGCCGGGTGGTCTTCATCAGCCTGGACGACGGAACCGGCTGCGTGGACTGCACCTTCTTCACCGAGGCGCAGGAGAAAACCGGTCCGCTGCTCTTCGGCACCGAACTGATGCTGATCCGTGGGCTCACCCGGCGCACCGGCCCGCGCGGCATGAGCCTGCAGGCACTCCAGGCCTGGGACCTGGCAGACACCGCCTCCCTCCCCCTGCCGCGGAAAGCCCGAAAGGATGCCGGGCAGGGCACCGGAAACCGGGCGGACCGGCCGCGCGGCCGGTTGGTCGGGCTGAAGAACAGCGGATAACATCGTAAGGGCGCGCACCATAGCTGCACGGGCAAACCCGTGCTCAAGCGCCAGTACAAACGAATCAAGGAGACAACGTGTCAGTGCCGGAACAGTTCACCCTCATCGTCGACGGCGAAGAGACCACGGTGGATACTGGCACCACCGGTGCTCAGCTCTTTTTTGAGCGCCGCGAAGTCGTGGTCATGCGTGTCGACGGAGTCCTGAAGGACCTCGACACCCCGCTGGCTCCGGGCCAGAGCATCGAAGCCGTAACCATCGATTCCGAAGACGGCCTGAACGTCCTGCGCCACTCCACCGCCCACGTGATGGCCCAGGCCGTGCAGCAGCTGCGCCCTGACGCCAAGCTGGGCATTGGCCCGTACATCAAGGACGGGTTCTACTTCGACTTCGACGTCGCCGAGCCCTTCACCCCGGAGGACCTGAAGACCCTCGAGAAGATGATGCAGAAGATCGTCAACTCGAACCAGAAGTTCGTCCGCCGCGTGGTCAGCGAAGACGAAGCCCGCGAAGCGATGGCCAATGAGCCGTACAAGCTCGAACTGCTGGGCAAGAAGGACGGCGCCGAGGAAGCAGGCGAGGGCGCGAACATCGAGGTCGGCGCCGGCGAAATCACCATCTACGACAACGTTGACCGCAAGTCCGGGGACACCGTCTGGTGCGACCTGTGCCGTGGCCCGCACCTGCCGAACACCAAGCTGATCTCCAATGCCTTCGCTCTGACCCGCTCCGCTGCCGCGTACTGGCTGGGCAACCAGGCCAACCAGCAGCTGCAGCGCATCTACGGCACCGCCTGGCCCACCAAGGATGACCTGAAGGCCTACCAGGAGCGCCTGGCCGAGGCTGAGCGCCGCGACCACCGCAAGCTGGGCACCGAACTGGACCTGTTCTCCTTCCCGGACGAACTGGGTTCCGGCCTGCCGGTGTTCCACCCCAAGGGCGGCATCATCCGCAAGGCGATGGAGGACTACTCCCGCCAGCGCCACACTGAGGCCGGCTACGAATTCGTCTACACCCCGCACATCACCAAGGGCCACCTGTACGAGGTTTCCGGCCACCTGGACTGGTACCGGGACGGCATGTTCCCTCCCATGCACGTTGACGAAGTCACCGACCCGGAGACCGGCGAAGTCACCAAGCCCGGCCAGGATTACTACCTGAAGCCGATGAACTGCCCCATGCACAACCTGGTGTTCCGCTCCCGCGGACGCTCCTACCGGGAACTGCCGCTGCGGCTCTTCGAATTCGGCTCGGTCTACCGCTACGAGAAGTCCGGCGTCATCCACGGCCTGACGCGCGTGCGCGGCATGACCCAGGACGACGCCCACATCTACTGCACCCGCGAGCAGATGAAGGACGAGCTGACCAAGACCCTGAACTTCGTCCTGGACCTGCTCAAGGACTACGGCCTGGACGACTTCTACCTCGAGCTCTCCACCAAGGACCCGGAGAAGTACGTCGGTTCCGACGAGGTCTGGGAAGAAGCCACGCGCACCCTGGCCGAGGTTGCTGAAGCCTCCGGCCTGGACCTGGTTCCGGATCCCGGGGGAGCCGCTTTCTACGGTCCGAAGATTTCCGTGCAGGCCCGCGACGCCATTGGCCGCACCTGGCAGATGTCCACCATCCAGCTGGACTTCAACCTGCCCGAGCGCTTCGAACTCGAATACCAGGCAGCCGACGGCACCCGCCAGCGCCCGGTCATGATCCACCGTGCCCTGTTCGGGTCGGTTGAGCGCTTTATGGCCGTGCTCACCGAGCACTACGCCGGCGCCTTCCCGGCCTGGCTGGCTCCGGTCCAGGTTGTCGGGATCCCGGTCGCCGAGGCTTTCAACGACTACATGTACGACGTCGTGGACAAACTGAAGGCAGCGGGCATCCGCGCCGAGGTCGACGCCGGAACGGACCGCTTCCCCAAGAAGATCCGCACCGCTTCCAAGGAGAAGGTTCCCTTCGTCCTGATCGCCGGCGGTGAGGACGCAGAAGCAGGCGCGGTCTCCTTCCGCTTCCGCGACGGCAGCCAGGACAACGGCGTGCCGGTCGAAGAAGCCGTGAAGCGGATCGTCGAAGCTGTCCGGAACCGGGACAAGTAGCGGTACGGGGGAGTCCAGATGGAAAGCCAGGAACAGTATCCGCACGACGGCGATGTGACGGACACCTTCGAACTCGCCGGAGTGCCGGACGCTTTCCAGCGCCTCTGGACTCCCCACCGGCTTGCCTACATCAAGGGCGGGCAGGACCAGGTCTCTTCCAAGGACAACTGCCCGTTCTGTACTGCCCCGTCCCATACGGACGAGGAAGCGCTGATCGTCCACCGCGGCCGGCACGCCTTTGTCATCCTGAACCTGTTCCCGTACAACGCCGGCCACCTGCTGGTCTGCCCGTACCGCCATGTGCCGGACTACACCGACGTCGACATTGAGGAAACAGCGGAAATCGCTGCCCTGACCCAGACGGCCATGCGCGTACTGCGCAAGGTCTCCGCGCCGGCAGGCTTCAACCTGGGCATGAACCAGGGCGCTGCAGGCGGTGCCGGCATTGCCGCCCACCTGCACCAGCACATTGTGCCGCGCTGGAGCGGGGACGGGAACTTCCTGCCGATCATCGCCCATACCAAGGCAATTACGCAGACCCTGGGCGAAGTGCGGCAGATGGTCGCCGACGCCTGGCCTGCCTCCGCAGACGAAACTTCTTCCGGCGGGCCGGCCCCGGCCGCCGGAACCAACGAGGCTTAGAACGTGCTGAACAAATATGCCCGCGGTTTCTTTACCGCACTTTTTACTCCCCTTGCCTCCTGGCTGATCCGGCACAGGGTCTCACCTGACGCTGTCACCATCATCGGCACACTCGGCGTGATGGTCGGCGGATTGGTCTTCTATCCGCTGGGCCAGCTCTTCTGGGGCACCATCTTCATTGTGCTCTTCGTGTTCTCCGACGTCATTGACGGGATCATGGCCCGCCAGCAGGAACGCAAAGGCAAATGGGGTGCCTTCCTGGATTCAACCCTGGACCGCTTCGCCGACGGCGCGCTTTTCGCCGGCGTGAGCATCTGGTTCTTCACCGGCGGTGAAAACGACGCGATCGGCGTCGCAGCCATCATCTGCCTGGTCCTGGGCATGCTGGTCTCCTACATCCGGGCCAAGGCAGAGTCCCTGGGCTTCAACGCCAATGTGGGCCTGGCCGAACGCGCCGAACGCCTGGTCTTCCTGCTCACCGCCACCGGGCTGGTGGGGCTGGGGATCCCTGAAGTGGTGCTGCTGGTGGTCCTGGTTGCCCTGTGCCTGGCCAGCTGCGTCACCATCGCCCAGCGCATGGGTGCCGTGCGGCGCCAGTCCGCCGCCGGCGCCGTAAGCGAGGACCTGGACCAGGACATGGGTAAAGATACGTAGCAGATCCCTCCGGGAACGATACGCGGGCTTATTATTGGCTTTCCTGCCGAACTATCAGAGAGCCTGCTATGCCTACAGAAACTCCGTCCCAGCCAGCCGCGTCGACCGGCGGCAGCCGCGTGAAGCGCGGCATGGCTGAAATGCTCAAGGGCGGCGTAATCATGGACGTCGTCACCGCCGAACAGGCACGCATCGCGGAAGATTCCGGTGCCGTTGCCGTCATGGCACTGGAACGCGTCCCCGCTGACATCCGTGCCCAGGGCGGCGTTTCGCGCATGAGCGACCCGGACATGATTGACAGCATCATCGACGCCGTGTCCATCCCCGTGATGGCCAAGGCCCGCATCGGCCACTTCGTTGAGGCCCAGGTGCTGCAGTCCCTCGGCGTCGATTACATTGACGAGTCCGAGGTCCTGACCCCTGCGGACTACGCCAACCACATCGACAAGTGGAAGTTCACTGTCCCCTTCGTCTGCGGGGCCACCAACCTGGGTGAAGCGCTGCGCCGCATCAACGAGGGCGCGGCCATGATCCGCTCCAAGGGCGAAGCCGGAACCGGCGACGTTTCCAACGCCACCATGCACATGCGCCAGATCCGCACCGAGATTGCCCGGCTGTCCTCGCTTCCCGAGGACGAGCTCTACGTTGCCGCCAAGGAACTGCAGGCTCCGTACGAACTGGTCAAGGAAGTCGCATCCGCCGGCAAGCTTCCCGTGGTTCTCTTCACGGCGGGCGGTATCGCCACTCCGGCCGACGCCGCCATGATGATGCAGCTTGGTGCAGACGGTGTGTTCGTCGGGTCCGGCATCTTCAAGTCCGGCAACCCGGCGCAGCGGGCCGCCGCGATCGTCAAGGCCACCACCTTCCACGACGATCCGGATGAGATCGCCAAGGCCTCCCGCGGCCTGGGCGAAGCCATGGTCGGCATCAACGTGGACGAGATTCCGCAGCCGCACCGTCTCGCTGAGCGCGGCTGGTAGGCACTGCAGCAAAAAGCGCGCCGGTTCCGGGGTTCTCCCGGAGCCGGTGCGCTTTTTTGCAGCCCAGCTGTTTGCTAGCCCAGCGCCATCGAGTACGTACGCCCGCGCCCAACCAGGGAGAATCCACGGGCTGAACACAGATCCTGGCCGTCTGCGGTGGCGTTCACCACCAGGTGCTCGGCACCGGCAGCCTCCACTGCGGCGGCACCGGCACTGAGCAGCGCGGTGCCGAATCCCCTGCGCCGGCTGGAGGCTCCCACTGCCAGGGAGAAGATGCCGGCCACTTTGGACAGCCCCGCAATCCCCGTGGGGTAGAACGCATAGGCGCGCCCGGTCATCCGGGCAGCATCACGGGCGGCAATATGCCAGGCCTGCCGGGGCTGTGAGTGTCCTACCCGCAGTTCCTCGGCGTCCGCCCCGGTTACTTCCCGCGGCTGGACTTCAACCGCCGCTCCTTCAGCGGACCAGGCCTGCGGTGCGCGCACCGGCGCGGTCATCCAGCAGGTCTGCGGCCCGCGGCGGAAACCGAAGGTCTCCAGCGGTGCGTGGTCCACGGAACCGCCCAGCCAGGCAGTGACCGAGGAAGCACCCAGCCGGGAGCCCTCGGCCAGCCCGGGACGGATTCCCGCCGGGGAAATCTCTTCCGGGAACATCAGCATCAGCTGCCGGCGTGCCGGAAGCCAGACCCAGCGCGATTCGTGCGTGCCGAAGGAACGGCCGCCGGTCGACGAGGCGATGGCTGAGAACCAGGCGTGCTGCAGGCGCTGGCAGGAGGAAATGGTGGGCATGGTTTTCAGGACAGGCCCCGGCGTTCCAGCAGGGGAGCGAGGTCCGCATCCCGTCCGCGCAGGTTGCGGAAGGACTGCAGCGGATCCTCGGAGTAGCCCTTCGAAAGCAGCTTGCTCCGGAACGCCTCACCGTTTTCACGCTTCAGCCCGCCGTTCTCGGTGAACCACTGAACCGTGTCGGCGTCGAGCACTTCGCTCCAGATGTAGGAGTAATAGCCGGCGGAGTAGCCTCCGGCGTAGATGTGCTTGAAGTATCCGGTGCGGTACCGCGGCGGAACCAGGGCCGGGTCGATTCCCGCCTCGATCAGCGCCTTGTGTTCGAAGGCCTCCGGATCCGCTACGGGGTCCTGGCCCGGGGGAAGCATATGCCAGGCCCAGTCCAGTAGGGTGGCGCCGAGGTACTCTGCGGTCCGGAAACCCTCGCCCCAGAGGGAAGCGTTTCGGATCTTCTCCAATGTGCCGGCAGGCAGCGGCTCGCCCGTCTGGTAATGCCGGGCGAAGTTCGCAGCCACCTCGTCGTCCAGCATCCACATCTCGTTGACCTGGGACGGATACTCCACGAAGTCGCGCGGCACTGCCGTTCCGGAAAACAGCGGGTACCGGACCTGTGAAAACAGGCCATGCAGCGCGTGGCCGAATTCGTGGAAGGCGGTGACGACCTCGTCAAAGGTCAGCAGCGCGGGTTCGCCCTCGGCCGGCTTGGAGATGTTCAGGTTGTTCACCACGACCGGCTGGTGGCCCAGCAGACGGGACTGGGAGACGAGTTCGTTCATCCAGGCTCCGCCGCTCTTGGTGTCCCGGGTGAAGTAGTCGCCCAGGAACAGGCCCAGCCCGGCCCCGTCTTCGTCCCGGACTTCCCAGACCCGGACGTCGGGGTGGTACCCCGTAAGGTCATTCCGCTCGGTGAAGGTGATGCCGTAGAGGCGGTTGGCTGCGTAGAACACGCCGTCATGCAGGACCCGTTCAAGTTCGAACCAGGGACGCAGTGCCTCAAGGTCTACGGCATATTCATCGCGCCGGACCTGCTCGGAGTAGTACGCCCAGTCCCAGGGCTGGAAGTCGTCGATCCCGTCACGTGCCGCAGCAGCGCGGAGCTTTCCGGCCTCTGCCCCGGCGTTGCGGACAGCCGGGGGAACCAGTTTGGCGAGCATCTCTTCGACGGCACCGGTCGTGGGTGCGGTCTGGTCCTCCACAGCGTAGGCTGCGTGATTTTCGTACCCGAGCAGGGCTGCACGGTCAGCGCGCAGGGCGGCAATCTCGGCTGCTGCCGCCAGCGTCGAGTTCTCGTTGTCCCGGAACCCGCGGTGAACCGATGCCTCGAAAAGCCGCTGCCGGACGTCCCGGTTCTTCAGCTTCGCGAGGGCGGGCTGCGGGGTCGGCAGGATGAGGGTCAGCAGGTACTTGGCGCTGGAGCCGGCCGCCTGGGCCGCTGCCGCCGCAGCCGCTACGTCGTCGGAGGAAAGACCTTCGAGTTCCGCTTCGTCGTCCAGCTCGAGCGCCGAGTCATTCGTGTCCGCGAGCAGCCGCTGGGAGAACGTGGTCCCCAGCTCGGACAAGCGGGTGTTCAGCTCCCGCATCCGTGCCTTGCCGGCGTCGTCCAGGGCCGCACCTGCACGCACAAAGCGGCGGCGGTATTCCGCAAGCAGGCGGGCGGACTCCTCATCCAGGCCTTCGGCGGATATGGCGTTCACACGCTCGAAGAGGGCTGGATCCTGGTAGATGCTGTCCTGGTGCGCCGAAAGCCGCGGACTGATTTCCTGCTGCAGGGCCTGGATCTCATCCGTCGCATGGGACATCACCGCGTTGGAGAACACGGACACCGTCCGGGCCAGGACCTGCCCGGAGGCCTCCAGCGCCGCGATCGTGTTTTCGAAACCGGCCGGTTCCGGATTGGAGGTGATGGCACCAATTTCGGCCAGCTGTTCCTCCATTCCCGACTTGAACGCCGGGAGAAGATCAGCGGTGGTTATGGCTGCGAAATCCGGCAGGCCATACGGCAGGGTGCTTGGCGAAAGTAGTGCGTTGCTCATGGGAATAAAGACTTTCACAGCGTAGCCTGCTCAACCAGCCGACGGGCCGCGTATGCTCATCCCTGGTCGGATTGGACCGGCACGCGGCTTGACGCAAACACACTCGGGGGAATGATGAACGGACACCGCCCACTGGCTTCCCGCAGCGGACAGCTCCTGGCAGCGCTGGTACTGGCTTCCTCGCTGGTGCTTGGCGCGTGCAGCGCGGCATCCGATGAGGTCCGCGAATCTCCCTCTGCTGCGGCGTCGTCCGCGTCGTCCTCCGCAGAGCCCGCGCCCGAACCGTCTGCGACGCCGGGCACCCGCCTGGAGTGTCCCGGGCTTCGCTGCACAACAGTGATGCTTGCCGGCGACCTGTTGGTGCATCCTCAGCTCTGGGACCAGGCACGGGTCGATGCTGCGGCAACGGGAAAGCAGCCGCTGGACTTCGAGCCGCTGCTTGAGGGCATGCGCCCCTACGTTTCCGGCTCGGACCTCGCCGTCTGCCATATGGAGACCCCGGTTGCCGAGGCGGACGGTCCGTATGCCGGCTACCCGATGTTTAACGTGCCGCCGCAGATCCTGACCGCTGCCGCCGCCGTCGGCTATCAGGCCTGCACTACGGCGAGCAACCACACCGTCGACGCCGGAACCGAGGGGCTGAACCGCACCCTCGCCGTCCTTGACTCGCTGGGTCTGGAGCACACGGGCTCCTACGCGACCGAAGCGGACTCCGAGATTCCGCTCATTCTGGATACCTCGGGTGCGCGGATCGGTGTCATTCAGGCAACCTACGGGCTGAATGGACTCACGGCCGACTATCCCTGGCAGGTGGACATGCTCGACGCCGAAGACATGATCTCCCGGGCCCAGGCCGCCCGGGAGCAGGGTGCGGACATTGTGATCGGTGCGGTCCATGCCGGCGAAGAGTACGCCTCGATGCCGAACTCCCAGCAGACCGAAACCGCCCATGCCCTGGCGGACAGCGGCGCGTTCGACCTGATTTACGGCCACCACACGCACTCGGTGCTGCCGATCGAGAACTACAACGGAACGTGGATTGTGTACGGCCTAGGCAACGCGGTCACCGAGCTTTCGCCGTGGTACGCGGTGAACAACGAGGGCCTGATTGTCCGGGCGCAGTTCGTTCAGGAGAACGACGGCGCCGACTGGCGGGTCAGCGACCTCGCCTGGGCGCCGTCGGTGATCGTGCGGGACCCGTACCGCTGGTGCTCGGTGGCTGCTGACCTGCCGCAGGGTGCGTGTGCATCCGAGGCGCAGCAGGCGGAGGTTCGGCGGCGGACGATCTCCGTGGTGGAGTCCATGGGGGCAGGCGAGGACGGGGCGCATGAGTGGCTGGTGTCCGAGGACGTTTCTGCGCGCTAATTCTGTGCGGTGTGGGCTTGCGCCCGGCGGCTTGGGCCCCCGGGCTTGGGCCCGGCGGGCGGGCCGGAACGGCGGCAACGAAACTCTTTGCTCGCAGAGCACGCTTCGAGTATTAAAGCCGCCTAACCCGGCCCGGCTGCCGGTTGGTGACGTTGGGTTCCCAGCCACTTCGTGGACTGCGCGTTCAGGGTTCCCGGGGAGGCTGGACGTGCAGCGGATCAGGCGGTAGAACGGCCAGCACGACTGATGGCCGACCGCAGGTGAGGAGTTCGTCATGGCGAAGGTGCTGATACATGCAACGGTGACGCTGGACGGGTATATGGCGGATCCGGAAGGCGGCGTGGACTGGATGTTCGACGTCGATGCGACGGACGAGGACACCGCACTGGTGAGCCGGGTCGTCGGGGAGGTGGGCGCCGTCGTCGGCGGGGCCAACCGGGCCCGGACTGTCGAGGACGGGGAAGAACCCTACGGCGGTCTGCCGGGAGTGCCGGTTTACCTGATGACACATCAGGCACAGGAACCCGTGGTGAAGGACGGTGTTACGTACACGTTCGTGGTCGATGACATCGCGGGGGCCGTGGAGCGGGCCAAGGCCGACGCCGGTGAGAAGGCAGTGAGCCTGCTCGGCGGGAGGATCTCACGGCAATGCCTGCAGCGCGGGCTGGTGGACGAGATTCAGCTGCATGTGGTGCCGATACTGCTCGGTGCGGGCATCTCACTGTTTGGCGGGCTGGACCAGCGGGTGAATCTGGAGCTGGTCGAGGACGCGTCGTTCGGTGACGGGGTGCATCTGCGGTATCGGGTTGTTCGTTAGTTTCCGTCCGTGCGTCCGTGCGTCCGTGCGTCCGTGCGTGGGGCCCGCCGGGCGGGCCGGAACGGCGGCAACGAAACTCTTCGCTCGCAGAGCTCGCTTCGAGTATTAAAGCCGCCTAACCCGGCCCGTCCGGCGATCGATGGTGCGTCACCTTCGGAGCGATGTGCCGAGGTTCCCACGCAGCGTTACGGTGTTGCCTGGTGGGGTCACAACTGCCACAGGGGTAACGACGGCCGGGAATCCAGGACCGGGTGGAGTGGAGGGTGGTGCTCCAGGACCGAGGGAGTTTGCAGCGTTTCCCACTCATCGTTGCGCATGGGGCCGGTGGGATCACGGCCGTCCCACCGGTAACCACGGGTGGGAACGTGCGCGAATGGAACCGAGACACGCCGTCTGGCTGGTTCAGGGAAGGGGACAGGATTGTTCGGGGAGATAACGCGGTCTTGAGGGAAGGCAGCCGAACCCTCGATGAGTTACTGCCGCTAAGAGGGCTTCATAGGGACGTTTGCTCCCCAAAGGATGACGGGACGCCAAAGACCGAGAGTCCTCGAAGGTTCGCAGTAGGACGCGGCCACGGTTTCCACGGTTCCCACTCACCGTTACGGGTGGTAATGGTGGGGTCACAACTGCCACAGCGGTAACGACGGCTGGGAATCCCAGGCCCCAGCTAACGGCGTCGGATGCAGTTGGCGGCCGGCCACCCAGGCGAGGGAGCGGGCCGGCAGAAACTACCGGGGACGGTTGGCAGCGTGGGAACGGGCCAGCTCGGAGAGGCGGGCGAGCTCGGCAAGGTCCGCATCGGACACCGGAGCCGGATCGTAGCAGCCGTAGCGGCGGGTGACGGCCTGTTCGATCAGGAAGTCCGCAATGGCCGGGTTCTTGGGAAGCAGCGAACCGTGCAGGTAGCTGGCCACCACGTTCTGGTAGCGGGCACCCTCGGTGTCGTCCTTGGAATTATTGCCCTCGCCCTTGCGAACCAGTGCCAGGGGCTTCGCATCCGGACCCAGGAAGGTCTGGCCGCTGTGGTTCTCATAGCCGTGGATCTCGCCGAACTCTTCACTAACGGAAAGCACGTTGCCGATCAGCCGGTCCGGTCCGCCGTGGGTTTCGATGTCCAGGACACCGATGCCGGGGATGAGGACGCCGTCGTGCGTTTTGAAGAAGCGGCCAAAGAGCTGGTAGAGCCCGCAGATCACGAGCATCGGGAGGCCGTCATCGGCGAGAGAACGCAGCGTGGGTGCCAGTGCCTGCAGATCCTGCTGGATCACCACCTGTCCGCTGTCCTGCCCGCCGCCGCCGACGATCAGGTCGGCGTCGGAAGGGAACTCGTCGCCCGGGTTGTACTCGGTGACCACGGGGTTGTAGCCCTGCCACTTGAGGCGCTGCTTCAGGACCAGGACGTTGCCCCAGTCGCCGTAGATGTTCATGTCCCGCGGATACAGCTGGACAATGTGGATGTCCCGGCTCATGAGACCACCTCAACCTTCGTGATCTTGGAGAGTTCGCGCCGCACGGCAAGCATGGCCGTGTACGTGCAGAAGATGCGCATGGGTTGTGTGCCGGCGCCGGAAATGAACCTGGCGAGTGCATCCGGAATGTCCGGCATCACCTCGCGCACCGGAACGTCGTCGTACTTCAGCCGCAGCGCCATGTCATAGGCGCGGACGCCGGTCACCATGTCCACGCCGCCGGAGAGGGTCTCGAAGTCCACGTCCCAGAGCCAGGACATGTCCCGGCCATCGGCGTAGTTGTCATTGATGGCGATCATGGTGGCGTAGCCGTGTGCGGCGAAGGACTTCAGGCCCAGGCGGAACCCGGAAGGGTTCTTCACCAGCACCAGTTCCAGCGGCGCGCCGTTGACGGTCAGGGACTCGCCCCGGCCAAAGGCAGGTTCAACATTGGACAGCGACTCGAACAGCGCTGTCCGGTCTGCCTTGGCGCCCAGGATCTGGCGGGCGAAGGTCAGTGCGGCGGCAGCGTTGAAGACGTTGTACACACCGCGCAGCTTCAGCCCGGTGGTGGTGGGCGTACCGTCAACGAGGAAGTCCGCCTCGGTCTCGGCAACGCGGGTAAGAACGACGTCGGCGGGCTGGGCTGCGGCGATCGCTTCGGAGCGGGAGCCGCGCATCTCGTCGTCGTTGGGGAACGTGCTGCGCAGTGACGCGTCCAGGCCGAAGTAGGCGACCTTGGGGCCGGAGAGGGATTCCGCAATGGAAGCCACCCGCGGATCCTCGCGGTTCAGGACCACCGTTTCAGTGGTGGCCCGGGCGATCTGCTCCAGCAGCCGGGTGGTCTTGTCGATCTCGCCGAAACGGTCCAGCTGGTCGCGCAGGACGTTCAGCAGCAGGGCATAACGGGGCTGGATGAGTTTGACGAAGTGCACGGCATGCGCCTCGTCCAGCTCCAGCACCGCGATGTCCGCATCCAGGCGGCCGCGCAGGTCCACCTCGCCAAGCAGTGCAGCGGCCACGCCGCGGGTGAAGTTGCTGCCCGTCCGGTTGGTAAAGACTTTCAGGCCCTGGCCTTCCAGCAGCTCAACAACCATCTTGGTGGTAGTTGTCTTGCCGTTGGTCCCGGAGACTACGGCGACGCCGAGCGGCAGGGTGGAGAGCGTGCGCCGGATGAAATCCGGGTCGATCTTCTCCACAACGAGGCCGGGGAGGGCAGAGCCCCCGCCGCGCAGCCGTGAGGCGCCGCGGACCAGTTTGCCGACCAGAATGGAGAAAGAACTCATGGATACCGAATATATCCCACCGTCACGAACCGGTTCGGGAAGCGCCGGGCAACCTAGAATGATCCAATGACCGAAATCACGCCACAGGGCCCTGCGGCACCGCTGGTGGGAGTGCTGGCACTTCAAGGCGGAGTCCGCGAACACGTTCAGGCTCTGGAAGCTGCCGGGGCCCGGACCACACTGGTGCGCCGCCCGGCGGAACTGGACGCCCTGGACGGACTGGTGCTGCCCGGCGGTGAGTCCACAACGATTGACAAGCTGATGCGGCTGTATGGAATCGCCGAGCCGGTGCGGGCCAGGATTTCCTCCGGATTTCCGGTTTACGGCTCCTGCGCCGGCATGATCCTTTTGGCAGACAGGATTACCGACCCGGCGCTGGACGCCGCCGGGGAACCGCAGCAGACGCTGGGCGGGCTGGATATAGTGGTGCGGCGCAACGCGTTTGGCCGCCAGCGCGAGTCCTTCGAGACCAGCCTTCCGTTTGAAGGACTGCAGTCCCTGCCCAGCCAGGATCCTTCCCGGCAGGCTGATCCCGTGAACGCAGTATTTATCCGCGCGCCGTGGGTGGAGAAGGTAGGCTCCTCCGTGCAGGTCCTGGCGCAGGTCCCAATGGACGACGGCGGACCTGACGCTGGAAATGGCACGGAAGATTCAGTCGCTAGAATTGTCGCAGTGCGTTCGGGAAAACTGCTGGCCACCTCATTCCACCCGGAAGTAACGGGGGAGCGCCGCATCCACGAACTATTTATCCAGATGATCAGAGGAGACGCGTAAAGCATGTCGGGCCACTCGAAATGGGCAACCACCAAGCACAAAAAGGCCGCAATTGATGCCAAGCGTGCCAAGTCCTTTGCCAAGCTGATCAAGAACATCGAAGTTGCAGCGCGTGCCGGCGGTGCCGACATGGCTGGCAACCCCGGACTTGAACTCGCCGTGCAGAAGGCCAAGAAGACCTCTGTGCCCAATGACAACATCGACCGCGCCATCAAGCGCGGAGCCGGCCTGACCGGCGAAGTCGTCGACTACACGGAAATCATGTACGAAGCACGCGGACCCCAGGGATCCGCCGTGCTGATCGAGTGCCTCACGGACAACAAGAACCGTGCCGCATCCGAGGTCCGCCTGGCTATCACCCGCAACGGCGGCTCGGTTGCCGACCCCGGCTCGGTCTCCTACATGTTCAACCGGAAGGGCGTTGTCTCCCTGCCCAAGAAGGAACTCACCGAAGACGACCTGCTGATGGCTGTGCTCGACGCCGGTGCTGACGAGGTCAAGGAATCCGGCGACAACTTCGAGATCCACTGCGATCCCACGGACCTGCGTGCCGTGGTGGCGGCCCTCGAGGAAGCCGGCATCGAATACGAGACCGATGAAGTCGAGTTCGTTTCCTCCATGCTGGTGGATCTGGAAGCCGACGCCGCCCGGAAGTTCATGAAGCTTGTAGACGCCCTGGAAGAACTGGACGACGTCCAGAACGTCTACTCCAACGCCGACATCTCCGCGGACGTTTTCGCGCAGCTCGAAGAAGACTGAGCACCGCGTGCCTCTCCGGGTCCTGGGTGTTGACCCGGGACTGACCCGCTGCGGACTGGGCGTAGTCGACGTCGAAGGTAACCGGCGCGCCACCATGGTGGCCGTGGGGGTTGCCGGAACGGTGGCCGGAACCGCCCTCGATGCGCGGCTGCTGGCAATTTCCGAAGCGATTGAGCTCTGGCTGGATACGCATTCCCCGGATGTACTTGCCGTGGAGCGCGTATTCAGCCAGCTCAATGTCAGCACCGTTATGGGCACAGCCCAGGCTTCCGGCGTCGTTATTGCCGCTGCCGCCCGCCGCGGGATTCCGGTGGCCCTGCATACCCCCACCGAGGTGAAGGCGGCCGTGACCGGGTCGGGGTCGGCCAACAAGGAAGCGGTGGGACGGATGGTCACCAAGATTCTGCGGCTCACCGAAATGCCGCGTCCGGCCGACGCCGCCGATGCCCTCGCGCTGGCTATCGCGCATGCCTGGCGGCGCGGCGCTGTGGGACCGGGCCAGGCTGCCACCCAGGGATCGGCGTCTTCGGGCGGTGGACCGGCCGCTTCGGGGCTCACCCCCGCACAGCGGCTGTGGGCGGAAGCAGAAGCCAAAGCGAAACGCCCCCGCTACTAAAGTTCCGGCAAACCGGGGCCGGGACAGTAGGCTGTTCGTAGATATGTTCTATTTTGTTCCCGGATCAACGCACGGAGTTTCCCCATGATCGCCTCCCTACGCGGCGTCGTAACCTACGTCGGCACTGCCTCCGCCGTTCTTGACGTCAACGGCATCGGCATGGCCGTGCAGGCGACTCCACAGACCCTGATGTCCCTGCGGACCGGAGCCGAAGCGCTGCTGCACACGGCACTTATTGTGCGCGAGGATTCAATGACCCTGTTCGGCTTCGCTGAACCGGGGGAGCGTGAAGTTTTCGAAACGCTGCTCGGGGTCAGCGGAGTGGGCCCCCGCATCGCCCTCGCCGTGCTGGCCGTCCATACTCCGGAAGCTGTACGGATCGCTGCCTCCACAGGGGATGACAAGGCCTTCAGCAAGGTTCCCGGGATCGGGCCCAAGGGTGCGCGGCGGATCGTGCTGGAGCTGGCGGACAAGCTGGTTCCGCTCGGCACCGAGGAAGCCCCGGCCGGCGTACCTGCCTGGAACGATCAGGTTCTCTCCGCCATGACCGGACTGGGCTGGTCGGAAAAGGACGCTGCCGCCGCAGTTGAAGCCACGGCCGCAGAACACCCCGACGCAGCCGCTGCCGGCAACGTGGCAGAAATCCTGCGCCTGACCCTGCGCCGCCTGGGCCAGGACGGCGCCCGTGCGCGGTCCCCGCAGCGGGCAGGCTAGCGTGGCAGCCTCCGAAGCGCTGACCGCAGCTGCCCCCGACCCGGATGACAAGGCCATTGAAGCAGCCCTGCGGCCAAAGAACCTCGATGACTTTGTAGGCCAGAAAAGGGTCCGCGAACAGCTTTCCCTGGTCCTGGAGGCCTCCCGCCTGCGCGGACGCAGCGCTGACCATGTGCTGCTCTCCGGACCTCCCGGGCTGGGCAAGACCACGCTGTCCATGATCATCGCAGCGGAGATGAATGCGCCGCTGCGCATCAGTTCGGGGCCGGCGATCCAGCATGCCGGAGACCTGGCGGCCATCCTTTCCTCCCTGACGGAAGGGGAGGTGCTGTTCCTGGATGAAATCCACCGGATGTCCCGTCCGGCTGAGGAAATGCTCTACATGGCCATGGAGGACTTCCGCGTGGACATTGTGGTGGGCAAGGGAGCCGGCGCCACAGCCATTCCCCTGGACCTGCCGCCGTTCACCCTCGTTGGCGCCACCACCCGCGCCGGCCTGCTTCCCGGCCCGCTCCGTGACCGGTTCGGCTTCACCGGGCACCTCGAGTTCTACTCCACGGCTGAACTTGAACTGGTGCTTCGCCGCTCGGCCATGCTGATGGACATGAAGGTTAACTCCGCCGGGTTCGCCGAGGTTGCAGGCCGCTCCCGGGGAACACCCCGTATTGCCAACCGCCTGCTGCGGCGGGTGCGTGACTGGGCGCTGGTCCACGGCATCGACCAGATCGATGCCCGCTCCGCCGGGGCTGCGCTGGATATGTATGAGGTGGACGAGCGCGGCCTGGACCGGCTGGACCGGTCCGTGCTGCATGCTCTGGTGACCAAGTTCGGCGGGGGACCGGTGGGTCTGTCAACCCTTGCCATCGCCGTCGGCGAAGAGCCGGAAACGGTGGAGACCGTGGCGGAACCCTACCTGGTCCGCGAGGGCCTGCTGGGCCGCACGCCGCGCGGCCGCATTGCCACCCGCGCGGCCTGGGAACACCTTGGTCTGCGGATGCCCGACGCCGCTGCCCAGCTCATCCCCGAGGCACTGTTTACGGGCGAGGCAGCACCTGCGCCGGGGGAGCCCGGCCAGGACTGAGCAGCTTCTGCCCCGGGATGCATTCGGCGGCAGATGACTGCACAATGAAAAGCAGGCGGAAACTTAAGCGCCCGGTGAGGCGTTTTCCCCTTAGACTGTTTTGACGTCCGCTCCGCCGGTGCGCTGATTCCGGCATACCGATACATACCGCAACAGAAACGGAACCCTTCGTGTTCTTGAATGTCTTGGCCCAGACGACCACCGATACAGGCGCTCAGGGCGGTTTTTCGCTGTCCAGCCTCCTGCTGCCGCTTCTGCTTGGTGTGTTCATCTTTATGATGTTCCGCAAGCAGAAGAAGACCCAGAAGACCATCCAGGAGCAGCGCACCCAGATGGTTCCCGGAACTGAGGTAATGACCCAGTTCGGTCTCTTCGGCACCATCGTTTCCGTGGACCAGGAAGAGAATAAGGCTGTCCTGGAACTTTCTCCCGGCAACACCGCCACCATCCACCTGCAGGCGCTGACCAAGGTTGTCTCTGCCCAGCCCGAAGAAACCGAAACCGAGGACGCCGTCGTTCCGGATGATGCATCTTCGCTTACCGGTGAGATTGCGCAGGAGCGTCCGCGTGATGCCGCTGCCGAGGCGCCGCAGGATGAGACCCCGGACGAAACGCTCAAGCGCCTCGACCGTGAGAACAAGAAAGACAACTAGACTCTCCGAGGACCTGCGGGCAAGACCACTGACGCAGGCCCGCCGGATCCACCTGTCTCCGGCGATTACGCCCTAAAGGAAAACCCCTATGCCTCGAACCGGCTCCGGCCCGGCAGCAAAAAAGACGCTCATTTGGCTGGGCGTCCTTTTTGCTGCCCTGGCCCTTTTGCTCGGCGGCGGCTCCATGTGGAGCAACGCCAGCTGGACTCCCAAGCTCGCCCTTGACCTCGAGGGCGGCACCCAGATGATCCTTGCCCCCAAGGTGCAGGGCGGTGATTCGCAGATCAGCCAGGAGCAGCTGGACCAGGCTGTGGAGATCATCCGCCAGCGCGTGGACGGCAGCGGCGTCTCCGAAGCTGAGATCACCACGCAGTCCGGCCGGAACGTCGTCGTTTCGCTTCCGGGCACGCCCACGGCCGAGACCCGGGCACTGATCCAGGCCTCGGCTGCCATGGAGTTCCGCTCCGTCATCATGGGCGGACCGGGCCAGGCACCCGCGGCGGAAACGCCGACCCCGGACGAGGCGCTGCCCCAGCCCACGGCTGAACCGGAAAACGGTTCGGACATGAACTGGGTGACCCCCGAGCTGTACAAGGAGTTCGAGTCCACGAACTGCCTGGATCCCGCTGCGCTCGAAGCTTCGGTCGAACCTGCTCCGGCAGACAAACCGATGGTGGCCTGTGAGCCGGGCACCGCCGGCAAGTACATCCTGGGGCCGGTGGAAGTTCCCGGTTCAATGCTTGAAGACGCCAGCTTTGGCATGGCACAGGGCGGCCAGGGCCAGTCCCTGAACGAATGGGCCGTGAACCTGGACTTCAACGGCGAAGGCACGGAGAAGTTCCGCGCCGTCTCCGAGCGGCTGCTCGGCTTCGGCGACGGCTCCCCGCAGAACCAGTTCGCCATTGTCCTGGACGGACAGGTCATCTCCGCCCCGTCCATGAACGTCCTGATCACTGACGGCAATGCCCAGATCACCGGACAGTTCACGCAGGAAACCGCCAAGGCGCTCTCCGAGCAGCTGAAGTACGGTGCCCTGCCCATCAGCTTCGACATTCAGAGCGAGCAGCAGGTTTCCGCCACGCTGGGCGCCGACCAGCTCCGTATGGGCCTGATCGCCGGTGTGATCGGCCTGATCCTGGTTGCCGTGTACTCGCTCTTCCAGTACCGGGCGCTCGGCTTCGTGACCATCACCTCGCTGATCGTCGCAGGTATCCTGACCTATCTGGCCATCGCGATCCTCGGCTGGTCACACAACTACCGGCTCTCGCTGGCAGGTGTTGCGGGCCTGATTGTGGCCATCGGCCTCACCGCCGACTCCTTCATCGTCTACTTCGAGCGCATCCGCGACGAGCTGCGCGACGGCAGGGGCCTGGTCTCCGCCGTCGACAACGGCTGGAAGCGTGCCAAACGCACCGTGCTGGCATCCAAGGCAGTGAACCTGCTCGCCGCCGTCGTGCTGTACTTCGTGGCGGTGGGCAACGTGCGGGGCTTCGCCTTCACCTTGGGCCTGACCGCAATTGCCGACTTGCTCGTCGTCTTCCTGTTCACCCACCCGGTGATGGTGCTGCTGGCCAAGACCAAGTTCTTCGGCAAGGGCCACAAGTGGTCCGGGCTGGACGCAACCCGCCTGGGAGCTGTGCCCGTGTACCGCGGTGCCGGACGCCTGCGCGAGCCGGCAGCCGCTGACGCGGACAACGACGCCGCTGCCCCTGCTCCTGCGGGCAAGGCCGCCGGTGCCTCCAAGGCAGCGAGCACCGCCAAGACCAAGAACAAGGGTGCCGCCCGCGAGGCTGAGCGCCGCATGACCATCGCTGAGCGCCGGGCAGCTGCGGAGCGCAGCGGTAAAGACACATCCGACAAGCCCGGTGAGGCAGAGGATAAACAGGATTCAATGGCAGGCTCCGGCCGCGACGCGGAGAAGGAGGGCAACTGATGGGTAAGCTTCCCGCGTTCGCCAGGTTCGGCAATGAGCTCTACACCGGCAAGCGGTCCTACAACTTCGTGGGCCGCTACCGGCTGTGGTTTATGGTTGCCGCTGCCGCCGTCCTCCTCTCCATTCTGATTCCGGTCGTCAAGGGCGGTTTCAACCTGGGCATCGATTTCCGCGGAGGCTCGGAATTCACGGTCTCCGGCGTCCAGGACACCTCGGTGTCCGTGGGCGAGGAAGCCGTGAACGAAATTGTCTCCGGCTCCGACCCGCGGGTGACTAACATTTCCCCGGGCACCATGCGCATCCAGACCGAGGAACTGAGCGACGACCAGACGCTGGCCGTCAAGACCGCCCTGGCCGAGGGCTACGGCGTCAATGAGGACCAGGTGACCTCCACGTTCATTGGCCCGACCTGGGGCAATGACGTCAGCCGTCAGGCCCTGATCGGCCTTATTGTCTTCGTGGCCCTCGCGGCCCTGCTGATGGCGCTGTACTTCCGGACCTGGAAAATGTCCCTGGCCGCAATTACCGGCCTGGTGGTGGTCATGATCGTCACTGCAGGGCTGTACGCGCTCAGCGGATTTGAGGTGACGCCGTCGGCCATCATCGGTTTCCTGACCGTCCTGAGCTATTCGCTCTATGACACGGTGGTGGTCTTCGACAAGATCCGGGAGAACACGGCCAACCTGGAGAAACAGACCAAGCGGACCTTCGCGGAACAGGTAAACCTGGCCGTGAACCAGACGCTGGTGCGCTCGATCAACACCTCCGTTGTAGCCGTCCTGCCCGTCGCTTCGGTGCTGTTCATCGGTGCCTACCTGCTCGGCGCCGGCACCCTGAAGGACCTCTCCCTGGCGCTGTTCATCGGCATCATCCTGGGCACCCTGGGAACCCTGTTTGTGGCCGCACCGCTGTACGCCTGGCTGCGCCGCCGCGAGCCGGAGATCGTGAAGCACAGCAAGCGGGTTACTGAGCGGCGTGAGCACGAGGCTTCGGCCGCAGCACCCGCAGCCGCCACCTAAGTCCCACACCGCTTTGCTTCCGCCGGTTCCGTTACTCCCGTCAGGGGAAGAACGGAACCGGTGGTGTAAGTGCAGCAGTCCGGGGGCATAGACTGGGCAGATATCTGGAAAGAAAGGGCAGCAGTTGGCCGAGAGCGCGACGCCTGCCGAAAGCGCAGGAAAAGACCGGGAGAATAACTCTGTCCCGGGAACGGTGAACTCCCCGGAGAAGGGTTCGGGCAGCAAGACGCCTGCGGCAGTCCAGGTTAAACCTGGGCCCGGGCAGGAACTCACCCCTGCCCCGAAGCCTGCGCCCAAACCTGCCCCGGTCCGGCGGCACGGAACCCGGGCCCGGCTGGCCCGCCTGGCCGGACGCGGCACCGCCTACTCACCGATGCTCGAACCGCTGCTGCGCACGGTCCGCGCCAGCAATCCGCGCGAGGACCTGGATCTCATCCAGCGGGCATACCTGGTTGCTGAACGCTGCCATGAGGGCCAGAAGCGCAAGAGCGGCGACCCGTACATCACCCATCCGGTTGCCGTCGCCACCATCCTTGCCGAGCTGGGAATGACCGGCACCACCCTCGCGGCCGCCCTGCTGCATGACACGGTTGAGGACACCGCCTACTCACTGGATGAGCTCCGCAGCGAGTTTGGCCCGGAAGTGGCCATGCTGGTGGACGGCGTCACCAAGCTGGACAAGGTGACCTTCGGCGATGCCGCGCAGTCCGAGACTGTTCGCAAGATGGTCGTGGCCATGGCCAAGGACATCCGCGTGCTGGTGATCAAGCTGGCGGACCGCCTGCACAACGCCAGGACCTGGCGCTTCGTTTCCCCGGAGTCTTCGGCCCGGAAGGCGCGGGAGACACTGGAAATCTTCGCTCCGCTGGCACACCGGCTGGGTATGAACACCATCAAGTGGGAACTTGAAGACCTTTCCTTCGCGGCACTGCATCCGAAGGTGTATGACGAGATTGTCCGCATGGTGGGGGACCGCACTCCGGAGCGGGAGAAGTACCTGTCCACCGTGCGCAGCCAGATCGCCGAGGACCTGCACAGCGTCAAGATCAAGGCCACCATCACCGGCCGCCCCAAGCACTACTACTCGATCTACCAGAAGATGATCGTGCGGGGCAAAGACTTTGATGACATCCATGACCTGATGGGCGTACGGGTGCTCGTGGACTCGGTCCGCGACTGCTACGCCACCCTTGGTGCACTGCATGCGCGCTGGAACCCCCTGCCCGGGCGGTTCAAGGACTACATCGCCATGCCGAAGTTCAACATGTACCAGTCACTGCACACCACAGTGATCGGTCCCGGCGGCAAGCCCGTCGAAATCCAGATCCGCACCCACGACATGCACCGCCGCGCCGAATACGGTGTGGCCGCGCACTGGAAGTACAAGGACGGCGCGAAGAACGGATCAGCCGCTCCGGACAATTCGGACATGGGCTGGCTGCGCTCCCTGGTGGACTGGCAGCAGGAAACCTCGGACCCGGATGAGTTCCTCGATTCACTGCGCTTCGAGATCAACGCCCGCGAAGTCTTTGTGTTCACCCCCAAGGGCGAGGTTATGGCCCTGCCCGCCGGGTCAACTCCGGTGGACTTCGCTTACGCCGTCCACACCGAAGTGGGCCACCGGACCATCGGCGCGCGTGTCAACGGCAAACTGGTTCCGCTGAACAGCGAGCTCCAGCACGGCGACTGGGTGGAGATCTTCACCTCCAAGGCCGAGGGCGCCGGCCCCAGCCAGGACTGGCAGGGCTTCGTCAAGAGCCCCCGGGCCCGGAACAAGATCCGCCAGTGGTTCACCAAGGAACGCCGCGAAGAGGCGATCGAAAAGGGCAAGGACCTGCTTACCCGCGGCATGCGGAAGCAGAACCTGCCGCTGCAGCGGCTAATGACCCACGACGCGCTGATCGCCGTGGCCCAGGAACTGCACCATCAGGACATCTCGGCGCTTTACGCCGCCGTCGGTGACGGGCACACCTCGGCGCAGAACGTCATCGAGCACCTGGTCTCCCTCATGGGCGGACACCAGGGTGCCGAGGAGGATCTTGCGGAGACCCCGGTTTCCTCAGCCAATGCCAAGCGGCCCAAGTTCTCCGACTCCGGCGTGACCGTCCGCGGCGTCGGCGACGTCTGGGTGAAACTTGCCCGCTGCTGCACCCCGGTGCCGCCGGATCCGATTATTGGGTTCGTGACACGCGGTTCGGGTGTCTCGGTGCACCGCACTGACTGCCGCAACGTCCAGGAACTGCGGGACCAGCCGGACCGCATTGTGGCCGTGGACTGGGCACCGACGCAGTCCTCGGTGTTCCTGGTGGAAATTCAGGTGGAAGCACTGGACCGGAAGTCCCTGCTCTCCGACGTCACCCGGGTCCTCTCCGAAAACCACGTGAACATCCTCTCGGCGAGTGTGAACACCTCCAGCGACCGCGTGGCGATGTCCAAGTTCGTCTTTGAGATGGGCGATCCCAAGTACCTCAGTCACATCCTCAGCGCCGTCCGGCGGATCGACGGCGTCTACGACGTCTACCGGACCACCGGGGACCAGCGCCGGGTATAGGGACCTGCGCCGGGTTATCGCCCGGCTGCCTCGCCTGCCGGCAGCTCCGCTTTCGCCTGCTCGAATTCAACCTGATCGACGGCGGCCAGCGCGCGCCGGGTCCCCGGGATGCGGTGGCCGCCCTGAAGCAGTGTGCGCAGGTACGCAGGCCGGCAGTTCAAGCCGGGGCCGGCGGCCATGGCGAGCAGCACCGGAACTGATTCCTCCGGCGCGAAATGCAGTGCGACGTCGTACGCGGTCCGCAGCGGGCCCGTCAGCGGCACGGGTCCCAGCCGGGTCCGGTCGGCCGGGCCCAGGGCCACTTCATGCAGCACGGCGCCGCTGAACGGCGGCAAGGCTGTACTGCGCCGGCGGAAGTCGGTCAGCAGTGCCAGCCGGTCCGGTGCCGGCGCGCAGCCGTAAATCCAGGCGGCAGTGAGCCAGCCAAAGGCGTAGCGGCCGCGTACCGGCTGCGGCAGGCTGTTCTGCGCCGCCAGGGCGCGTGCCAGCGGGGAGGCCTGCACATCCCAGCGCAGGAACGTTGAGCCGTACACGTGCGTCACCAGTCCGTCCCGGCACATGCCCTGCAGCTCCGGAAGGGTGAAGACGCCGCCGGCGTGGAAGATAGCGCCGCCCGTGGACGTCACCTCGGGGATGCCGCCGGGATCCGGGCAGGGGAGGATCATTCCCCAAGACTTCCTGCCTGCCGGGAAAAGCGAAAGGCCCGGACCCCGCCTGTGGAAAAGCGGGGTCCGGGCCTGTGGTGCCTAGTGTCTGGGAGACCTACTGCCTAGGAGAAGTCCTGGGCCGAACGGCGAAGGGTCTCGAGCCACTGCTCGCGAGCCTCAAGGGCTTCACGGGCGTTGGCGATCTTCTTCGCGTTGCCGTCCTTCTCCGCTGCAGCGAGTTCCTCGCGCAGGGTGGCGATTGCAGCCTCGAGCTGGGTCAGCGCGCTGTTGGTGCGTGCCTTCGTCTCGGGGTTGCTGCGCTGCCAGTGCTCGTCCTCGGCTGCCTTCACGGCTTCCTCGACCTTGCGGATGCCGGCTTCCATGCGGCCCATGTCAGCGCGGGGAACCTTGCCTGCCTCTTCCCAGCGGTCCCGGATGGACTGCAGGGCCTTGCGGGCAGCGTTCAGGTCCGTGACGGGAAGGATTTCCTGGGCTTCCTTCAGCAGGGCTTCCTTGACCACGAGGTTGGCAGCGAACTCTTCGTCGATGACTTCGTTGGCAGCCTGACGGGCAGCGAAGAACTTGTCCTGCGCGGCACGGAAACGGGCCCACAGGGCGTCGTCGTCCTTGCGGCTGGCGCGCTTGGAAGCTTTCCATTCGTCCATCAGATGGCGGTACTCGGCGGCCGTGTTGCCCCAGTCCGTGGAATCAGAGAGCGCTTCGGCGCGGGCAATCAGTGCTTCCTTGGCGCGCTTGGCCTCGGCGTTCTCATTGTCCAGCTGGGAGAAGTAGGCGCGGCGGTGCCGGTCGAAGACGGTGCGTGCGGAGCGGAAACGCTTCCACAGCGCATCTTCGTTGCTGCGTCCCAGACGGGGGCCGTTCTTCTGCGCTGCCTTCCACGCTTCAAACAGCTCGTTCATCCGGTTGCTGCTGGTCTTCCACTGGATGGTGGCAGGGTCCTTGGCAGCGATCTCTTCGGCTTCGGCCACGATTGCTTCGCGGGCAGCGAGCTCACGGGCCCGGACAGCCTCCGCTTCGGCGCGCTCGGCTGCCTCGGCGGCCTTGATCCCGGCCTGCAGCTGGGCGATGCGGGCATCCAGTGCCAGCACATCGCCGACCATCTTGCGCTCTGCCACCTGGGCAGCCAGGTGCTTCAGGGTCTTGTGCATGTCTGATGCCGGTGCCTTGGCGGCAATGCGCTGTTCCAGCAGGATCACCTGACTGACGGCGTCGTCGTACTTGCGCACGAAGTAGGCCAGTGCTTCCTCGCGGGTGGCATCGGGGTACTGCCCAACGGGGAATTCTTCGCCTTCAACGATCAGGAAGACGTGTCCGTCCTCCTCGACGCGGGCAAACTGCGCGGCTTCGTCAAGCGGAGTTGTGTGCGCAGCGGGAGCAGCCACTACGGGTGCCGGCGCAGCGGCTCCGGGACGCGGGGCTGCCGGAGCGGGCGCCGGACGCCGGGCCGCAAATGCTGCAGGGCTGGGGGCTGAGGGCCGCTGGGTTTCCGGAACGTTCCCGGTGGTTTCGTCGGATTTCTGACTGTCTGTCACCGCTAAAAGTCTTTCACTCGATGGATGGCCGCTGAGCGAATCCCGCAGAGCCATTACTTCAGGGTAAACGAATCTCTCGTCACCGGGTTGAAGGCTGTCCGTACCGGGCGCCGTCTGCCGCGCCGTCGGCGGCAAAATGTTCCCGGAACTTCAAGCCCTGACGTTACCTTACCCATTATCGGGTACCCGCCGGTCTCCTGCGTTATTACGGAGTCCCTGCGCAGCCGGGTCATGGGCCGGGCGACGGGGAAGCCTGCTCCGGGGACGGAGCCGGGGCGCTCTGCTCGATCCGTGCCTGGTCCCTGAGCTGTTCCAGGTCATCTGCGGTGGGGTTGGAAGAGAACCAGAAGACCTGCAGCGCCACCGTCAGCGCCAGGACAAGCATTCCGGCCGCTCCCGCAAAGGCGTTGTCGCGAAGCCGGCGGCGGCGGAGTTCGCGCTCGAACGCCTCTCTGGCCTCCATGCGGACCCGCAGCTGCCGGGCGGTCCGGTTGTTTTGGTTGGCGGCTCTCACTGCCGTCCTCCTGGGGTAGGGAATGCGGAATGGGTGCTTCGGGCCCTGGAACCCTGCAATGGCGGTCCGGAGCCCGGGAACAGCTAAAATGGGTGCCGCACACAGTTTAGGCACGCCGCCTGTGTGTTTTCCCAGTCTTTGGCCCGCCGCGCGCTGCCCCGCGCCGCGCAGCTGGCCGCCTGATCCCTAAGGAGTCTGCCGCATGGCACGCAAGGCCTCACTGTCCGGTTTCCCTGAATGGCTACCGCAGGAGCGCCTCGTTGAACTCCATGTGCTGGACGTACTGCGCCGCACCTTTGAACTTCACGGCTTCGCCAACATCGAAACCCGTGCGGTGGAAACCGTTGGACAGCTGCTGCGCAAGGGCGAAATCGACAAGGAAGTCTACGCGCTGAGCCGGCTGCAGGCGGAGGAGGGGGACACCCCGGCCAAGCAGGACCCGAACCAGCTTGCCCTGCACTTTGACCTGACGGTTCCGTTTGCACGCTATGTGGTGGAGAACGCCGGACACCTGGCCTTCCCCTTCCGCCGTTACCAGATTCAGAAGGTCTGGCGCGGAGAACGCCCGCAGGAAGGCCGCGCCCGCGAGTTCACGCAGGCGGACATTGACGTGGTGGGCGACGGCGAACTGCCGTTCCGGTACGACGTCGAGCTGGCGCTGGTCATTGCCGAAGCACTCGGAGCCCTTCCCATCCCGGATTTCCGGATCCGCGTCAACAACCGCAAGCTGGCCGAAGGCTTCTACCGCGGCATCGGGCTGGAAGACACCGCCGGTGTGCTGCGCAGCATCGACAAGCTGGAAAAGGTCGGTGCGGAGCGGGTCGCCGAACTGCTGCAGGAAGAACTCGGTGCCACCGCGGAGCAGGCCTCCCTGGCGCTGGAGCTCGCCTCCATCCGCACGGATGATGTGTCCTTCGTGGAGCAGGTCCGTGCCCTCGGGGTTAACAACGAGCTGCTGGACACCGGCCTGGACGAGCTGGAACAGGTCATCGCCGAAGCCGCCCGCCGTGCCCCGGGCAAGGTCATCGCGGACCTGTCGATCGCGCGTGGACTGGACTACTACACCGGAACTGTCTATGAAACGGTGCTGGTTGGCCACGAACAGCTCGGGTCCATCTGCTCCGGCGGCCGCTATGATTCCCTGGCCTCCAAGGGCAACAGGACCTTCCCCGGCGTCGGGCTCTCCATCGGTGTCACCCGGCTGGTGATGCGCATCCTCAGCCAGGAATTCGCCGAGGCCAGCCGCTCGGTTCCCACCGCCGTCCTGGTAACCCTGGCCGACGACGAGTCATGGTCCGCCGCACAGGACGTCGCCGCGGCGCTGCGCGGGCGCGGCATCGCCGTCGAAGTGGCAGCCAAAGCCGAGAAGTTCGGCAAGCAGATCAAGTACGCGGACCGCCGCGGCATTCCGTTTGTCTGGTTCACCGCCGAAGACGGCACCCACGAGGTCAAGGACATCCGTTCCGGCGACCAGGTCCAGGCCGATCCGGCCGTGTGGACCCCGCCCGCCGAGGACCTCCTTCCTCAGGTCACCGCGCGCGGCTGAATTTAGCACGCCCGAAACACGCCGTTCCCCGGCGGGGTATCTTTGCTGGCCTATAGTGGCTGCATGAAAACCCCGTTGCGGATCGGCTATGCGGCCATGCTCGAGCAGTTCCACCCCACTGAGGCCGTGGGACTGTCCGCCTACGCCGAGGAACACGGCTTCTCCGGCGTCATGGCGGCGGACCATTTCCAGCCGTGGGTTCCGGCGCAGGGACAGTCGGCGTTCGTGTGGAACGTCCTCTCTGCGCTGGGGGAGCGGACCAAGGGAGACATTGGGCCCGGGGTTACCGCACCCACCTTCCGCTGGCACCCGGCAATGGTGGCGCAGGCGTCCGCCACGCTGGCTGCGATGTACCCGGGCCGGCACTGGCTGGGCCTGGGATCCGGCGAGGCACTGAACGAGCACATCACCGCCCAGTACTGGCCCGAGGCACCGGAACGCATCAACCGGATGTTCGAAGCCATCGAGATCATTTCCAAGCTCTTCGCCGCCTCACTGGCAGGCAAGGACGTGCGGCACAGCGGCACGTTCTACAAGATGGAATCCACCCGCCTCTGGACCATGCCCGAAGTTGCCCCGGAGATCCTCGTGGCCACCGCCGGGCCGGTAACGGCCAAGCGCGCGGGAAAGCATGCCGACGGCCTGATTACTGTGGGTGCGCCGCTGGAGAAGATTGAAGGCCTTTTTGCCCGGTTCGACGCCGGTGCCCGCGAGGCCGGCAAGGATCCGGACACAATGCCCAAGGTCCTGCAGCTGCACATGAGCTGGGCGCCCACGTACGAAGAGGCCCTCGCCAACGCCATGACCGAATGGCCCAACGGCGGCATGAAGTTCCCCAAGGCGGACATCCGCTCGCCCTTCGAGCTGGAGCAGATGGCCCGCCTGGTGCGGCCCGAGGACTTTGACGGACGGCTGCTCATTTCCGAGGACCCGGACGTCCACCGGGCGTACATCCAGAAATTCCTGGACCTCGGGTTCGACCGTGTCTATCTGCACAATGTGGGACGTAACCAGCGCGACTGGATCGAAGTATTCGGTGCTTCAGTACTGCCGGAGCTGCACCGGTGACTCTGGAAGACCTTCGGCCCGGTACCAGCCACGCTCCGGCTGCCTCGGGCACCCTGGTGCTCACCCCGGTGCGCGGCATAGGGGAAATCCAGCCCGGAGACGACCTGGTGAAGATCATCGGCGCAGCCTGCGGACTGGACCTGCGGGACGGAGACATCCTGGCCGTGACGTCCAAGATCGTTTCCAAAGCCGAAGGCCGCATTCTGGACGCAGGGCTCCGCGACGACGCAGTGGAGCAGGAAACCGTCCGTGTGGTGGCCACCCGGGAACATCCCGGCGGTGTCACCCGGATCGTCGAGAACCGGCTGGGTATTGTCGCCGCGGCTGCCGGCGTGGACGCCAGCAACACTCCGGACGGGACCATCCTGCTGCTTCCCGCCGATCCGGACGCCTCCGCCCGGGACCTGTGCCGGGGGCTGAAGCGGGACTTTGGCGTGGACATCGGCGTCGTCATCACTGACACGCTCGGCCGTCCGTGGCGCCAGGGGCAGACCGACGCGGCGATCGGTGCCGCCGGACTGAATGTCCTGCTGGACCTGCGCGGCACTCCCGATGCTTCCGGCCGGCCCATGTCCGCCACTGTCTCTGCCGTGGCCGATGAGATCGCTGCGGCTGCAGACCTGGTTAAGGGCAAGGCGACCGGGTTTCCCGTAGCCCTGGTGAGAGGGCTCGAGCCGCTGGTTAAGGCGGATGAGGACACGGTTGGTGCCAGGGCACTGCTCCGTCCGGCGGCTGAGGACATGTTCAGGCAGGGAAGCGCGGAGGCGTTTGAGGACGGCCGCCGTGCGGGCACACGGACCGGTTACAACGCCGGGTACGACGACGGCCACGCGGCAGGCTACGAAGACGGCTATGCGGCGGGGTATGCCGCAGCTGCATCTGAAGCGCGGCGGCGGGCGCGCAGCACGGGCAATTCCCGCTGATTCCGGCTGGATGGCGCCGACGCGGCTTTGAAAACGTAGCCCGCCGACGGGACCGGCGGTGAGCCCGCCACCTTTCGGACTGCCGCCTGCCGGCGGACAACGGTGACGCCGGCGTAGAAGAGAAAGGCCTCCCGGAATACTGCTGGTTCAGCAGGCTTCCGGGAGGCTCATTTCGTGTATCCGCTTTTTCTGTTACTTCCCGAAACGGGCGTCATAGCGGAACATAAAGGCCGCCATCGCGTCACGGTTGATAGCGGTTACCGGGCGGAAGGCAGCCTTGCCGTTGGCTTGCTTCCAGCCCGTGGAAATTCCCGTTGAGGCGAGCCAGGAAATTTCCTTGTAGAACTGGTTGCCCGTCGCCACGTCCGTGAAGGCCGATTTCCCGGGCGCGTTGTAATCAGGCGAATCGGCAAAACGGTACATAAACGCTGCCATGGCATCACGGTTGACCGGCTGAAGCGGCCGGTACGTGCGGGAACCATTGGCTTCTACCCATCCTGTGGATATGCCTTCCGAAGCCAGCCAGGTGATCTCACGGTAGAACTGCGTGCCGGGCGCAACATCCTTGAAGGGCGACTTCTTGGGCGGCGTGAAGTCCGGGCTGCCGGCCAGACGATACATGAAGGCTGCCATGGCATCACGGTTGACCGGCTGAACGGGCCGGTACGTGCGGGTGCCGTTGGCTTCCTGGTAACCAGTCGAGATGCCCCGCGAGGCCATCCAGGAGATCTCGTCGAAGAACTGGGCTCCTTCAGGGACATCCGTGAACGGCGGCTTGGGCTTCGCGATTTTGCTGGTGGGGTTGGAGCGTTTGGTGGTGGTGGCGTAGCCGGGTTTGGTGCCGGTGGTTTCGACGCTGATGGTGGTTCCGGCGTCGTCGGCGGTGAGGGTGTAGGTGGTTGCGGTGGCGCCCTTGATGGGGGTGGTGCCGCGCAGCCACTGGTAGGTGAGGTTTACCGGTGCCGGGGCCCAGGTGCCGGGTGTGGCGGTGAGGGTGGAGCCGACGGTGGTGGTGCCCTTGATGGTGGGGGCCGGTGCGGTGAGGGTGGCTGTGCCGATTTTGCTGGTGGGGTTGGAGCGTTTGGTGGTGGTGGCGTAGCCGGGTTTGGTGCCGGTGGTTTCGACGCTGATGGTGGCTCCGGCGTCGTCGGCGGTGAGGGTGTAGGTGGTTGCGGTGGCGCCCTTGATGGGGGTGGTGCCGCGCAGCCACTGGTAGGTGAGGTTTACCGGTGCC